>DASXJB010000147.1:0-25766 GCA_036497645.1 Xanthobacteraceae bacterium
TGATTGAGCTTGTCGGGCCCGATGGTGCGCGAGGCAAGCCGCTTCAGATACCACGCCATGTTGGTCGGCGAAGCGGCAAACAGTCCGAGCCCCGCCTGGGCATAGGTGATTTTCGACGTCGAGGCGAAGACCAGCGCGCGATCCGGCTGGCCGGCGCGCGCACAAGCGTCCATGAAGTTGACAAGGTCATCTAGCGTTTCCGTCAGGGTATGCACCGCATAGGCGTTGTCCCAGAACACGCGGAAGTCGTCGGCCGCGGCCGGCATGCGTGCGAGGCGTTCCACGGTTTCCGGCGCGTAGGTTTCGCCGGTCGGGTTTGAGTATTTCGGCACGCACCACATGCCCTTGACCTGCGGATCGGCGACAAGCCGTTCGATCTCGTCCATATCCGGGCCATGGCCAGTCAGCCGCACCGGGATCATGCGGATGCCGTACTGCTCGCAGATCGAAAAATGGCGGTCGTAGCCCGGCGCCGGGCAGAGAAATGCGATCGGCGTGCGGCTGCGGCTCCAAGGCTCGCCGCCGTCGCGCGCACCGGTCAACAGCGCGAACACCACGGCATCGTGCATCAGCGCCAAGCTGGAATTGTTGCCGATGAGTATCTGTTCGGGTGGCGCACCCATGATGGGCGCGAACAGCCGCCGCGTCTCGATCAGGCCCTGGGGGCTGCCGTAGTAATTAGTGCAATCGGTGCCGTCCTCGGCGAGGCAGTCGGCCCGGCCGGTGACCGCGGTCAATAATGCATCCGACAGTGCGACCTGCTCGGTCGCAGGTTTACCGCGCGTGAGGTTTAGCTCGCGGCCGGCCGCCTTCAATGCGGCGTGAGCAGCCTGCAGTCGGCTGCTCAAATCGCGCAACTGCGCGGTCGAAGCTTCGGGTAGGTACGTCGCGGCTATGGCCTCGGCAGCTTGCATAACGGTCCACCTACGGCGGATATGATGCCGCTTCAGCTTCGCATGTCGTCATCTGCACTGACAATGACGGCGGCGGCGCCGGTCAGTATCGGTGAAGGCGCTGAACCACGTGCGCCGCACCAAATTGGACCGCTCATGTCCGCTTTGGGTCAAAAACGGACATTGCAACGGATCAGCTGAATGTCCGTTTTACTCTCAAAAGCGGACATTCGTCATGTAATCCCACGGTGGTCGGATTGTCCCGGGTAAATGTATGCTCGTGACGAGCTTTGGGAAGGAGACACCATGACGGTGCGAAACACCATGCAACATGACGTGTGGGCATTGGGTGACGCCTATGAACCTTTCGTGGGACGCTGGAGCCGTCGCGTTGCACGCGAGTTTGTCGAGTGGCTGGCACCAGCAGCAAATTCGCGTTGGCTCGATGTTGGCTGCGGTAGCGGTGCGCTCATGCAGACGATTCTAGCAACGGCCTCCCCGCGTGAAGTGCTCGGCGTCGATCCCTCGGAGGGATTCATCGCTCATGCCCGCCGCCACACTCAGGATTCTCGCGCGAAGTTCAAGGTTGGGGACGCGCAAGCTCTGCCGGTCGCGAACAGCGACTTCGATGTCGCGGTTGCCGGCCTGGTGCTGAATTTCGTGCCCGACGCCGCAAGGGCGGTGACCGAGATGTACCGCGCAGTTCGGGTCGGCGGCACCGTTGCGGCCTACGTTTGGGACTATGCCGATGGGATGCAATTGCTCCGCCGTTTCTGGGATGCGGCGGTCGCACTCGATCCAGCCGCAAGTGAACTCGATGAGGGCCGACGCTTTCCACTCTGTCGCAGGGAGGCTTTACGCTCTTTGCTGAACGACGTCGTCGGCCTAGAGCAGACAGAGGTTCGGGCAATCGATGTGCCGACTGTATTCAAGAATTTTGATGACTATTGGTCGCCGTTCCTCGGCGGACAGGGCCCGGCACCAGGTTACTGTGTGAGCCTTTCTGATGACCTGCGCGCCCGCTTGAGAAGTCAACTTGAAGCAACATTGCCCGTCGCGTCGGACGGCGCCATACACCTCAAGGCACGCGCTTTCGCCGTTCGCGGAGTCAAAGCAGCTTGATGCAAATCAACTCGTCACAAGTGTCGGAATGTCTCTTATGGGTCATTAGCAGACATTTCATCTGTCAAATGCGATGTCCGCTTTACCCCTCAAAGCAGATATTCGGCGGCACGCAGGGCACAGGGTCTTCGGGTGCGACGGAGCAAGATGGTCCTCCTCATTAACAGAGGAGCGTGACCATGCATGATTACGAGAACACCGTCGCAACAACACACGAACGTACGCCTTGGAACAAGGGAAAGCTGACCGGGGCAAAACCTCCATTCCGGCCCAAACACGTGTGGTCTATCCGAACCAAACTGCAATTGGAGGGACGAATACGCGATCTGGCAATGTTCAACCTGGCAATCGACAGCAAGCTTCGCGGCTGCGATGTCGTTGCACTGAGGGTCGGGGATATCGCGCCCAATGGAAATACGATCGATCGAGCCACCATCCGCCAGAGGAAAACTGGCCAGTCTGTCAAGTTCGAGCTGACGGAACAAACCAGGCAAAACGGTCGATGATTATTTAACGACCGTTGGCAAAAGGCCCGGTGAATTTTTGTTCGCCGGTCGCCGCAGCTCAAAGCGGAGTATAACGACACGACAGTATGCCCGCTTTGTTTCCGAATGGGTCGCCAGCATTGGCTTGGACCCGCACAACTTCGGGACCCACTCTCTTCGTCGAACCAAAGCGACGCTAATCTATCGCCGCACCGGCAATTTAAGAGCCGTCCAGCTTCTTCTTGGTCACAGGAAGATCGAGAGCACGGCTCGCTACCTCGGCATTGAAGTGGATGATGCGCTCACAATTGCCGAACAAGTTGACATCTGAAATGAGGGGCAGAGCGACATGCTCTGCCCGCCTACCGAGGAAGATGATGTTTATTGGTCTCGTGGGATGACTTGTGGGGGAGTGATAACATGTCGAATTAATGCATTGAAAACACAATACTTTTTACAACTGTGGGAGGACACCCCTTCCGCTAATCGCGTTCACCTTCATGAGGGTGCCGGCCATTGGTTGATTACCGGTCGAGCCTATTGTCGGGTTCGACCTGTCCGTCAATCTAAAAACCCCGTGCTCGCCCGATTTGGAGCGCAATCCGTGATGATCACTGTTATTGATCAAACGATCGAATGACGGGTAGATTCACACGGCGGGCGGCCGTTGCCGCAATCGGGGCGGCGATGTTGCCGCGACACCTCAATGCCCAACAAGCACTTGCGCCGGTCATTGGCGTTCTGGATAGTTCGGCTGCGACGGCGTTAAAACTTTCGGCCTTTTACGAGGGACTGAAGGTTGAAGGCTTCTCCAGAAACCAAAACCTGACGGTCGAATATCACTCGGCGGAAGGCGATTATGCCCGACTGCCAGAACTTGCAGCCGACCTGGTCAATCGCCGGCTTGCTTTGATAACCGCCTTGGGCGGTCCAGCCGCGCTAGCCGCCAAAGCCGCGACCACAAAAATCCCGGTCGTTTTTGCGGTCGGTGCAAATCCCATCGAGATCGGACTGGTCGCTAGCCTCAACCATCCCGGGGCGAATATGACCGGCGTGGCCGGCATGGCCGCCGGGCGAGAACAGAAGCGGTTGGAGTTGCTGTACGCGGCAGTTCCAACCGCACCTGTGCTCGGATTTCTTCTCAATCCTGAGAATTCGAACCAGGATGCACAAATCAACGATGTACTCGCGTCCGCCCGGAAAGTCAGCGTGCAGATAAGGCCCATCCGGGCAAGTACTGGCCGTGACTTCAACAATGTCTTTGCTGAACTCGTCCAATCGCGAGCAGGCGGCCTCGTCATCGCTGACGATGAGTTCCTTCTCGGCGCAAGTGCTGAACTTGGCTCCTTAGCGGCCCGCCACAGTACTCCTGCAATTTTCCAGGGAACTGCTTTTGCCGCTGCCGGTGGCCTGATGAGCTACGGCACCAGACTAGCGGAGCTGTATCACCAAGCCGGCGCCTACTCCGGTTTGGTTCTCGCAGGCGCGGCACCGGCGGATCTGCCGATCTATCAGTCAACCGGCGTGGAAATGATCGTCAACCTCAGGAGCGCAAAGTCTCTCGGCATCGCTTTGCCGCAAGCAATCGTCGATCAGGCCACCACGCTGATCAGATGAACAAGAGCGGTTTCGTTCAATGCGAAACGGACCCGACAACTCGCAGGGATACCGCTGGTCAACCGCTCATTCATAGCCCCGCTTGCCTTCGATCGCCGCCACGTAACGCGCGACAGAGGCCTCCAGCACTGCCTTACCGTCCTTGGCGATAACGCGATCGAAATAGTGACCATAAATGGTCTCGAACGCGAACGGCTTCAGCGCCGCACCGATTTTATGAACGGCGCGCGCCGACAAGGGAATAAAATTCGGGTAGCTGCGCATGAATGACAGCCATTTCCGATCGGTTGCCACGGTAAGAATATCACCGACGCAAACCACCCCGCGGCCCCCTGCCCCGCCCGCCCAGTGCAGAACCGCGCCGCCTTCAAAATGACCGCCGCAACGGACCAACGTGACCCCATCCCACAGCGCCTTGGTTTCACCGTCCCATAGCTCGATCGCGGGATCGTTTCGCATGATCCACTGCTTGTCGGCGGCATGCAGGTGAATGCGCGCGGTGAACGCACGGGCCCATTCCACCATCGTCGTATAGAAATGCGGATGCGAGATCGCGATGGCATCGATGCCACCGAGTCCTTCGATCATCGTCACAGTCGCATCATCAAGCGTGGCGATGCAGTCCCACAGGATATTGCCGTGTTCCGTGTGAACGAGCAGCGCGCTTTGTCCAATGGCGAATGCAGGATCCGAACCGATGCCGATAATGGCTTTTTCATATTCGCGGAATGTATTGGTGTGGCTTTGCCGCAGCGCGTTAAGCGTGGTCCACGTTTGGCCTCGCGGGGGAATATATTGCCGCTCTTCTTCACAGATCGCGCAATGAGTTGGCGGCTGCTCGCTCTCGGCATGCTGCGTGCCGCAGGCGGTGCAAATGTAGAAGGCCATTAGTTCGATTCCTTTGGTTGTAAGGCTAAAGCGATGACCGGTTAAATGTCGCTCGCCTTACGTTGACTGGTCGTATCATTTACAGCTTTGATTGACCTGATGTGGCTGATTGGGCGGGCTGGAGCCGATGAACGGTGGACGATTGTGCAGGCTGAAGAATAGCACGGCGGCCGCAAGATCGTTCGCGGTCGTTGCAACAATCTTGGCGGTTCTCTGTTCATCAGCAAATGCGGTACAGCCTCCCGCTGATCACTGCCGCGTCGCTTCCAAGATCGAATATGACAGCGCCAGAAAACAATTTCTGCTGCGCAACAGATTTGGCGCCTATATCAGAACCGGCCGTCTATGGCGTCGGCATTATTGGTATTGTCAGCTTTAGCCGGACAGCCGAATCCTTCCAACACCGCAATCCCGCAGTGCCGGAGCAGCGCTAAATCAGAACGTAACTGCCGTGATTAATCTGCATCCGCGGACGATCCCTCTTGTGGCAAGCTTTTTGCGGGAATCTGACGTTTGCATTCTGTGAAATCGGCGAACAAACAGGGAGTGCAAGCGAAACAAAGCATCCACTGCTAACGCCGCAAGGAGGTGGAAGTCTTAATAGTTTCACATGCGATCCGCCAAATCGGACGCTGCTTTAATCCTAGCTCCGTAACCTTTAACCGGCGCGCTTGCGGTGTTTTCGCCACGACACGCAGCACGCCGTACCGAACTCGGCAGCACAAGGCGACAGGCATTCGCGTCGTGCGTCCCATTTTCGTGCGGCGGCAGTTCGAATTATGATGACTCATGGACCTGCGGGGAAAAATCGTATTGGTGACCGGCGCTTCGAGCGGCATCGGCAAGGCGGTCGCCCTTGCTTTCGCCCAGAAACGCGCGCATGTGCTCGTGCACTATGGAAGGAATAAGGTCGGCGCGCAGGAAACGCTCAAGAGCGTTGAGAAAGTTTCAAGTGGCCGCCTCTGCCAAGCCGACCTCATGGATTCCGACGCAATAAAATTGCTATTTGATGAAATCAAACGAACAACATCCACGGTTGATGTGCTGATCAACAATGCCGGTGAAGTGCGGTCGGGGGACCTCAACGAGGGCTCTATATGGGACTACGAGTATAAAAATATTTTGCTGTCAGCGATGCGTACGAGTGGAGAATTTATCTCGATGCCATCGTCGCACTTGCGCAAGATCATAAATATCACGTCGATTTATGGAAATCTCGCTACCGGCGATCCGGAATATCTCCAATACTCCGCCTTCAAAGCGGCCCTGGCTAATGTCACTTCGACGTTGAGCAAATCGGCTGCTCCGCTAATCCTCGTCAACGCGGTTGCGCCCGGCTACACCGAAACGCCGGCTTGGGCCGGCGCCTCAAACGAGAGCAGAGAGGCTTGTGCGCGTGCTACATTGATTGGACGCTTTGTCCGACCTGAAGAAGTTGCTCACGCTGTGATCTTTATTGCCGAAAACGACGCGCTGGTCGGGCAAGTGCTCACGCTCGACGGTGGGACATCGCTCAAAGGCATCGCGTGAGAGGCTTGGAGCATCCGGCAACAGCGATGGCTGACCGTTCCTCTTTTGTGGTTCGAACCGTCAAGTTCAGCGTCGTTGTCGTGTCACTGCTTATTTTCGGATTGAGCATTCTTATTCGCCCGGATTGGAAGCTCCGCGATTTCGATCAGGTCTTTTATGTCACGATAGCTTACGACCTAGACCGTTATGGCACATTCAGTGACGGCATTTTCGATCCCGTCGATAGCTCCGTCCAGCCGGCGCAGCCCGGCATGTTCTTCGGACCCGTCTTTCCGGCGATGGTTTTCACGGTAATGAAACTCGATCACCGCTTTGCGGACGCGGTTCGCTGTAGCGTCGATTCGAACCGCGGCCATCGCGATGAATCAAGCTGCGAAGCCTACGAGGTACCAATTCGGGTTTTGAATTCGGTCCTGCTGACGATTGGCGCCGCCGCAATCGGTTTCGCGGCGGAACTGATTTTTCAACGGCCACCGTGGACGTTCCTCTTTGCGGTTCTCTTTGCTACCGCCGCTCTCGTCAGCGAGACTCACATCTTCTCGTTTGTCATGACAGAGAGCGCAATATTCGCGATTTACAGTGTCTTCGCCTGGACGCTCTTGCGCGCCTTAATGCGGCCGGCAGCCATTCGCTTCGCCATCGCAGGTGCGATATTGGGTTTGTTATCCCTTACCAAGCCTTCCTTTGCAGCACTATTGCCTGTAGCTCTCGCGATGGTCTTCGCCTTCGGCTACTGGATTTCAAAACTTTCTCGAAATCTGATCGGCGTCCATTTGTTGGTATTTGCCCTTGCCTTAATGTGCATCGTTGCGCCGTGGATGGTGCGCAACTACGTCTCGCTCGGAAAATTTGGGCTCACCAAGGAATATGCTTCCGCGGTGGTGGTTGAACGCTTTGCCTACGATGACATGACCGCACAGGAGTTTTTCCTCGCTTTCCCCTATTGCACGCCGGGGATCGGCGATTTGTTGTTTGATAAAGTCTACGGCGCCGACCCAATGCACCGCTTCATGTACCACACGCCGGGAAGCTTCTTTCATACCGGACGCGAGCGGCGTGACGTCTTGGTTGAGCAGAACGGCCAAATCGATCCGATGATCGGACGGCTGGTGCGCGATGAAATGGCCAACAATTGGTGGCGCTATTTGGCCGTCAATATTCCTCTCGCCTGGTGCGGCATGTGGCCCGGCGGAATCGTCACGTTATTGCTCCTGCCGTTGTTCGTTGCATCGGTGCTGCAGACCGTACGTGCGCGCGATCCCAGTTTGATATTCTATGCGGCGCCGGCAGTACTGATGCTCGCATTGCACGCCGCAGTCGCCAACCACTACACACGCTATAATCTGATCCTGATCGGCCCTTATTCGGTCGGCGCCGCGTGGATCATTTGTTCGGTTCTGCCGTACGCGCGTTGGCGAGCGCCACCTCTCGCATCAGGATCGTGATCAGCTCCGCCTGTGAACGAAGTTTCAGATGCAGGTTGAGCAGCAGAATAAGACTGATCACGACCCAAACATAAATAATGAGATCGACACCGCGGCCAATGCCAACCAAGGCTGCGAGCCTGGTCGCATGACTTGGCAGCCACACAAAGTAAAGTCCTGCCGCCGTTACAAGCATTGATAAGATGGAGATGATGGGGGCCCGCTGGTACTCGGTCCAGGCATAGACCAAGACACCCGCAAGCAAAATCGATAGTCCGATTTGAGCGATCATCGGTGCAACTTTTGCGCTGAGAGGTCGAACAGGATAGCCACGGAATCGCTAAGGCGTTGTCCTTTGGCCAATGAATACCGGGTATAGTCGATCGTCACCGGCACCTCGATATGGTGCAGTCCGCTTCCCGCGACTTGCTCGAGGAGCTCGCTGGCATGCGCCATCCGATTTTGCCGCAGTGAGATGCGGCTAGCGCCTTCACGGGTCATGGCGCGCAAGCCGTTGTGCGTATCGGTGAGGCGAAGACCCGTCATAACCCGAGTAAGCCAGATCGCAGCCTGTAGCAGAAGCCGGCGCCCGATTGGCATGCCGCGCGAGCTGCCAAGGAATCGGCTGCCCAGCGCGTAGGCGGCGTCGTGGTCGATCAAAGCATCGATGAGCCGCGCAATATCGGAGGAGCGGTGCTGTCCGTCGGCGTCGAAAGTCACAACGTAACCGGCGCCTTGCTGCAGCGCGAATTTGATGCCGGTCTGAAGCGCAGCGCCTTGCCCCAGATTGACCGGGTGCGCGATGACGGTGGCGCCGGCGGAGAGCGCTATTTGCCCCGTCGCGTCATGCGAGCCGTCATCGACAACAACCACACGATAGCTTCGCCCCACGATGTCCGAAACAATAGGACCGATGACCGCGGCCTCGTTAAAAGCCGCAATGATGATCCAAATCGACCGCGTATCAGGCTTTTTGCGATGTTTTGAAGTCACGGTTCGGCCTTTCCCAGCAACGCACCACGATTCCCACGACGAGGCCGATACCCATAACGGCGCCGCGCGAAATTGGTTCCAGGAAGGATAGCACAGGACAGCGAAACTAGCAGAAGCGCCCGTCAAGCGTGCGGAGGTTCGGGGTTGCGGAGCACGCATCGCATCGCGTCAAACAGATTGACCGGCAGACCAATACGATTTGCGAGGGTGGTTAACCGGCCGCGGCTAGCTCCGAGCAAACGGCGCATCTGAAACTCAATCAGTGCAAGCGGCACGACTTTCCAAGGATGATCGTATGCTTCTAGTTCAAGCCCGAGCGAATGCGAGAGGCGCCGGATGCTTTCCGGCGTGAAAAACCAAAGATGTTGTGGCGGCGTCATGAGCCGCCAGCTCCGGCCGGCAAGACGGGCATAAAACGAGGCAAAGTCCCCCGTGGTAATGACGATGACTCCCCCCGGATTCAAATGTTGCCGGCAAAGAGCCAAGGTGCCTTTCGGGTCGGGAAGATGTTCAATGACATCCAACAATATGATGACGTCGAGCATGCCAAATTGCGCGAGAACAGACTCCTCAGCAACTCCGTTGGTCACCAAAAGACCGCGGGCTTGGCAAAACGCAACGGCGGCGTCCGCAATTTCAATTCCGGCCACATCATAAAGGCGCCGGGCCTCTTCCAGGAAAAATCCGTAGGCGCATCCGATTTCCAAAAGGCGCCCACCACCACGAAAACGGCGAATGAATTGCACCGTTCGCGCAAATTCGCGTCGCAAGACCGGCTCGCTGCCGCGATAATCGGCGTAACCGTCCCCGCGCGCCCCGGAGAAATAATCTTCGGTATAGTAGCTATGAACGTCAAAACTGCCGCATTCGGCACGGCCGAGACCACATTGAACGCATTGCAGAATGTCACAGGACTTTTTCGAATATAATTTTCGATGCGCAGTCGCGCACGCGCAGGCAGGGCAAGCGAGCTGCATGCTTAAATTGGCTCCGGCAAACCGGAAAGGAATTATCGCTTTTAGCCGACCGCGTCCATCAAAACTCAGTCGCGGTTTGGAGGATTTGAATGGCCTCAGTTGCGGCCAGCGCCATACAGGCGAGACGAGAATGGATTAAGCAGGCGATGCCGCGCTCAAGGCCTGGCGATAGGCCGCGTTGATTTTCTTGGTTTCAATTTCGGCCAACTTCTTGAGGGCTTGCGACATGCCTTGCACCCGATCGGGGTGGTTTTGTTTGATCAGCGTCTTGTAGGCTACTTTAACCTCTTCGATCGTAGCTGACGCGGAAACTCCGAGAATGCGAATCCAGTCTTCATCGTTCTCGATGCCGTCGGTCGCCGCAGCGAAATCGTCAGTGGAGGCAATATCGGATTCGTAGATTGATTCGGTCGGTCCTATATCGGCCAGATCCGCGAACACGCAAAACTCAAGACCATAGTGCCAGCGCAAACTATAGCGCCGGATAAAATAGATGATCGGCGTAGCAATACCTGCAAATACGATTGCCGCTGCATTGACGTCAAAAAATTGTTCGTCGAACGGATACCAGACAGGCCCAGCGTTCGCCTCCGCCTGAAACTCTTGCATCCAGGCAGGCTGGTCAGAAATCGTAAACGCAAGCAGCCACAAAAGTATGAAGCTCACGCAATAAACCACAATGGCGAAGCCTAATGCGTATTGCACGCTTCTGCTGCTGATCCACGATTTCAGCCGTAAAAGCGGTTGGCTTCTCAGGCGAGAGATCGTCGCCTGTAAATGCTGGGCGTAAGCCTTGAGATCTTCCAGTTCCTCATTTTGCTCGGGAATATTGTGTCGTCCCAACGCGGTACGCCAAAAGCCGTTTATGAGCTCATTGCCCTCGCGCATTTGCTCAAGGCGATGGCGAACTTGTCCATAGAGCTCAACAGCGCGTTTGAGCTCGCCCCTTTCGGACCTTTGCAGCATGAATTCCGGCCGACGGCGAGGTGCGTGCAAAGACTGGCGCGCGTAAGCAACTGCCAAAGCCGGCAGAATTACCCACAGTGCAAGCAAAATCGTATTCACGATTGCCGCAGAAAAATCGCCCCCGCCGCCCGATTCAAGCATGGCACGCGACGCCTTACTGAAAGCTCCAGAATGCCCTTTTGGCCCCGTCCATTTCCATCCCAAATTTACATAAATGGTCGATTCAGACGGCCTCGCGGCAACACATTGTCAAAAAATGGTCAAGCCCGGCAAGCCTCGGGGTATGCTCAACGGAGGTGACTAAAATTAGAGGTAATGACGAGTCCTGAAGTGGTCACATTTTCATGACGCCATCCACACGGGAACCGTCCGCGCGAACAACGAACGGCCATCAGGGTGGCGTCATGAGTTATGTGCAGCCGATCCAGTCATCCGCGGAGTTCAAAGCAACGGACCTCGACGTCAATGAAAACGTGCGCACGCTGGCAAATGGCGGCGCGGTATTTCGCGAGGACGATAATTCAAATGGCGAGCCGACCGCCAACAGTTTGAGCAGCTTGCTCCGCCGAGTTTCCGGCAACTCAACACGCGAAATCGACACGCTCATCGGCGACTTGCGCGATTTACGGGAAAAGCTCCGTTCCGACGGCGAGCGCATCCATCGCGAGATCGTAGAATACGCAGCTTTAAGCCAACAGGTGATGCAGCTCAGCAAGATCATTTCCGAAAGCGTGAAAAGACTGCCAGACGCTCCGGGCGCGGCCAGCTGACCGCGGGCGGCGCGCCACCGGATGGCGAGCTACGGAATTCAGGCCGTTTACCCTGCCGGGGTAGCAGCCGCGCCTGCAATTTCGTCTCGATTTCGGGCGGCTGTGAACGCCTGCCATGCACGAAAGCGCGAAAACGGCTCGTGCGCCATGGAATGATCGTACCGCTAACATAGAGCTGCCCCAATACTTGCTGCCAAAAGTTCGCGCAGGACACGTGTGGCAATAGTAGCGGGTCCGGTTTGCAAGCGCGGCGATGGTAGTGTGGGACGTTGCGGCTCCGCCGCGCCACTGTGTGTGTGTTTTGCGTAAGGCGTGGGGTCCGCCGCTCGGGGGGTGTTGTGAGGGGACGCTTGCGGCGGCCGTACCGGCCACTTCAGGTCATTGGCGTATTGGCAGCGGTTCTGCCGGTTGCGGGAAAGTCCCTGCGGTTCAGTCGTTCTGCCGAGCGCGCCGGTAGGCTGCCAATACCGGCTCAGATCAAGTCGCCAAGTCCGGCGGACGTCTGCACGCCAATACGGCCCAGATCCTGTGGGCCGCTCTGAGTGCGAGCCAGTGTTCAACTAAGCTGCCAAGGGACAGCTATCGTACGAATTCGTCACGCCGCAACCAACGACGGTCAACGATTGGAGGAAGTCGACGGATTTTCCTTGTGCCATCGGAGCTTGAAAGCATGGGAGGCGATCATGAGTTCTCCGATACACCTCGACGACGACACCGACCCCACATTGATCTTCGCGCCGCCTTGGGCGCGCGAGCGCATTCTCCCGGTCGCGGAACCCACGGCTCGGCCTCGGGCAAACACCGTTGCGGCGGTTGAAATGCGCTCGAAAAAATTCAAACCCAAATTCAGCGGCGACCGCGCCATGCTGACGCTGCAGCGCCAGCTTGCCCTTGACCCCAACCTGATCCCGGAGCCGTCATCCAAAGGTATCGCAGTACTCCGGCCACTCTTGATACGGCTCTGCAGTGTTACCGCTCTGGCCGCTCTTGTCGCTTGGGGTCTCGTGTCCTATTCCGCTGTGAAGAAAACTACCGAAATCACCACTTCCACCCCGGCGATTGCGAGCAAACATGTCAACGTCGTAGACGTGCAGCCATCGCAATTGCGACCAACTCTATCGCAGACCGCAGAGACGCTCACTCCGGTCGCCAAGTCACAGCCGGTTGCCGTCGCGACGCCCGACACAGAGGTGGTCACGTCGGTGCCGATGTCCGTCACACCGCCCTCAGCTGCGGAAACCTCGGCGACGGCGCCCGCACCGGCGCAGCAGGCGAATGATCGCCGAGCGTTGCGGCTTGACAGCGAAGAGATCGCAATCCTGGTCAAGCGGGGCAACGATTTCCTCGCCAATGGCGATTTCGCCGCTGCGCGCTTGCTCCTTCGCCGCGCCGCCGAGGCGGGCAGCGCCGAAGGCGCTTTTGCCCTGGGAACGACATTTGATCCCGTTGTGCTCCAGCTCCTCGGCGCGATTGGCGCGACACCGGATCTTGCCGAGGCGCGCCAATGGTATCAGCGCGCCACCGAGCTCGGCTCAAGTGCCGCCTCGCAGCAATTGGCGGGTTTCGCGGACTTTCGTTGAAGTAAAGGTCGCCAAGCGCGACGGTCGTTGCGCGTCATCTGCCCGAACTAGATCGCGCGAAGGCCTACTCGCTGTGGCGACTCCCCTTAGGAGAGCCGCTTAAGAACGACTTGAGAATGCTGGGCGTCAAACTCCCAAATATCGATGCTGAATAGCGGATGCCTGCACCAATTCCTGCGAATTGCCGACCCACACCACACGCCCGCGCTCGATAATGTAATGGCGATCGACGATGCGGGTTAGAGCTTTCACATTCTTGTCGATGACAAGGATTGATTGGCCGCCGGCGCGCAAACGCTCCAGCGAATGCCAGATTTCATCGCGCACCATCGGCGCTAAGCCTTCTGTTGCCTCATCCAGTATCAAGAGACGCGGATTGGTCATGAGCGATCGGCCGATGGCGAGCATTTGCTGTTCGCCTCCGGAGAGCAAATTGGCCATGCTGCCGGCACGCTCGGCAAGCCGCGGGAACAGCGCCAGTACTTTTTCGAGCGTCCACGGTTCGCTGGCGCACCCGTAATTCGCCGCGGTGGCGATCAGGTTTTCGTGAGCGGTAAGATTTGGGAACACCTGGCGCCCTTCAGGAACCAGGCCGATGCCATGCTTGGCGATGCGATATGCAGGAAGACCGCGGATTTCGTCACCATCGAAGCGGATGGATCCAGCCGCCGGCGGCGTCAAACCCATGATCGAACGCACGGTGGTGGTCTTGCCCATGCCGTTACGGCCGAGCAGCGAAACCATCTCTCCGCGCCCGATGGTAAGCGACATGCCGAACAACACGCGGCTCAATCCGTAACTCGTCTCCACGTCGCGCAATTCGAGAAGGGAAGTCGAGGTATCAGCCATCGGCCGCACCTTCACCGAGGTAAGCTTCGCGCACAGCGGGATCGGAACGAATCGCTGCCGGATCGCCGGTCGCGATGAATGCGGCCGTAGACCAGGACGCTGATGCGATCGGCCAAAGCAAACACAGCATCGATGTCGTGCTCGATCAACATGACCGTTATGGCGCCCTTGAGTGCCCGAAGCAGTGCCACGATCCGGGTCGATTCCTCCAGCCCCATCCCGGCCATCGGTTCATCGAGCAACAGCATTCGCGGTCTGCCGGCAAGCGCCATGGCGATTTCCAGCTGGCGCCGCTCGCCATGGCTGAGGTCGGCGACCAGAGTAGCCGCGCGCTCTGCAAGGCCGACTCGGGCAAGCGCCGTTTGCGCCGGTTCACGCAATTCGATTTCGCTTCGCGCGTTGCGCCAGAAGCGAAACGAGTGGCCACTATGCGCCTGTACCGAAAGAGCAACATTGTCGAGCGCAGTGAAGTCCGGAAACAGCGTTGTAACCTGAAAGGAGCGCGCCAGACCCAGTTGGCTCCGCCGATAGACTGGAAGGTTCGTGATTTCCTGGCCGTCAAAACGGATACGTCCGCCGTCCGGCGCGACCTCTCCGGTTAATTGACCAATCAGAGTCGATTTACCGGCACCGTTCGGACCAATAATCGCATGCAGCTCGCCCGCCGCGAGCACAAGCGAAATTCCGTCAGCCGCGACCACACCACCGTACCGCTTGGTCAGGTCGTCGATTTCGAGAAGAACGTCAGCCACTGCGCCGCCCCGCGATCAAGCCGTCGATGCCGCCATGTATTGAAATCGCCACGACAAGCAGCAAGGGACCAAGAATCAGATTGGAATATTCGGTAAGCCGTGAAAGCCCCTGCTCCAGGAGCAGAAAGGTGAGCGCGCCGATCAACGGCCCGAACATCGCCTGCATCCCGCCCAGCACCACAATGACGATGAGATCGCCCGAGCGCGTCCAATGCATCATGGCCGGACTGATAAAGTCGGTGTGATTGGCAAGGAGCGCGCCGGCCAACCCGCACATCGCGCCGGCAATCACAAAGCAGACAAGCTGGTAGCGAAAAGTCGGAAAGCCGATCGCGCGCATCCGCCGTTCATTCGATCGGGCGCCTTGAATGACCATGCCAAAACGCGAATTGACAATGCGCCAGACCACATAAACACCGACAAGCAGCAGCCCGAAACAAAGATAATAGAATACCGTGCGGTTGCTGAGATCGATCAGCCCGCCGAACCCGCTACGGTGATAGATGGTGAGGCCATCATCACCGCCGTAGCGGTCGAGCCCGATGGCGATGTAATAGATCATCTGCGCGAATGCCAATGTGATCATAATGAAATAGACGCCGCGCGTGCGCAGACTGAGCGCGCCAACGACGAGGGCGTAGAGCGCGGCAGCGCCAACCGCGATCGGCCACTGCACGAAGCCGGAGCCGATGCCTTCTTTAGCCAGAATCCCAACCGCATAACCGCCGATACCCAAATAGGCGGCATGGCCAAAGCTCACCATTCCGCCAAACCCCATGATCAGGTTGAGGCTCAGCGCGGCGATTGCCAAAATGACGACGCGCGTGAACAAGGTCAGCGCAAAGGCATTGCCCGTCAGCGCGGCATAGGCCGGAACGACCGCGAGAGTGGCAATCACGGCTATGTTCAAGCCGATGCGCGGAGTGACAATCCCGAGTGACCAGCCCGTCTTAGCAGGCGGCTTGGGTGTAGCGCTCATTTACCTGCCGCCGGAAAGAGACCTTCAGGGCGTGCGATTAGTACAAGCGCCATCACCAAATAGATCATCATCGAAGACAGCGCCCGGCCAAGACTTGAGGACGCGCTGTCGCTCAAAAAAGCATGCAGCAGATCGGGCACGAAGGTGCGGCCGACGGTATCCGCTAATCCGACAACCAGGGCGGCCACGAAAGCACCGCGGATCGAGCCGATGCCGCCAATGGTAACGACGACAAACGCCGCGATCAGAATGTTTTCACCCATCCCGATCTGGACCGTGAGGATCGGCGCCTGCATTAGGCCAGCGAAACCGGCAAGCGCCGCGCCCAGTCCGAACACCATCGTGTAAAGAAGCTTGATGTTGACGCCGAGCGCGCCGACCATTTCGCGATTGGACGCGCCGGCGCGGATCAGCATGCCGAGACGCGTGCGCATGATCAGCAAATACATCAGCGCCGCCACAGCAAGCGTAACGCTGATAATCACGAGGCGGTAAAGGGGATAAAACAGGCCCGGCAACACTTCGACCGCATTGAGCATTTCACTCGGCAAAGACAGCGTCATGCCGGCCGGTCCCCAAATCAGCCGCACCAGTTCGTTGAAGAACAGCAGCAAGCCGAACGTGCCGAGCACATGATCAAGATGACTGCGGCCGTATAGCCGCCGCACCGCGATCACTTCGAGCAGCATCCCGGCTACAGCGGTGGCGACAAGCGCAAGCAGAGCGCCGAGTAGGAAGCTGTCGGTCCAATCCGCAAAAGTGGCGGCGAAATAGGCGCCGAGCATGTATAGCGAGCCGTGTGCCAGATTGACGAGATCCATGATGCCGAAGATCAGCGTCAGCCCCGCCGCCAGCAGGAACAGCAGCATTCCGAGTTGGATACCGTTGAGAAACTGCTCGAAGAAATAGAGCATGATTTGCAGTTATGCCGTTCGTCGATGCCCCGCACTCGGCGCGGGTACGCCCGCTACGCCCATCCAGTCGAGCCGGATGCGGATCGTCGGCCTGAGCGCACCGCCGTGTCAGATCGCGGCGATCTCAAGCCGGCTATTAGGCTACCGAGCGGACCGCATAGCAAGAAGCGGTACGCGCTCACTTCATCGAACAACGATCGTGGAAGCGATCTTGATCATCCTTGACGATGGTCGCGACGGTGTGAAGCGAATAGCTGCCATCAGGATTCTTGTCGGCGTCCTGTAAATAAAAATCCTGGATCGGGATGTGATTGTTGCCAAACTTGAAATTGCCGCGGACCGATTTGAAGTTCGCTTTTTCCATCTCCTTGCGCATGCCTTCTTTGTTGGTGAGATCGCCTTTGACAGCCGTAACTGCTGAATCGATCAAGCCCACGGCATCATAGGTCTGCGCGCCATAGAAAGAAGGTGACGCATTGTATTTCGCTTTATAGTCCGCGACATATTTCCGGTTGGTAGGATTGGGAAGGTCGTTGACCCATTCCTGCGCGCCGGGAACGCCGACGGCAAGATCCTTCAAGCGCGGCAATGACAAATCGTCGATGGTAAACGCCGTGTACAGCGGAATTTGTCCCTTCAGTCCGGCCTGGACATATTGCGTGACAAACTGGACGCCGGCGCCGCCTGGATAAAAAGCAAAGATCGCATCCGGCTTCGCGGCGCGCGCCTTTGACAGTTCGGCCGAAAAATCGAGTTGATCGGGCCAGCGCGTGAGTTCCTGACCGACGATTTGACCCTTGAAGGTCTGCTGCACACCCGCCAGCATGTCTTTTCCGGCGGCGTAATTCGGGCCGATCAGAAAGGCAGATTTTACGCCCTTCTGGTTCATGTAGAGGCCAACCGCCGCCGGCGTCTGATCATTCTGCCATGACGTCGAAAACGCGTACGGCGAACACAATTCGCCGGCGAACTGCGACGCGCCGGCATTGGTCACAACCGTCATCGTCTTGGAATCGATCAATGGCTTGAGCGACGCGAGCAGCACGTTCGACCAGATATAGCCAACGACGAAATCGACATGATTGGACTCGATAAGCTCTTGGGTTTTCTGTACCCCGACTTCCGGCTTGGTTTGGTCGTCCGCGTAAATCACTTCGACCGGCAAGCCGCCGAGCTTTCGGCCATGATGATCGAGCCCGAGTTCGAATGAATTCTTCATATCGTTGCCGATCGCAGCGGGCGGACCGGTGAAAGTTGAAATAACACCGATCTTGATGGTTTTGTCCTGCGCCAATGCCGGTCCCGTAGCCAGCGCCAGTGCGGCCCCCGCCGCAATCCATGCTCTTTTCATTTCAATCCCTTCCTTTGGTGGGCAACGGCCGGCGCATCAGAGCATATCAAAGTACTCGCGGTGCTCCCATTCGCTGACGTCGGCTTGTTCTAGGTTATTGGTCGATTCCTTGCGGCACCGGTCGATCTCAGCTTCCTTCATGCGACCATAATAGTCCACAAAGTCTTCGCCAAATCCGGCACGAAAACAAGCGCTCGCGCGTAATGCCGCAAGCGCCTCTTCAAGCGATTCGGGCAGAGCAAGTCCGGAGCTCTTTTGATAAGGCGCCTGGGTCGGCGGCCCGGGGTCGAGATTGCGATTTATTCCGTCGAGGCCCGCGTAAATTTGCGAAGCCATATAAAGATACGGGTTTGCCAGCGGTTCGCCGCTGCGATTCTCAAGATGAGTTCGGGGATCCCCAGCCTCACCTATGACGCGGATCATGGCTCCGCGGTTATCCTTGGCCCAAACCGCTTGGATTGGAGCCATCGTGTTGACGCCCTGATAGCGCTTGTAGCCATTGATGGTCGGCGTGGTGAAGGCTGTACTTGCACCGGCATTGGCTAGTAGCCCTGCCAGAAACTTGCGCCCCAGCGGCGACAACACGCCTTTGTCATTCTGCGATATAAAAGCGTTCGTCCTCGATTTCGTTTCAAGCAGCGACTGGTGCAGGTGCCATCCGCTGGCGAGTGTATTGGGCAGGCGCGGACGGCACATGAAGCTCACGAGATAGCCGTAACGCCGTGCCACCTGTTTGAGCGCGCTGCGAAGCAGCACCATGATGTCGCCAGCGGCAACACCGATTTCGGCAGCGAAGGTAAATTCATATTGGCTGGGCCCGAATTCAACTTCGAGCGATTGGAGCGGCAGCCCTAGCGCAACGACGTTCTTGCGTAAGATGTCAAGGACGGGCGCGATCTGATCGTAACGGCCTTCCGTCAGGTATTGATAGCCATGCGTCGTGTGACTCACCAGCGGCGGCTCCGCCGGCCAGTTCAGCGTGTCGGCGCTAAGCCGCGCGTCTTCAATCTTGAAGAGGTGAAACTCGATTTCGATGCCAGCAACGTAATCAAAACCGGCCTTCCGAAGTTTGGCGAGCGCGTCGCAATAAAGCTGCCGGGTTGCGATCGGGACTTTCCTGCCATTGGCAAAATAGCAGTCACATAACACCCAACCTGTATTGTCAGCCCATGGCAGGGTGCGGAAGGTTCGCGGATCGGCCACCATGACGAAGTTGCCGGCTCCACCCATCTCCGGCACGCCTATTCCGGCGCCGGAATTAAAGACGGGAAAAACGGTGCGATGCGCGGTGTCCTTGGCCAACAAGGTGCTGGTCATTGTGACGCCGTTGCGCAGCGCCTGCGATGCTTCCCCCGCAAGAAGCGTTTTGCCACGCAAGACGCCGTGTTGATCGGGAAATGAAAAGCGCACTAGCTCAAGGTTCTTTTGGACGATTGCTTTGTCGACGGCCGCGGCGGCGCGGGCTCGCGCTTCGCTCCATAAGCCGTACCGGTCGACAAAGCTTCGAGCCGACGACCGGCGTTTGTGCGAGGACATGCTGCTGCCCGATGTGCTCCCCGGTTTCCTGTCGGCCCCGCTGCGCTTAGAGCAAATCGGCCCAGCTGGCGGCGCTGCGCTTGTTGGCATCGGTTCGCTGCCAGTAGCCGCGCCAGTCGTCCGTCGGACCGATACCATCAATGGCTGGCGGCCCAATCATTGCCTTGGCCGCGATCGAATCGAACGCGATTGGCGGTGAGCCACCCTTCTCCACGGCATCGAGCGCGGCCCGCAACAGCCGCCTATACGCGGTGATCGCTTTGTCCGATAGACCGAGGTGCTCCTGGGTGCGGTCGGCGATCGAACCCATGGACTCACAAGCCCATTGATCGTGAACGTTAATGTCGGCGCCCATCCCGGTATAGGTCTCGTGCTCCTGCTCGTGCGCATCGAAACCGTAATTGTTGTTCTTGTTCTTGCGCGGCACGTAGTCCGGCAACTCATAGAGCTGCAGGCGCTGGCGCCGCATCTCGTCCTTGTCGACGGGCGCTCCGAAGCTGGTGAAGATGGCGTACCAATAATTGGTGGTATCGTCGATCGGCACATGCCACTGCGTAATCGTCATTTCCCGGCTCATCGGAATGACGAAGGCATTTGGAAAAACTAAATTCGTCACGCGAATATGGGTGTTTTGCGCATCGATCTGACGCAGCGCCAAGATGCGCAATCCAAAATCGGTCGGCTCGACGTCGATGCGCGGTCTCGGAAACTCGCGCATGATTTTTGTCATCGGTACCGCGGAATCGATCGACGTATCGCGAAACAGTTTGCCGTAACCTTGTTTTGGATCCTCGTCGTGAAAAAAGCGATGCAAGAAAGATGTGTGCGCCGGATCAATTCCGACCTCAAGCGACTGAAGCCAGTTACAGTCGATCCTTCCCTTGAAAGCAAAGGTGTGTGAATTCGGGGCAATGAAGCAATCGAAGCGCGGAAATTCCGGCGGCGCATCGCGTCCCAAATAGGCGAACAAAATCCCGCT
Organism: Xanthobacteraceae bacterium; assembly: GCA_036497645.1. Classification (GTDB taxonomy): domain Bacteria; phylum Pseudomonadota; class Alphaproteobacteria; order Rhizobiales; family Xanthobacteraceae; genus BOG-931. The sequence continues at coordinate 20,606 of DASXJB010000147.1, forward strand.
ACGTTCGATCACTGGATAGGCCTTGTGCCGGATATTGCGACACAGCTTGCTATCCGCCGGCTCGGCCGGCGTTTGCAGGCATTGGCCCTCGATGTCGAACAGCCAACCGTGGAAGGCACAGCGCAGGCCGCCGTCCTCGAGACGTCCATAGGCAAGATCGGTGCCGCGATGTGGACAGGACCGGCCGAGCAGCCCATAGCGGCCCTTGTTGTCGCGAAAGATCACGAGTTCTTCCCCCAGAAGCTTTACCGCCTTGATCGGCCGGTTACCGCTGAGTTCGTCGACCAACGCCGCCGGCTGCCAATAACGCCGCAACACCTGTCCGGCTGGTTTGTCGGGACCAACGCGGGTGATGCGATCATTTTGTTCCGCGCTGAGCATAACAATCTCCAAAATCGGACGCTTCGGAACCAACGGCCCAATCACGACTGACGACTACGTTCAACGCGATGAATAGCCGATTTTATCCAAAATTGCAGTCTGGAGTTTTTGTGTGGAGCAGCAATTGATCTGAACGGGTCACAAGGCCAGTGTAACCCCGCCGAGCTGGTGGTTGCTGTTCTAGGGAATACGTGCCGGGCAAGTAATCACAGCAAAAATCGATGGACGGAGTGATGGCGCAACCAATCGAACTTGGTCTTGACACCTTCGGCGACATTCAGGCCGGTCCTGACGGGCAGGTGCTGACCCATGCTCAGGTGATCCGGAACGTGATTGATGAGTCGGTGCTTGCCGACGAGGTCGGCGTGTACTGCATCGGGCTGGGTGAGCATCACCGGCCGGATTTTGCCATATCCTCCCCCGAAGTGCTCCTCGGCGCCATCGCCGCGCGCACGAGACGCATTCGCCTCGCCTCGTCCGTTACCGTGCTTTCGTCAGACGACCCCATTCGGGTCTTTCAACGGTTCTCAACCGTGAATGCAATATCGAGCGGGCGCGCCGAGGCCATCCTCGGCCGTGGTTCGTTCACTGAATCGTTTCCGCTGTTCGGCCACGACTTATCGAATTACGAAGCGCTCTTTGACGACAAACTCGATCTGTTTGCGGCAATCTTGAAGAACGAGCCCGTCACGTGGCGCGGCCAAACGCGCCCTCCCCTTACCAATCAGCGCATATTTCCGCCGATCGAAAGCGGCACACTCAAGACCTGGATTGGCGTCGGCGGCAGTCCGGAGTCCGTCGTTCGCGCGGCGCATTATGATTTGCCCCTGATGCTAGCCATCATCGGCGGCGACCCCGATCGCTTTCGGCCCTTTGTCGACCTCTATCACCGCGCCTTTGCACAGTTCGGCCGACCGGTGCGCGAGATCGGCGTGCATTCGCACGGCTATGTCGCCGAGACCGATGACAAGGCACGTGAGGAGCTCTGGCCGGACTACAAAAAAATGCGCGACCGGATCGGCGCCGAACGCGGCTGGCCTCCCATGACTCGCGCGCAATTCGACAGCGAAATCGAACGCGGTTCGCTCTATGTCGGCGCTCCGGAGACGGTCGCGCGTCGGATCGCCACGACAGCCAAAGCGCTCGGCATTTCGCGTTTCCACATGAAATACAGCGCTGGGACGCTGTCACATGAAAAAATCATGCGCTGCATCGAGCTCTATGGCCGCAAGGTGATCCCGCTTACATGCGATACGCTCACGTAGTCGCACTCGCAAATTTATTCGCGTTCACCGGCAACCCAAGTGTGATGCACCTCGACAGTTTCGCAATCGATCGCCACCAGATCGGCGCGCAACCCCGGTGCGATTCTGCCAAGCTTCGTGTCGAGCCCAAGGAATTCGGCTGGGTTCGTCGAGGCGAAACGTAGCGCATCTGCCAGCGATACGCCCAGCAAACGCACGCAATTGCGCACCGCGCTCGCCATGTCGAGGCAGCTTCCGGCGAGCCGCCCATCTTGCCGCGTGCAACGCCCATCGCGCACAGAAATCTTATCGCCGTTGAGAGTAAATGACGCGTGTGTGCCGCCGACTGGCGGCATCCCATCCGTCACCAGAATTGGTCGACCGCGGCCACGTAATGCAAGCCGCAGCATCGCCGGAGCAACGTGAACGCCATCGACGATGAGGCCGTACCACACATCGGCGCAATCCAGCGCCGCGGCAATCGGTCCCGGTTCGCGCGAGTCGAGCCCGCGCATGGCGTTGAATAGATGCGTGAAACCGGTCAGGCCGGCAGCGATGGCTTCGCACGTCTGTGCATAGGTCGCCATGGAATGGCCGAGCGCGACGCGCACTCCAGCCCTCGTGAGCGTGCCGATGAAGTCGGGCGGCACCTTTTCGGGCGCCAGGGTGACAAGGGTCACGCCCCGACGACGTGCCGCAATGAGATCGAGATCATTTGCGGTCGGATGCCTAATGTGGCGCGGCGCGTGCACGCCCGCCTTTTCCGGGGAGAGGAAGGGACCTTCGAGGTGGATGCCGAGAACGCCGGGGTCAACGCCGCTGAGCTCATCAACCGCCGCCACGGCGGCGTTCATGTTTGCCGGGCTGTCGCTGATCAAGGTCGGAAGCAACGCTGTGGTGCCGAACCGGCGATGCGCCGCTACAATCCGGCGTATCGTCTTCGGCGTTGGTGCATCATTAAACAGAACATCGCCACCGCCGTTGACCTGAAGGTCGATAAAGCCCGGCGCCAACCAGACGCCCGGCGGCAATTCATGCACGGGCAAATCGCGGGAAAGCTCGGCGTGCTGCACGACGCTCCTGATCCGGTCATCGACTATGACGACCGCGGCATTGCGATGCGCGACTGCGCCGTCAAAGACGCAGCTCGCGGCGATCGCGTGCGGCTGGCGGCTGGCTTCGGCACTCATCGCGTGCGCGTTACTTTTTGCAAATGCGGCGGTCGATCCGCATCGGTTCCGCGCTGCGCTGCGAGTTTGACCAATAAGGCGTAAAAGCTTTGGATCAAGCAGATTGCATCGGCGTCGGGATGATCGGGCTGCAAGACCGGCAAGCGATCGGCCTGCGGATCTCCAGGCTCAGCGACGAGCACCCGAGCGCCCTTGCGGCGTAAATCGGCGACCAGAGCCGCCAAACTGGCCGCCGCATCGTCCCATGGATTGAAAGCAAGGATGGGCAAGGTTTCGGAAATAAGCGCAATTGGTCCATGACGGAACTCAGCAGCACTGAATGCCTCGGCGTGGAGCTCGCACGTTTCTTTTAGTTTCAAAGCAGCCTCGCGGGCGATCGCAAGCGTGGGGCCTCGGCCAATCGTGATGAGGCTGTCAGCGCCGCTGAACACGGCAAGCGCTGGGCCCCAATCGAGCCGTGCTGCTTGCGCCAGACGATTTGGCAGCTTCGCATGCGCCGACCGCATTGCAGGATCATCGACCCAAAACGCCGTGAGCTGGAATAGCGCCGCAAGCGATGCGATGAAGCTCTTGGTCGCGGCGACGCTTCGTTCAGTTTCTGCTCCAAGCGGTAGAACGAATTGGGAGACCTCCGCCAGCGGGCTCTTTGAGTCATTGACGACGGCTACCGTGATCGCGCCCGCCGCGCGCGCCATCGCCGCCGTCTCAATCAAATCATCGCTGCGGCCGGATTGCGAGATCGCCAGGAACAATTGACCTTTTAGGCTCAATGCGCGGTGATAGACGGTCGCAATATTGGGCGCCGCCGCAGCGACGGGTACGCCGAGCCGAAGTTCGATCAGGTGCTTGGCGAAGGTCGCCGCGTGCGCCGAACTGCCGCGCGCGCAAGTAACGACCACGCGCGGCGGATGACGACTAAGCTCGCGGATCAGGGCCGTTGCCGGCGCGGCCAGAACATTGGTTTGCCGCTCGACCGCGGCCGCCGCCTCCTGCAAGTCGCTTTCCATCCCGGCGGCAAGTTTCATGCGCGTTTCCACCCTACGCAACGTCTTGCAGCGATTGAGCCGCCGCGCGAGCCAACCTCAATGCACCTTGCACCGCGTCTCCGGCCGGCTGGATGAGCCGCGACGTTGTTCGCAGCGCAAGCCACGGCTGCAGTGCCGCGGCAAATCCGCCAACCAAAGCCAATTGTGGAACACCAAGCGCGATCAGCCTTGCCGCAAGACTATCAATGTGGGCGGCGGCTGTTTGCATCAATTCAATCGCTACTGGATCGCCGTTCCGGGCGTAGTCGGCGACGCGCGGCGCAAAGACGCCAAAGTCGCGCGGCGATGCGGTAGCAGTCCAGCCAACGATCGCGTGCGGATCGTTGGAAAAATCCGCAAACAGTTCACGCAGCAGCGGCGTCCATGCGATCCGGCCGTCATGTGCCCACAGCACACGGCGCAATGCCTCGCTCCCGATCCATGCCCCACTGCCTTCATCGGAGATGGGCAGGCCCCAGCCGCCGATGCGATAAGTTTTTCCTTTAATCAGCGCCCACGCCACCGTACCGGTCCCGGCAATGATCACACCCCCATCCCTGCCGTGATGGGCTCCAAGGCACGCGGCGTGCGCGTCGGTGGTAATGACGGCGGCGCGAAAGGGGTGCCGGTGCCGTTTGGCCGCATCCAAGTGCCCCGGCTCGCTTGCACCGGCCAGGGCTAGACCGGCGACAATGCGTGAAACGTTCTGGTGCGCCATCCCAGCACCCTCGAGACACTGATGTGCAGCATCGAGGACCGATGAAAAACTGGCCTCAATTCCCAGGCGCAGGTTGGCTGGCCCGCTCACGGCCTCGGCAAGCAACCTCCCGGAATAGGCGCATAGGCGCGCCCGGGACTGCGTCCCGCCGCCATCAACGCCCAAAATCAGAAGATTTCGTTCTGCCATCAACTTCCTAAAGTCATGGAATCGCTCCACATTATAAGAACAAAATAGGACCAATTTGGTTTGTTTTAAGGTTCATTCCAGTCAACGCCTGCGACGCCGACATTGAATCCATGGAGACTGAACGCGCCAGTCAAAGGTTTTCGGATATCGATCGGTGGGAACCCGGCGATATCCTCGACGCATTGATCGAAAGCCAGATGGCGGCGGTCGCAGCCGTGCGGGCGGCCCTGCCCGCCATACAGCAAGCCGCAGCGGCGATGCAGACGCGCCTCTCCGGCACCGGAAGACTGATTTATGTTGGGGCGGGAACGTCCGGTCGTCTCGCCGTCCAGGATGGTGCTGAACTTATCCCGACGTTCAACTGGCCGCCGGAACGCCTGTTGCTTCTGATGGCAGGCGGCAAGGATGCGCTCC
>DASXJB010000148.1:0-20630 GCA_036497645.1 Xanthobacteraceae bacterium
TCCACTTGCGCGCCGCCTCGCGCGATTTTCCATCCAAGCTTTCCAACAAACTCACTTCAGGATGTGCGTCTTTCAGGAACGCATCGTTATTTTTCAGCGCCAAATGCGCCGCGGCGTCGAAAATGTTGACAAGCGGCAAGCCGTGCCGCCGCCCGACTTCGAAATCGTTGAAGTCATGCGCCGGCGTGATCTTTACTGCGCCCGAGCCTTTTTCCGGATCGGCATATTCGTCGGCGATGATGGGAATGCGCCGGCCGACCAGCGGCAGGGTCGCCGTCTTGCCGATCAAATGCCTGAGCCGCTCGTTGTGCGGATGCACTGCGACGGCGACGTCGCCGAGCATGGTCTCGGGCCGCGTGGTGGCGACGACAATGAATTCGGCAGAGCCCTCGATCGGATATTTGATGTGCCAGAGCTGCCCCTTGCTCTCGACCTGCTGCACTTCGAGATCGGAAATCGCGGTCTTTAGCTTGGGGTCCCAGTTGACCAGCCGCTTGTCCTTGTAGATCAGGCCCTCGCGATAGAGCGCGACGAAAACTTTCAGCACCGCGCGCGACAGCCCCTCGTCCATCGTGAAGCGCTCGCGCGACCAGTCGCAGGAGGCGCCGAGCCGCTTGAGCTGGCTGATGATCGTGCCGCCGGATTCCGCCTTCCACTCCCACACGCGCTTGATGAAAGCCTCGCGGCCCATTTCGCGGCTTGACGACTGTTTGCGGTCGGCGAGCTGGCGCTCGACCACGGCCTGGGTGGCGATGCCGGCATGGTCCATGCCCGGCTGCCACAACACGTCCTTGCCGCGCATGCGCTCGAAACGGCAGAGGATGTCCTGGAGCGTGTTATTGAGTGCGTGGCCCATATGCAGCGAGCCGGTGACATTGGGCGGCGGAATGACGATGCAATACGGCTCGGCCTTGGCGCGTTCGGGCCGGCCGGCACGGAACGCGCCCGCAGCATCCCAAGCGGCATAAATGCGGCTTTCGACCTCGCTCGGCTGGTATCTGCTTTCGATCATTGTCGTTTCACTTTGGCGCGGGTTAGAAAGCCTGTGCTCCGCAGAGTGTCAACGCCGGCGTTCCTTCAGCTGACGCCGCAAAGCGAACTCCCCGTGCTTTCTTTCCCAGCAACCTTGCCACCGCGACCGGACTCGACGCGCTCCATCATCTTGCTGGCGGTCGCGGGCTTCGCCAGCCAGGCCCAGGTCCGCGTGATGGACTCGCTGTTGCCGCAGGTGGCGGCTGATCTGCATACCACCGTCGGCGTAGCGGCCATGGTGGTCACCGCCTATGCGGTGACGCACGGCTCGATCCAGCTCATTATCGGTCCGATCAGCGATCGGTTCGGCAAATACCGGACCGTGGCGCTTACCTGCGCTATCGGCGCCGTTCTGGTGGCGGTCTGCGGGACGGTCTCGACCCTGCCGCAGCTCGCGCTGGCGCGGCTTGCCACTGGCGCAGCCGCCGGTTGGGTCATACCGATCTCGATGGCCTATGTCGGTGACGTCACGCCGCATGACCGCCTGCAGCAAATCCTCGGGCGATACATTTCCGGACAGATTCTTGGCCAGCTGTTCGGTCAGGCCGCCGGCGGTACTTGGCGACCTGCTTGGCTGGCGCAGCGTCTTCTTCGTGCTTGCTGGACTGTTCGCCGTGGCCGCGGCCGGTCTGGTTTTCGAGCTCGCGGTCAATCCGCAGACCCGCAAGGCCGGTAGCCGCGGCACGCGCGGCGCGTTTGGCGGCTACGCCGCGGTCCTGACCAATCCATTCGCGCGCATCGTGCTGATCGCCGGCTTCTTTGAAGGTGGGCTGGCCTGGGGCGCCTTTGCCTATATCGGCGCCTATCTGCACCTGCGCTTTGGCTTGAGCTTCTCGTTGGTCGGCGGTGTCGTCGCCTGTTTCGGCATCGGCGGCTTGATCTACGCGGCGCTGGTGAAGTTGCTTGTTTATCGCCTGGGCCAAGCCGGTCTCGCTGTAACTGGCGGGCTTATTCTCGCGGTGGCCTATCTTGAACTTGCGATGGGGCCGGTTTGGTGGCTCGCGCCTATCGCCACCACCGCAATCGGGCTTGGCTTCTACATGCTGCACAACACGCTGCAGACCAATGCCACGCAGATGACGCCGCAGGCGCGCGGCACTGCGGTCGGTTTGTTTTCCTCGGCGCTTTATGTCGGTCAGACCGCGGGCGTCGCGGCCGGCGCGTTGGTGATCGACCGCGCCGGCGCAAAACCATTGTTTTTGGCGACCGCGGTGGCGCTGCCGGCACTTGCCGTCTGGTTTGTGCGGGAATTGAAGCGGTCCCGGCGGGCAGATTGACCACCCGCCGGAACAAACCGCGTCACGCTTTTACCAGCGGCACTTTCGGAACGATGCCACGCCGCGGCGGACCGTCGTCGCCGCCGCCCGGCGGCTTACGCTTGGGCGAAGAACGCCGCTTGGCTTTGGCGCGGCGGGGCTCCGGCAGCTTCTCCGGCCGCGGCTTGACCGGCCCATCCGGGTAGTCGAAGCCGAGCTTGCTGTTGCCGGCTTCGTCGGTGGCGACGATGACGCGGACATGGCCGCCGCCCTTGAGCCGGCCGAACAGAACCTCGTCGGCAAGAGTCTTCTTAATGTGCTCCTGGATCACCCGCGCCATCGGGCGGGCGCCCATGAGCTCGTCATAGCCGTTGGCGATCAGCCATTTGGTCGCTTCGTCGGTCAACTCGATGGTGACATCGCGGTCGGCGAGCTGCGCTTCGAGCTGCAGCACGAACTTCTCGACCACCATCTTGATAATCTCGGGCGACAGATGCGCAAAGGTGATGATCGCGTCGAGCCGGTTGCGGAATTCCGGCGCGAACAGGCGCGTGATCGCCTCCATGTCGTCGCCTTCGCGCTTGGTTCGCGTGAAGCCGAACGCCGCCCGCGCCATATCCGAAGCGCCGGCATTGGTCGTCATGATCAGGATGACGTTGCGGAAGTCGACCTGCTTGCCGTTGTGATCGGTCAGCTTGCCATGATCCATGATTTGCAGGAGCACGTTGAACAGATCCGGATGCGCCTTTTCGATCTCGTCGAGCAGGAGCACGCAGTGCGGGTGCTGGTCGACGCCGTCGGTGAGCAGTCCGCCCTGATCGAAGCCGACATAGCCGGGCGGCGCGCCGATCAACCGCGACACGGTGTGGCGCTCCATATATTCCGACATGTCGAAGCGGATCAGCTCGACGCCGAGCGTTGCCGCCAGCTGCTTGGCCACCTCGGTCTTGCCGACGCCGGTCGGGCCGGAGAACAGATAACAGCCGATCGGCTTTTCCGGCTCGCGCAAGCCTGCGCGGGCAAGCTTGATCGAAGCGGACAGCGCTTCGATGGCCTTGTCCTGGCCGTAGACCACGCGCTTAAGCGTCTCCTGAAGATTCCTGAGCACCTCGGCGTCGTCCTTGGAAACCGCCTTCGGCGGAATCCGCGCCATGGTCGCGATCGTGGTCTCGATTTCCTTTAATCCGATGGTCCGCTTGCGCCGGTTTTCCGGCAGCAGCATTTGCGCCGCGCCCGACTCGTCGATCACGTCGATCGCTTTGTCGGGCAGCTTGCGGTCATGGATGTAGCGCGACGAAAGCTCGACCGCCGCCTTAATCGCGTCGCTGGTATATTTGAGCTTGTGATAATCCTCGAAATAGGGCTTTAGCCCTTTGAGGATCTCGATGGCGTCGGGGATCGTCGGCTCGTTGACGTCGATCTTCTGGAAGCGGCGAACCAGCGCCCGATCCTTTTCGAAATATTGCCGGTACTCCTTATAGGTCGTCGAGCCGATGCAGCGCACCGTGCCGGACGCCAGCGCCGGCTTCAGCAGGTTCGACGCATCCATGGCGCCGCCCGAAGTTGCGCCGGCGCCGATCACGGTATGGATCTCGTCGATGAACAGAATCGCGCCCGAATAGGCTTCGAGCTCCTTGATCACCTGCTTCAAGCGTTCTTCGAAATCGCCACGATAGCGTGTCCCGGCGAGCAATGTGCCCATGTCGAGTGCAAACACGGTCGCATTGCGCAGCACGTCGGGGACTTCGCCGTGCACGATGCGGCGCGCCAATCCTTCCGCGATGGCGGTCTTGCCGACGCCGGCTTCGCCGACGAACAGCGGATTGTTCTTCTGCCGCCGGCACAGCACCTGAATGGTACGATTGATCTCGGACTCGCGGCCGATCAGCGGATCGATCTTGCCCTCGCGCGCCTTCTTGTTGAGATTGACGCAATAGGCGTCGAGCGCGTCGCCTTTCTTCTTTGGCTCGTCGCCGGATTTGCCGTCGGTTTCCTCGTCGGCGCCCCGCACCGGCCGCGCTTCGGACATGCCGGGGCGCTTGGCGATGCCGTGGCTGATATAATTGACCGCGTCGTAGCGCGTCATGTCCTGCTCTTGCAGGAAATACGCGGCATGGCTCTCGCGTTCGGCGAAAATCGCGACCAGCACATTGGCGCCGGTCACCTCTTCGCGGCCGGACGATTGAACATGGATCACCGCACGCTGGATCACGCGTTGAAAGCCGGCGGTCGGCTTCGAATCATCCGTGCCGTCGGTGACCAGATTGTCCAACTCGGATTCCAGATAAGCGATAAGACTGCGCCGCAACTTTTCCAGGTCGACATTGCACGCACGCATGACTGCCGCGGCGTCCTGATCTTCGATCAGCGCCAGCAATAGGTGCTCGAGCGTCGCGTATTCATGGTGGCGCTCATTGGCAAGCGCCAAGGCCCGGTGGAGCGACTGTTCAAGACTGCGCGAAAACGTCGGCATTTCCATTTCTCATCGTTTGTATTGGACGCTATCTCCCAGAATCACTTCTTCTCCATGATGCATTGCAAAGGATGCTGGTGTTTGCGGGCAAAGTCCATAACCTGCGTCACTTTGGTTTCGGCAACCTCATACGTATAAACACCGCACTCCCCGATGCCGTGCTGATGCACATGCATCATGATCCGATGCGCCGTCTCGTGATCCTTGTTGAAGAAACGCTCGAGGACGTGGACCACGAACTCCATCGGCGTGTAGTCATCGTTGAGCAGCAGCACGCGATAGAGGTTTGGCCGCTTGGTTTGCGGCCTTGTCTTGGTAATGACCGCAGTCCCGGGCGAGCCATCGCCTTTACGCTTGCGATCGTCGTCCGCCAGCCGGGCTGGCACATGGGTAGTAACGTCAATCAAGGGCATTGGTTCGTTCGACTTCCGGGCTGCTGGATCATCCGCGGCCGGCGCCGTTGCCGACCGCTTGCCTACGAGAATCCCCACACAGCGAGTAAAATTAGCGCGGATCACGCGCCGAATCGATAGAGCAACTTCCAAAGCGGAAACGCCTATCGGCCGGACGCGAAAGGTCACCGTGCACAATTTCGAAGTGCTGGCGAAACGGTCAGATAGTTCACCTGTCGCCGAGCACAAGATGGCCGATAGCATGCGCGGTTCGCCCAAATTGCTCTGGCGAGGCGCTGCGGTCATGACGTGCACCGTAGGGCACTCGCGAACGGGGCTAATTTCGGTCGCGCGACACATCAGTAAATCCGACGCCCGCCTATGGCCGGACGGCGTGGAGGGCGCCGGCTGTAGCTGGCGGCGCGCCGGCGACCGGTGCTGGCGTCAAATTCAACGCGTGGCGCATTAACCGGTTTGCCATCAAAAGGCCTTTTGCGGCGGTGATCATATATATGGTGCGCCGCACAAAAGCGGCCACATGGGCGATTTTTGGGGCGGCGGCGCGGCTGCACTTAACCGTTTCGCAACTGCGTCTTCCTAACCTGCTTGACCGTGTTGTTGGGGTAACGACCGAGTTGGGGTGGTGTCCGTCTCGCGCTAAGCGCACCGTACACTGTCCCGGAGCAGCAGACAGAGTGAGGGGCCGCCTTACGGGGTGAGGCGCGTTCAGGGACGGGGTTACCAATGGCATCGGTGGAATTCGAAGCCCGCTGCGGGCTTCGTTACTGCCTGTTGGCGAGTGCCGCGGTCGCTGCGGCCCTTACGATCACTGGCGACGTCGCCGACGCGCGACGGCATCATTATTCCCGTGCGCATCACGCCCATGCCGGGCATGGTCATCGCCACGCCCGCGTCGAAGATTATTCGCCGCCTTTTGCGTCCATCGTTGTTGACGGCAATAGCGGATCCGTTTTGCAGGCCGCCAGCCCCGACGCTTTGCGCCATCCCGCGTCGCTGACCAAGGTCATGACGCTCTATCTTTTGTTCGAGCGTCTCGAAGCCGGCAAGCTGAAACTCGATAGCGCCCTCAAAATCTCCGAACATGCCTCAGAGCAGGCGCCGACTAAGCTCGGGCTCAAACCAGGGCAGACGATCAGCGTCGAGGATGCAATCAAAGGAATCGTCACCAAGTCGGCCAATGATGCCGCAGTCGCGGTCGCCGAAAACCTGGGCGGGGATGAGGACGGCTTCACCAAGCTGATGACGCAGAAAGCGCATGCGCTTGGCATGTCACACACAATTTACGTCAATGCATCGGGTTTGCCGGACGACGACCAAGTCACGACCGCGCGTGATCAGGCCATCCTTGGACGCGCCATCCAGGAGCGGTTTCCGCACTACTACCGATATTTCTCCACAGAATCTTTTGTCTATCACGGCGAAGCGATGCGTAATCACAACCATCTCCTCGGCGCAGTCGATGGAGTGGACGGCATCAAAACCGGTTTCACGCGCGCTTCCGGATTCAATCTGCTTACCTCGTTGCATCGTGACGGCCGTTATCTCGTCGCCGTCGTGATGGGAGGTCCCTCTGCCTCCGAGCGCGACGAACGTATGCGCGAGCTCATCAGCGCCCACATCAAGGAAGCCGCGGTGCGCCGCACCGCGCCCGTGATTGCCGAGGCGGCCGAACGTCGTGAAGAGGCTTCGGCTCGATCGCCGGCGGCCCGGACCGACCGCACTGGCACGGCGAGCGCCGAGCCAAGCGTGGCGCCCCGCATGACCGCTGGATCAAATGATCCGATCCGGCCACTCCTTGTGAAGACGATTTCCTACCGAACCGCACCGGTGCAAACCGCTTCACTGGCGCCGATGCCGACCTTGGTTCCGGTCGTGGCGACGACTTCGCAACCGAGCGCGGTTACGCCGGCCGTTCCTGCGCAGCAGCCGGGGACACGCGCCGGTTCGCAGGCACGGACTGAGATCGCAGCTGCCGCGCCAAATGTTGATCTCAAGGTGGCCCAAGCCGAACCGTCAGTGCCGGCGCCTGCGGTCCGGGAGCCGGCCTCACCAAAATCCATCGAGGCGGCGCCGGTACAGAGTCAACCGGTACAGATGCAGCCGGCGCAGATCGAACCCGCGCCGATCGAAACGCATACAGCGGCGGCGAATGTACAAACCCTGCCTGCTTACTTCGCTGCGCCTGCTCACGCCCATGGCGGCTGGCTGATCCAGATCGGCGCATTCGATGACGAGGATCAGGCCAGGCAGCACCTCTCGGCAGCGCAGATCAAAGTCCACGCGCCGCTTGCGGCGAAAGATCCGTTCACCGAGCGAGTCCAAAAAGGCGACAAGGCGCTCTACCGGGCCCGCTTCGCCGGATTCGACAAGTCGACTGCGGAAGCCGCCTGCCGAGCGCTCAAGCGCAGCGACTTCGAATGCATGGCACTGAAAGACTAAAGCGCGAAAGATTAAGAAGAGCCCATTCAAGGGGCCGAGTGATCGCGAAGATCATCACCGATCGAAGGGAAGCGCGACGGAGGACGGAAGACACGCGAGGGTCCGCAACGAGTACCTCAGCGATGGTTCCGAAGCAGCACGTCCTTGGCCTCGTTGATGCGGGCCGCCAAATACGTCGTCCCCCCTTGGTCGGGATGCAGTTTCTTCATGAGCGAGCGGTGCGCGCGGCTGATCTCGGTCAAGCTCGCACCGGGCTGAACGCCAAGGATCTGATAAGCCTCCTGTTCAGCCATTTTGCTGCGAGCCGCAGGCCGCGCGCCGAGGGTCGTATCCGCATCAGCTTGCGTGTATTCACGCCGGCCGGATCCCCCGCCGTCAAAATAAGCTGCCAGTGAGCTAAGCGGCCAAGGCAACGCCTCGCCCAACAGGTAAAACCCGAAAAGTCCGAGCCCGAGGCCGAACCCCCAGTCACCGCGTACCAGCAGAAGCGCGGCGATCAAAATTGCCAGCGCACCGCTGAGGCGTTGCTGGGCGACGTTGAGGATTCCGCGCGGGCGCCCCATTTTTGCCGCCCAGAGCAAAACCAAAAGGATGACGACGCCAATGAGGCCAAGCATCCGAGCTTTATAGCGATTTCGTTGGAGATAGCGATTTCAGCCGGCGGGCGCAGCTCGGCTCAATCAGCAAGGAGATCGTACGTGTCGAGCGGCTTTCCCGCAGCCGCGACCCATTCCGCGCGAGCCGCCGCGCGGCGTTTACCGCGTTCGTCGATTGGAAGCCGGAGCGAATCGATGAGGACCTTCACTTCGTCGCGGGCGGTAACGTGTGAATTGGTCGGCCGCAGGCCAAGCGTATCCTCATTGAGGTCGTCGAGCGCGGTGAGGCCGCGTGGAAAGAATTCACGGTAGACCACCCGCTCGGCGAAACCATCCACGGTGCGGAACCCGAGCTGCTTGGCGAGCCCGTCGACCCCCTCGCCGACCAGACGGCGGTTGCGCGAGCCCAAGGTCGAAAGCCGATTGCGCACCACCACCCAATCGGTAAGGCCGCCATCAACGAGCCGCCGCTGGCGGCGGGCTTCGCGCACCATGTCGGCATAGTGGCTCACCCCGGCGACTTCGAACGAGATCGGATCGATGGTGCCGAGCACGTCAAAGTCGACGAAACTGTCGTTCAATGGCGTGATCAGGGTGTCCGCCATCGAATGGGCCAGACGCATCATGTAGGAATCGGTGCCCGGCGTATCGATGACCACAAAATCGTGGCTTTGCTCGACCGCGCTTACGGCTTGCGCAAAAGCAGCGAATTCTTGGGCTTCGATTTCATCAAGGCGCACGCCGCAACCGCGTGCAATGCAATAATGCACAGGGATTTCCAGTTGAACCCCGGTGCGCGCGGCCCACCCGCGGCGGTTCTCGATATAGTGAGTGAAGCTCTTCTGGCGGGAATCGAGATCGATCGTGGCGACCCGCTGGCCAGCTTGCAGCAATGCGACGGCGACATGCATCGCCGTGGTCGATTTGCCGGAGCCGCCTTTTTCGTTCCCGAGGACAATCACATGCGCCGAGAACGGACGGCCAAGCTCCGCCTGCATCAGCATAGGACGCAACCCCTGCGTTGCGACTACTCTCTGAATTTGCAACGCGCCGGGTCAAGATACAGCATCTATCGAAATAAGTTAATCGTAAACGAAACGCTGCATCGACGAAACGTGCGTGAGTGTGCTCACGCTGCAACGTCATCATGAAAATTTCCCAGCGAGCGAAGCGTCATCCGCGCGTCATCCGCACCCTACCCGCGCTGCGCCGCGCCATCACGAATTTCCGCAGACGCGGCTGCACAATCGCCTTGGTGCCGACGATGGGAGCGCTGCACGAAGGGCATTTTTCCTTGGTGCGCCGGGCCCAAAGCCGGGCCGATTGCGTGATTGTCTCAATATTCGTTAATCCGACGCAGTTTGCTCCCCACGAGGACCTAACCACCTATCCGCGGACATTCGCAGCCGATGTTGCCGCTTTGGCCAACCGGCAAGTCGATCTGGTTTGGGCGCCTTCCGTGCGAACCATGTATCCGGACGGGTTTGCCACGCGGGTCGTTCCGGAGGGACCGGCCACGGTCGGATTGGAAGACGCCAGCCGTCCGCATTTTTTTGCGGGCGTGGCGACCGTGGTTGCAAAGCTCCTGATCCAGTGCGAGCCCGATATCGCCCTGTTCGGTGAGAAGGATTACCAGCAACTTAAAGTCGTCACGCAACTTGGCCACGATCTTGGCCTGAAGACCCGGATGGTCGGCGCGCCGATCGCGCGCGAGCGCGACGGCCTCGCCCTTTCTTCGCGGAACCGCTACCTCACGCCGGCGGAGCGCCAAACCGCGCCGATGCTCTCCCGCGCGCTTAAAGAAGCCGCCGCAAAGATCGGCGGCGGCGCGCGCGTTGCCGAAATACTCAAGCAAGCGCGCGAAGCGATCACGCGCGGCGGTTTGCAACTCGACTATTTCGAAGCGCGCCATGCCGACACGCTCGAGCCGCTTAAAGGCTCGGTCGGGGAACCGATCCGGCTGCTCGCCGCGGTGCGCGTCGGCACGACGCGCTTGATCGACAATCTCGCAGTTTAAATCAGGCGCGCCGCTACTTCGCCGCCGCCACTTTCATCGGATCCTTGACGCTCGGATAAGTCTCGAATTCCTCACTCCAAAGCTGGCCGTCCGTCTTCACCACTTTGCGGATGTAGATGTTGCTGACGATGTCGCGGGTGTCCGGATCGATCGAGATCGGCCCGCGCGGGCTTTCGAAAGCCATGCCCTTCATCGCGGCGATCAAGGCGTCGCCGTCGGAATTGCCGCCGGTCTTCTTGAGCGCCTCGTAGATCAGGTGCAGGCCGTCATAGGCGCCGAGCGAGACAAAGTCCGGGCGGAAGCCGTTCGCCTTCTGTATTGCCGCCACGTAAGTCTTGTTGAGCGCAGAATCGTGCGCGGCGGAATACGGCCCCGCGGTGATCATTCCGAGCATCTGATCGCCCATATTGTTGAGATCGTCATCGTCGGTGAGATCGCCTGGCCCGATGATCTTGATGCCCGACCGGCCCAAGCCGCGTTCGGAAAATTGCTTGGCGAAGATCGGCGCCTGCGTGCCGGGGAAGTAAATAAAGGCGGTGTCCGGCTTAACGTCGCCGATCCGTTGTAAGAACGGCGCGAAGTCCGGATTGGCCAGCGGAATACGGATTGATTCCGCGATCTCGCCGCCAACCTGCTTAAACCGCGTCGTGAAAGAGGTTTCCGCTTCGACTCCTGGCGCCCAATCGTTGACCAGCGTGACCACGCGTTTGCTGCCATTCTTGGCCGCCCATTCGGCCAAGATCCAGGACTGCGGCGGCAGGATGAAACCGGCGCGCACGAAGTACGGAGATTTCGTCGTCGTGATCGAAGCGCCCGAACTCATTACCAGAGTGGCTTTCTTCGACTCGGTTGCGAGCGGCGCAATGGCAAGCGCGGTCGGGGTGATCCCAATGCCGAGAATGTCGACTTTTTGATCGACGATCATCTCCTGAATGAGACGTCGGGCATTGTCGGCCACGCCGCCGTCGTCGCGGATGGTAATCTGAATTTGCCGCCCGGCGACGGTATCGCCATGCTGCTGCACGTAAAGTTTCAGCGCGGCCTGCAGCTGACGGCCAACGGCGTTGAAGCCGGCGCCGGTGAGCGGCATGCTGACGCCGATTTTAAGCGGCGTCTCCGCGGCCGCGCGGCGGGCCAAAAACCCGGCGGCGGCGGTTGCCGTCATCCCCTTGAGCACAGTCCGACGCTGCATGTGAGTGCCTCCCTTTTCTGACGCGGCGCCTATAGCGGCCCCGGTTCAGCAGCGCACCATTTCATGCCGCGCTGGGCCCGGGACGCGGCTAAAATGAAAATCATTCCGCCGCCTCGAGATGGGGAATCTCCGGACGCTCCCCTTCGGCCTTTCCGGTAATCGGCGGCTTCGGCAAGCGGGCCTCTCCGCTTTCCATCACGAAGATATGCTCGAGCGAATACCACGGCGGTTTGACGTCCGCCGCCCGGGGGCAAGGCTCGTCGCGGCGAATGTAATCGCCGATCAGATGGCGCGTGACGCCGAATTGCACGTCAGTCGCGATGTGCTTGTCGTCGGGCACGTAGAGTTGCGAGATCAAAGTTTTGAAGCCCGGCTTGTACACCAGAAAATGCAGGTGCGCGGGGCGCATATTGTGCCGCCCCTGCGCGCGCAGCAATTCACCGACCGGACCGTCGATCGGAATGGGATAGCCCGCCGGCTTGACGCTGCGGAAGCTGATATGACCTTCCGCGTCGGTCGTGAACTTGCCGCGCAAATTCATGTCGGCCTGCACCGGGTCCTGGTTTTCGTAAAAACCTTCCGGCGAGGATTGCCAGATGTCGACCTCGGCGCCGACGATCGGCTTGCCGTTCACATCGTGAAACCGGGCGTCGACAAACAGCACCGGACCGGGCGTTGGCGAACGCACAATCGAATCGCCGTTCGCCGTGCGCGGAGAATTCATGCGCCAAAACGGGCCGAGAAGATTAGCGTCGGTTTCGGTCTGGCCGCGATTGCCGTTATTGAGGAGACAGATCAAACTCGAGAAGCCGAGCGAACCGGACATCAGCACGGCTTCGTTATGGGTCTCGTTGGTATGCTTGCCCAGCGCGACGATGTAGCCGATCGCCGCCTGAAATTCTTGCTCGGTCAGTTTCACCTCGCGGGCAAAGTCGTGGAGGTGGCGGACGAGCGCAGACAGGATCTCGCGCAAGCGCGGATTTTTGCTGCGCGCAATCTCGCTCAATACCGCTTTCGTGACGTCTTTTTCGTTTTCAATGATCATCGTGCCGCTCCGCAAACCGCCGGGCGTTAGCGGTCAGGCGCTTTGGCCGCGGACTTTACGTGATCGCTTGCGGGGGCGCCATGCGGCAATTCCGGTAATGACCGGGGCCGGTTACATCAGCCCAAGCTCGCGGAGCTCGCGCCGCAGAGTCTCGGGCATTGCGGCGGCACCTTTGGCGACTTTGTCGAGGTCGCGCGGAGCGTCCTTGGAAGCAAGGTAGCGCCAGCCTTGAAAGGCGCGATGCGGCCGCGGCTCGACCAAAACCACTTTGGAATCGAGCACGACACCGCAACGCCCGATCCCATCCTTGTCGACGAAGGGACGGATCGCGCGCACCCGCTGGCGGCACATGATTTCGCCGCGGATGACCCAATACAGCGATCCGCCGTTGACGAGCTCCGCCGCCCGCTTGGGCACCATGCGGGTGCGGTGAATGTGCTCGGGCTTCTCGCCATTCTTGCGCTTGGCCTTCAGTTTCTCCTTGATCCAATCCTCAAGCTCGCGAACGGAATCGCAACCGACGCAAAGCTTGATCAGATGCACGGTCATGTTTTTCTCACTCTGACGAAGCCTCAAGGATCTCAATAGGCTCTAGCACCATAATCGGGGCGCCTTCTATAACCTGCGAGCCGGTACTCACAGGAAGCTCTTTTACCACGGCGGCAAACGGCGCGCGTAGCGTGTGCTCCATTTTCATCGCCTCGATCACGGCGAGTCTTTGCCCGACGACCACGCGATCGCCGATGCCGGCGAGAAGCTCCAGAACGCGTCCGTGCATGGGCGCCTTAATCACGTTGTCCCCATCTCCGGCCTCGGCGGCACTCGCTGCAAAATCCTTGATGCGGACGCGGGTCTGGCGGCCTCCACGCAATACGTAGGCTTGCGCACCCGACTGGAACAGGCGCACGTCAGTAGCCGGTTCGACGCCGCGAACCGTCAGTCGCGGACCGTCGTTCCCATAGCTGATGACCGCCTGGGCGTCCTCGCCATCGATGACGATTGGCAGGGAGATTTCACGCCTGCTGCCGAGTTGAAACCCGTCGCGCGCTGACCAGGGAGAATATTCGTCCGGGGCATCCGCTTCGTGCGGCGACGCCTCCTCCTGCGCGACGGCAATCGCATCAACCAAAAGTGTCGCGCCGCGCGCGGCGGCCCCCCAATCGGGCTCTCGAGGCGCTGCGCCCAAAGCCGTGAGGTCACGGTCGATAAAACCGGTATCCACTTTGCCCTGACGAAAGGCCGCGGCTCGGCACAGATTGGCGAGGAAGGGCACGTTGGTTCGCACCCCGGCGATCACCGTTGCGTCGAGCGCTTGGGCAAGCCGATCGAGCGCGCCATCGCGTGTCGGCGCACGGGCAACGAGCTTGGCGATCATTGGATCGTAAAACGGTGGTACCTCGTCGCCGGCTTCGATGCCGCTATCCACTCGAATCGTGTCGGGAAATTCCAGCGCGACGATTGTTCCGGTGGACGGCAGAAAGCCGTGCTCGGGATCTTCGGCATAGACGCGTGCTTCGATCGCGTGTCCCTCGAACTGAATCTCATTTTGACGCAGCGGCAGCTTTTCGCCAGCAGCGACCCGGAACTGCCACTCGACGAGATCAAGGCCGGTAACTTCCTCGGTCACCGGGTGCTCGACCTGCAGCCGCGTGTTCATTTCGATGAACCAGAAACCGTCGGCGCGCAGTCCGGCCGTGCCGTCGGCGACGAATTCCACCGTACCGGCACCGCGGTACTCGACCGCCTTTGCCGCTGCCACGGCAGCCTTGCCGATTACCGTGCGCAATTCCGGCGTCATGCCAGGCGCCAGCGCCTCCTCGACCACCTTCTGATGGCGCCGCTGTAGCGAACAATCGCGTTAGCCAAGATGAATCGCGTTGCCGTGGTTGTCGGCAAAGACCTGGATTTCGATGTGCCGGGGCGAGGTGACAAATTTCTCGATCAAGACCTGGCCGGTTCCGAATGCCGATTGGCTCTCGCGCACGGCGCCTTCAAGCGCGGCATCGAAATCGGCATGTTTATCGACCCGCCGCATGCCGCGGCCGCCGCCGCCGGCCGCCGGCTTGATCAGCACCGGATAGCCGATCTGATAGGCTTTTTCCCGCAGGAATTTCGCATCTTGGCGTTCGCCGTGATAGCCCAGGACAACCGGCACACCGGCTCGCTCCATGAGCTTTTTGGCATGGTCCTTGAGCCCCATCGCGCGGATTGCGCTGGCCGGCGGACCGACAAAGACGAGGCCTGCTTGCGCGCTGGCTTCAGCGAAGTCAGCATTCTCGGACAGAAAGCCGTAGCCGGGATGGATGCATTCGGCCCAGGCTCGGTTTGCCACCGCGATCAAGTTTTCGATTGCGAGATAGCTTGCGCGCGGCTCCGGGCCTCCGATCAGGTAGGCCTCATCGCATAATCGGGTATGCAGGGCGCCGGCGTCCGCTTCGGAATAGACCGCGATGGTGCGCATACCGAGGCGCTTCGCGGTGCGCGCGATACGGCAGGCAATTTCGCCGCGGTTAGCGATGAGGACGGAGCGCAGCATCTCGCCGCATCTGAGCGGGTAACGGTCGCGCGTTCAACTCATTGCGCGGCCGCCGGTGTCTGCCCGGCACTCGCCTGTGGCGGCGGCGAGGGCCGTGATGGCGCGACGGCGGATTGCGGCGGCGCGATTGGCGCGGTCCCGGGGGCCCAGACGGCATCGACCTGCGGGACCAAAGTCGCCGCTGAGGATGCCGGCGCCGGCGGCGGTGAACTGCCGGCTTTGCGTGAAGACCGGCGCCCGGACGCTGCCGCATGGGCGTCACCGGCCATGTTTGCCGCCGAGGCTTTTGGCTCTGGGTTCATGATGCTAATGGCAGGAATCGACGCAGCGCTCGGAAAATCGGCGTCGACGACAACTTTTTTCTGGACCTGACCTGCCGGCGGTTGGCTAGCGGCAAGCGTAGCAGTCGAGGAAGGGGCAGCGTCGGCGACGGGAGTCTCGGGCTGCCCCCATAGTGGCAAATAACGGTCGAGGTACCGATCGAACGTCTGCGCGCTTAAATTGGCCCGCACCCGCTCCGGATCGCGCAGCAGTACCAAAGTCCCGCAACGGCTGCTCGTGCAGCCGTCGCGTATTGCGAGCGCATGGGCGACGAAACCGAAGCGATCCGCCTCAAGCGCGCGGCGCAGCGAGGGCAAAACCGAATCGAGATTGCCGCCTGCCTTGATGTGGGCAGCGATATCCGACAGCAGCGTTAATCGCGCAGCGGTATAGGACGAGGCCGCCGCCACTGTTGCCGGGCCAGCGAACAGCGCTTTTTCGCACGCTGCTTCGACGCTTTCGCCGCCGGTCGCATCGAGACAGGCAAGCGGCGAACCCGGTGCGAGCACCTGCGCCGTCAGCTGGGCCGCTCGCATTTCGAGATTCCGGCGTTCGACGCTGAGATCACGGACCGCGGCGCCGGCCAGGAAAGCCCAGGCCAATATCGCGCCAAACGCAGCCCCGAGTCCGGCCACGGCGAATCGCGCGATGATCCTCGACCGCGTCCAATCGAGCGCCAGCGCGCAGACAAGCACGAGCAGAGCCGCCGCCCCGGACGCGACCCAGAAGCGCAAGTGTCCGACGTTCGGATCAATGCCGAGCATCGAAAGGCCTATGCGGGATGATGTCGCTTCCCCAAGGAGGCGAGTATGGCGCAGTGCTGCCGTGCGCGCCAGTCGCCTATTGCGCGACTAGTACTCGACCTCGAGCTGGCTCTCTTTAGCCACGCGCTCAAAGGCCTCGCCCGGATTCTTGATGCGATACTGATAATCCTCACCGTCCGACGGCAGCAGCCTCACAACCTTATAGCTGCCACCCGCGCCGGGGCGACTGATCGGGCTTGAGGTATAAAATACGGTTTGGCCGACATGGAATTTGTGCGTCCGCAGCGAATGACCGAGCGCGGTAATCTGCGCGACCGTGACCGTGGAAGCCTCGGAAGCTGTGATTTTTCTCGCCGACGGCGGCTTCAGCGCGCTGATCGGTTGCGATTTCCACGCGGAAAGCCGCGAAGCAGTCGCCGCTTTGGCCGCGCCAGCGCGCCCGGAGACCTTACGGGGCGCAGTTTCTCGGCTGGATTTGGAGGCGGCTTTGGCGGGACGCTTGTTTTTCACTGAACGCTTATTCATCGAACAACTATAGCATCCCAAAATGACGTGGAGCAAAGAATATAATCACCACAAACAGCGCTTGAAGGGGCTTGAAATCGGCCAGTTCAGAATACGAAAAAATATCGGTTTTTCAGGAGTATACAAGAAGCAGCTTTCCCAAAATGAAAACTGCGCTCACGCCCCGCTTTGCCGCTGCCAGCGGCCGTTCTCGTCAGCCTTCCAATAGGTAACCTCGGCGCCGTTTGTCTTGGCCTCACTCCACCGCATGCGAGCTATTTCAACAGCTTCGGGATCGTCGCCATCGAACAGCAGCACGATCCGCTGATAATTGCCCGCATCCGCTGTCAAATTCGCGCCATCGACCAGGAAGCGCACCGCGGCGCCATTCGGATTTTCGGCACTGGCGGTGAGCACGATCGGTTGTTCAGCCGCTTCGGGATCGCGGGAGGTCCCGTGCGGCAGGAAAGCGTCGTCGCGCCAAGTCCACAAATGCGCATCGAGCGCCTCCACGCGCTCGTCGGACGAAGCTTGAACGACCACGCGCCAGCCGCGCTCGAGCGATTTTTGCAAAAGCGGCGGCAGTACCTGGTCCAGGGTCTGACCCTTGAGATGGTAAAATAGAATTTCGGTCATCGCCCCTCCGCTCAGCGCTCGTAGTGATCTTCGACGAGTCGCTCAAGCAACCGCACGCCCCAACCCGAGCCCCAGCTCCGATTGATGTCGTTTTGCGGCGAACCCATCCCGGTCCCGGCAATGTCGAGATGAGCCCAAGGGGTTTTATTCACGAAACGCTGCAACAACTGAGCAGCCGTAATCGCGCCGCCCGAGCGTCCGCCGGTATTTTTCATATCGGCGAATTTTGAATCGATCATCTTGTCGTATTCGGGGCCGAGCGGCATCCGCCAAACCCGTTCGCCGGTCGCCTCCCCCGCCTTTACCAACCGCTCGGCGAGCTTGTCATCGTTGCAGAACAAGCCGGCATATTCCTGTCCGAGCGCGACGATGATCGCTCCCGTAAGCGTCGCCAGGTTGATCATGAATTTTGGCTTGAATCGCTTGTTTACATAATGAAGCACGTCGGCCAAGACGAGACGTCCTTCGGCATCGGTGTTGATGATTTCGATGGTCTGTCCTGACATCGTTTTGACGATGTCGCCCGGCCGCTGGGCTTTTCCGTCGGGCATGTTCTCAACAAGACCGATGGCGCCAACCGCGTTGACCTTCGCTTTGCGCGCCGCCAGCGCATGGATGAGGCCAACGACGCAGGCAGCCCCCGCCATATCGCCCTTCATGTCCTCCATGTTTTGAGCTGGCTTGATCGAAAGGCCGCCGCTGTCGAAGCACACCCCTTTGCCGATAAATGCGACGGGATCGGCGCCACGCTTGCCGCCGTTCCAGCGCATGACGACAAGCCTTGCTTCGTGCGCGGAACCTTGCCCGACCCCGAGCAGCGCGCCCATGCCAAGCTTGCGCATCGCGGCAACGTCGAGCACTTCGACGCCAACCCCCAACTTGGTCAAACCTGATGCGCGGCGAGCGAATTCGCCGGGATAGAGCACATTGCCGGGCTCATTGACGAGATCGCGGGCGAGAATCACGCCGTCAGCGATGGTCGCGCGGCGCGCCCAGGCTTTCTCCGCCGATGCCGGATTCGCACAGGCAAAGTTCAGTTCAATCCTTTTCGGCGCCGGCTCTTCGTCATCTTTGCGCTTGGTCTTGTAGAGGTCAAATGAATACCCGCGAAGCCGCGCACCGAGCGCCAGATCGGCCACCTGCTCGGCCTTAAGCGCCCCCGACCCCAGTTCGGCAAAAATCGTTGCGGCCGCGGCGGCTTTGGTCAGTTTTCCCATTGCGACGCCGCCCAATTTGGTGAGATCGCGGGAGGTCAAGGCACTGTCCTTGCCAGTGCCGACGACTATCAGTCGCGGCACGTCGAGGCCCGCAGGCGCAATTAAGTCGAGGCTTGTCCCGTTTTTCCCGGTGAAACGGTCGGCGGCGGCGGCGCGACGCAGACTGTCTCCCATGCGCGAGATAATGCGCCGGCTCGCCGGCCCGAATTTCATATTCTCGGCGCAGAACAGAATAAGAACATCGCGCCGGGTTGCGAATGAGTTGAAAACGAATTTAAGGGCGGCAGCCATGGCAAATCCTTGATGAATCCGCCCCGCCTTCTGCGAAAGGGCGGGATCGTGCGATTCCGAATGGATTTATGGACCGGACTTGCCCGCCGGGCAAAGCGGACAATGCGGGCGAGATGAGGCCTTATCGCCGCTCGATTTATCAAACGGCCGTATTAACGCTTTAGTGTGCATGTTCAATAGCTTTGCCTTGGCGGGGCCATTTTGTGAACGCATGAAAATACTGCCTTCTGGGGAGATCGGCTGCCGGACCTGCTGCGCCATCGCGAACGCCGCGATGGCATGGGCTGGCAGGGGGGATGTTCAGTCCAATGTGGTCGATCAGCCGGTACATGTTTCGCGCCACCATGGGCGCGTTCCTGATCACTTTGGTCAGTCTGACAGTCGTGATCTGGTTCACGCAGGCGATGCGCGATTTCGACCTGATCACGAGCCAACGGCAGACGCTGCTCGTTTTCGTTGGCATCACCGGAATGATCGTGCCGCTTTTGGTGATGATGATCGCGCCCATCGCGCTGGTGATGGCGGCGGCGCACGTTCTCAACAAGCTTAGTTCGGACTCCGAAATCATCGTGATGAACGCGGCCGGAGTATCGCCCTGGCGATTGCTCCGGCCGTTTCTCGCCTCAGCGGCCGTCGTCTCGCTGTTGGTCGCCGTCATCGCGGCGTATGTCTCGCCCCGCAGTCTGCGCGAACTGCGAGATTGGGGCGCGCAGGTGCGCGCCGATATCCTTACCAACATCGTTCAGCCGGGCCGCTTCACCACCGTCGGCGGCAATCTCACCTTCCATATTGCAGACCGAAAACAGAATGGATTGCTGGTCGGCATTTTCGTCGACGATCGGCGCGATTCTGCTGTGCATTCCACCTATCTCGCCGAGCAGGGCGAAATCGTAAAGAACGATGCGGCCTCGTTCCTGGTCCTGCAGGGCGGCAGCATTCAGCGTCTCGAAGGGGGGCAACGCGATCCCAGAATCGTGACCTTCGATCGCTATCCTTTCGATCTCTCGCAGTTTACGGGCGGGCCGCAGAACGTCGTCTACACCGTGCGCGAGAAATATATCTGGGAATTGTTGTGGCCGCGGCCTGACGACGCGCTATATGCGGCGCAGCCGGATCAATATCGGTCGGAGCTGCACGACCGGCTGGCCACGCCGCTCTATCCGCTCGCCTTCGTCATCCTGGCTTACGCGTTTCTCGGCCCGCCGCAGACCACGCGGCAAACCCGCACACTGGCGCTGCTGGGCATGATCGGCACGGTGGCGCTGCTGCGGCTGATCGGCTTCGTCAGCGTAATCGTAGGGGTGCGGGTGCCGAGCGCTCTTGCTCTGCAATATGTCGCACTGTTCGGTGCGATGGCCGCGGGACTTTGGCAAATCTCTCGCGGCCGCGCGGTCGAACCTGCCGCCGCTATATCGAGGCTTGCAACCGCCGTCGGCGGGCGCCTGGCGCGCGCGGCCGAGAGCTAAGGAGCGGCCATGATCGCTGGAACGCTCTCGCGCTACTTCGCCATGCGGTTTGTCGCCTCCGTGGTCGGCTCCTTCATCGGCGTCATCGCCCTTGCTGCCATGATCGACTATGTCGAACTGATGCGGCGTGGCGCCGATTGGCCGAATGCCACGGCCTGGTTGCTTGCTAAAATCTCCATGTACCGCGTTCCCCAGCTTACGGAGCCGATCCTGCCGTTTACTGTGCTGGTCGGCGCGATGTCGTGCTACCTGACGCTTTCGCGCCGGCATGAACTCGTCGTCGCGCGCGCAGCCGGAGTTTCGGCCTGGCAATTCGTGGCGCCCGCGGTTGTCGCCGCGTTCCTCGTCGGCACCGTGGCGACTACGCTTTACAACCCTGTCTCGGCGATGTTGCACGAGCGCTCGAAGCGTCTCGAGGCCGACATGCAAGGC
>DASXJB010000149.1:0-2802 GCA_036497645.1 Xanthobacteraceae bacterium
GACATGGCGGCATGACCGAGCTTGAGGTTGCGGAACTAACCGACGGTCAGGGCCGCGCGCTGTCTGGCCACAAGACAAAGCAGTCATATGCTGGTTATGCCAAGCAAACGCTCGAGCGCGCTCTTCCTGCTACTCGGAAGCGCTACGCTCATCGGCTTGCGAACGTCGAGAGAACAAAGTTTCAGAATATCGGGCAGAATTCGTTTCAGAATGACCCTGAAGAAAACAATTCGGGAACGGCCTAAGGTGTTGTCGCAAACCACTTTTTACTGGCTGGGGCGGGAGGATTCGAACCTCCGAATGGCGGAATCAAAATCCGCTGCCTTACCACTTGGCTACGCCCCACCACAGCCGGGCAACCGCGGTCGACGGCGCGGCTGTTCGGGCCGGCGGAACATAATCGCCGGCTCGCCTGCGATCAATGATTACGCGGGTAGGTCAGATCTCGCTATCCTCGTCGGTGGACTGCCGCAGGCTCGCGCGGCCAATTATAATCGTATACGCCGCGATCTGGATGTTCGCGGCCCGCCATCGAAGCTTCACCCTTTGAGGAAGATAATGACCGCGGAAATCGTGGTGACGGAGGAGGGCGGCATCCGCATTGTCCGGATGAACCGTCCGGAAAAGAAGAATGCGCTGACGCAGCCGATGTATGCGGAGATGACGCGTGCGCTGCGCGAAGCCGAGGCGAACGATACGATCCGCTGTGTCGTACTTGCAGGCGGTCCGGGCGCTTTCTGCGCCGGTAGCGACATTTCCGACTTTCAAAGGCGTGTCGAAGGCGGGCTCAAACTCGTCACCGTCGAATTTCTCCACGCGCTGGTGCGCAATCCGAAACCGCTCCTAGCGGCTGTCGATGGCCTTGCCATCGGCATAGGTACAACCATGCTGCTGCACTGCGACTATGTTGCTGCAGCGAGTGGCGCGATGTTCGCGACACCCTTCACCAAGCTCGGGCTTATTCCGGAAGCGGCTTCCAGCCTGCTTGGGCCAATGCGCATGGGGCACGCGCGCGCTTTCGCCCTCCTGGTGATGGGCCGCTCGATGTCCGCGGAAGAAGCCAAGGCCGCCGGACTGATCAATGCAGTAGTCGATTCGGCGGCTTTGCAGGAGACTGTCCTGCAGGCCGCGCGCGAAGTCGCGGCCTTGCCCGCCGGTGCGGTGGCGCTGGCGCGCAAACTCATGCGCGGCAATCTTGACGACATCCTGCGGCGAGTCGATACCGAGGCCATGTACTTCAAAGAGCGTCTACAGTCCGACGAGGCACGCGCCGCGTTTGCCGCCTTTTTCACGCGCAAGAAGTAAGACGCAGCAAAAGCGAGATCGATGTGTCGCTAGCGGGAAAAACATTGTTCATCACCGGCGCATCGCGCGGGATCGGGCTTGCGATTGCGCTTCGCGCCGCCCGCGACGGCGCCAATATTGCGATCGCCGCGAAAACCGAAACGCCGCATCCGAAGCTCGCCGGCACGATCTATACCGCAGCCGAGGAGATCGAACGCGCCGGCGGTAAGGCTTTGCCCCTCGTCGTCGACGTGCGCGACGAAGCAATGGTCGCCGATGCACTCGCACAAACCGCAACGCGGTTCGGCGGCATCGATATCGTCGTCAACAACGCAAGCGCCATTGCGCTTACACCCGTTGTCGACACCGAAATGAAGCGCTTCGACCTGATGCATCAGATCAACGCGCGGGGCACTTTCCTGGTCTCAAAATGCTCGATCGCTTACTTGGAGAAAGCGGCCAATCCCCATATCCTCATGATCTCGCCTCCGCTCGATATGAAGGAAAAATGGTTTGCGCCGCACACCGCCTATTCCATGGCCAAATTCGGCATGAGTCTGGTTGTGCTCGGGCTGGCCGGTGAGCTTCGGCCGAAGGGCATCGCGGTCAATGCGCTGTGGCCGCGTACCGTCATCGCCACGGCCGCGGTGCAGAACCTGCTCGGCGGCAACGCCATGATGCAGCGCGCCCGCAAGCCCGAAATCATAGCCGACGCGGCTTACATGATTTTTTCAAAGCCGGCGCGCGAATTCACCGGCCGATTCCTCATTGATGATAACTTTCTTGCTGAAAACGGCATTCGGGATTTTGATCGCTATCGGGTCGATCCGGTGCAGCAATTGGCGCCGGATTTCTTCGTACCCGACGAGATCGCGCCGCCAGCCGGCGTATCTGTTGGAGGCCGAAGGTGAGCTACCGCGCTCCGCTTGCCGACATCGGATCGGCGCTCAAACACGCCGCAACAGTCGTGTCCGCGATAGAGCAAGGCTTGTTCGGTGACCTCAGCATCGAGGATATCGATGCGATTGTCGCGGAAGCCGGCCGCTTTGCGGCCGAAGTCATCGCGCCGCTGAACCGGATCGGCGACACTTACGGTACGCGTTTTAACGACGGCAACGTGACGACGGCACCCGGCTGGAAAGAAGCTTACCGCGCTTGGCGTCTGGCCGGCTGGAACGCCGTCACGGCGCCGTCCGAATGGGGCGGTCAGGGATTGCCGCAAATCGTCAATGCTGCGTGCACTGAAATGTGGCATGCGGCTTCAGTGGCTTTTGCCAACGGTCCCATGCTCACGATGGCCGCCATCGATGCGCTTAACGCTCATGGCAGCACGGCACTCAAGCGCGCCTATTTGAACAAACTCGTGAGCGGCGAATGGATGGGCACGATGCAGCTCACCGAACCGCAAGCCGGCTCCGACGTGGGTGCGCTGCGCACCCGCGCCGAACGCGTCGCAGACGGTTCTTATCGCATTAAAGGGCAAAAGATCTTCATCACTTTCGGTGAGCACGATTTCAC
>DASXJB010000150.1:0-29410 GCA_036497645.1 Xanthobacteraceae bacterium
GCCTCGATGAAACGGTGACCCGCGCCAATCTGGCGATCGTCAACAAAGGGCTCATTGAACTTTATGCGCGTAAGGCGCGGCTCGCCGCCGAGCGCGACGGGGCGGACACCATGGCGGTGCCGCCCGAACTTGCGAACCGGCAGAACGAGCCCGAAGTCAAGGAGGCGCTGGGCAGCGAGCGCAAGCTGTTCGATTTGCGCCACCAGGATCGCCTCGGCCAAAAGCAGCAGCTGCAGGAGCGCATTACCCAATTACAACAGCAGATCTCCGGCCTTGCGGCGCAGCAGTCGGCCAAGGACAAGGGAATCGCGCTGACTGAGCAGGAACTGGGGGGCGTGCGCGATCTGTGGCAGAAAAACCTGGTGCAGCTTAATCGATTGACCTCGCTGCAGCGCGACGAAGCGCGCCTTGAGGGCGAGCGTGGTCAAATCATTGCCCAGGCTGCGGAGGTAAAAGGCAAGATCGCAGAAATCCAGCTGCAAATCATTCAAGTGGATCAGGATTTGTCCAGCGACGTCGCCAAGGAGCTGCGCGAAACCGACAGCAAGATCGGAGAATA
Source organism: Xanthobacteraceae bacterium (assembly GCA_036497645.1). Lineage (GTDB taxonomy): Bacteria > Pseudomonadota > Alphaproteobacteria > Rhizobiales > Xanthobacteraceae > BOG-931. Next base: position 560 of record DASXJB010000150.1, read on the forward strand.
TGTCGAGCGCAAGGTTACGGCAGAGGACCAGCTCAAGCGCACCGATATTCGCGCCCCCCAAAACGGCATCGTCTTTCAATCGACCGCCAATACGGTAGGCGGCGTGATCGCCGCCGGCGATCCGATCATGATCATCGTGCCGGAGAGCGACAACTTGACGGTCGAGGTGAAGGTCGATCCCAAGGACATCGACCAGGTCCAGTTTGGACAAACGGTCGTGCTGCGGTTTTCGTCGTTTAATGTCCGCACCACCCCGGAGATCAACGGCACGGTGTCGCGCATTGCCGCAGACACCACTACCGACCAGCGGACCGGCCAGAGCTACTATCTGGTGCGGATCGGCTTGTCCGTCAAAGAGCTAAAAAGTCTCGGCGATGTAAAATTGACCCCCGGAATGCCGGTCGAAGCCTTCATCGAGACCGGCGAGCGCACGATGATGTCTTATCTGATCAAGCCCCTGCATGATCAGTTGATGCGCGCATTCCGCGAGAAATAACCAAGCTTCTCCCGCTTGGCGAATGCGGCCAGGCGTCATTGTGCCAAGCGATCGAGCGGGATGATGCTCCCCCTGCTGCGCACAGCAGGATAAAATGACCGGCCTCATGGGGAACCGCCAGCGATGAACAGCCTGATCCGCCGCGCGCAACAAGTCGGCCTGGCGCGGGCGGTCTGCATCCTTTTGCTATTCGCGCTGCTGCCGCTGCGGCTCGCCGATCCGCGGCCGCTCCAGGAATTGCGCGTCCGCACCTTTGATTTCTTCCAAGTGCTCCGGCCGCGGCCGCAAGAGATTCGGCCGGTCGTTATCGTTGATATCGATGAGGCGAGCCTGAAAGCGATCGGGCAGTGGCCATGGCCGCGCACCACGGTCGCAGACCTCATTACCCAAATCAGCCAGCTTGGCGCGGTCGCGATCGGATTCGACATCATCTTCCCGGAACCTGACCGCATGTCGCCCGCGATCGCGGAGCGAAGCTTTCGCGGCATTGATGCCGAAACCCGGGCCAAACTGGATAACCTGCCGAGCAACGACGACGCGCTGGCCGAAGCCATAAAACATTCGCGGGTGGTCGTGGGCCAAGCCGGCGCGGCCGTTCCCGAAGTAAAGACCGCAGCTGACGCGGCACTGCAGACCGGCTTTGCCGTTCGCGGCCCCGATCCGCGTCCCTATCTGGTCACCTTTGCCGGCCTGCTGCGCAACGTGCCGGCGATCGAGCAGGCGGCCGCCGGCCGCGGGCTGTTCTCGATCAATCCCGAAAGCGACGGCATCATCCGGCGCGTGCCGGTGATCATGACTGCGCAAGGCAGCCTGGTGCCATCCTTGAGCACGGAGCTCCTTCGCGTCGTTACCGGTTCGAGCGCGATCCTGGTTCGTGTCGATCAAGCCGGCGTCGAGGCGGTCGCGGTCCCCGGCCTGGAAGTGCCAACCGATCGCAATGGCCAGTTTTGGGTGCATTTCAATCACCACGATCCGGAGCGCTACGTCTCGGCCAAGGACGTATTGCAGGGCAATGTGCCGCCGGATCGCCTGGCCGGGAAACTTGTCCTGATCGGTACGTCGGCGATCGGATTATTGGATCTCAAGACCACGCCGCTCGATGCCGCAATCCCGGGCGTCGAAGTGCACGCCCAAATACTCGAAAGCGTCCTGAGCAAGTCGAGTCTCGTGAATCCGAACTATGCGATCGGCGCCGAGCTCGCCATCGCCGTCCTATTCGGGCTTGCGATCATCATCGCCGCACCGATGCTGCCCGCCAGCATCGTCATTGTGCTCGGCGGGTGTTTGATCGCGGGCCTGATCGGGTTGTCGCTCTATCTCTTCGTCGAGCACAACCTGCTCATCGATTTCACTTATCCGCTGATTTCAAGCTGGCTGATTTATCTCGTTCTCACATTCGTGAATTATTTCCGGGAGCAGAAGCAGCGCCGGCAAATCCGCTCAGCGTTCGGCTACTACCTGTCGCCGCATATGGTCGAGCAACTTGCCCGCTCGCCCGAGAAGCTGGTGCTCGGCGGCGAGGAGCGCCGTATGACGATACTGTTCAGCGATGTGCGCGGATTCACGACCATTTCCGAACACTACAAGGACGATCCGCAAGGATTAACGCGCCTGATGAACCGCTTCCTCACCCCGCTGACCAATGCCATCATCGAGCGCAAGGGCACCATCGACAAATATATCGGCGACGCCATCATGGCATTTTGGAATGCGCCGGTTGACGACCATGAGCAGGAGGCGAATGCCTGTGAAGCGGCGCTGGAAATGCTGTCGCGCGCCGAAACGCTTAACGGCGAGCTCAAGCGCGAGGCCGAAACCAATGGCGGCATGTATATGCCGCTCCGCATCGGCATCGGGCTCAATACCGGGCCCTGCGTGGTCGGCAATATGGGATCCGATTTCCGCTTCAATTATTCGGTGCTTGGCGACACCGTGAACTTGGCGTCGCGGTTGGAAGGCCGGACCAAGGATTACCGCATCCCCGTCGTCATCGGCTCGCGCACCGCCGAAGGCGCCAAGCAAAGATTCGCAGTGATGGAAATCGACTTGATCATGGTGAAAGGCAAGAAGCAGCCGGAGGCGGTGTTCACGGTGTTGGGTCGTTCCGAAGTCGAAGCTGACCCGCGCTGCCAGGAGTTGCGCGCTACCAACGCGCAGATGCTGGGGCGCTTCCGCAGTCAGCAATGGGACGGCGCCATAGAGTTGATCGCGCGCTGCCGCAAATTCGCCAATGGCTTCGATCTTTCCGGTCTCTATGACATGTATGAGGAGCGCATAGAACTTTATCGGGCGCAGCCGCCTGGGCCGGACTGGGACGGCGTCTATGAAGCCGAGACGAAGTGATAGTTCGAATAAGGGTGTTGTGACGCCCCGGGGTCGGGCGCTTGTGCGCGCTATTTCCTTTTCCAGAGCGTCATAACGCTGTGATCGCTGTCGCTTCGTTAAAGCGCAGTCGTCAACGCTGCGGGAACTTCGAGCAATATGAAGCAAGCGCCGCAGGCGCGGCGATAATTTTAACGATCTGATTTAGGGTGCCTTCGTGGGCCCGGCTGGCGTTAGTTCCGGCCGCCGCCGGCGAGCACGGCGCGGGTGGCGCGGTCAGGGCCGAAATCGTCGACGCTGTCGATGGCGAGAAGGTCGGCGAGCCGGGTGCGCGCCCGATTGACGCGACTCTTGATCGTGCCCACGGCGCAGCCGCAAATCGCCGCCGCGTCATCGTAGGAAAAGCCGGAGGCGCCTACCAAGATAAGGGCCTCGCGCTGGTCCGCCGGCAGCTTGGCCAAGGCAGTGCGGAATTCCTCGAACTCCACGCGCCCGGTCTGTTCGGGATGCGACTTCAATGTTTCGGCATAGCGGCCCTCGGCATCCTCGACCTCGCGGCGCCGCTTGCGATACTCGGAGCGGAACAGATTGCGCAGGATCGTGAACAGCCAAGCCGGCATGTTGGTGCCGGGCTCGAACGAATCGATATGCGCCAGCGCCCGCAGCAGGGTCTCCTGCACCAGGTCGTCGGCACGATCAATGTTGCCGCACAGCGAAATCGCGAATGCGCGCAAGCTTGGCACCGTGGCTAAGACTTGGTCCCGAATCACTGGATCGAGCTTCATGCTCTACCTTCAGTCCTGGTCTTGGTCGCTTAGACGGCGAACGAGATCGGCGAGATGCTGCGGCACGCCCTGATTAACCACGTCGTTGTACATGGCGCGCAGTTGCTGCCCGATGCGAGCTTGAACCTCCCGGCCCAAGCGGGCTTCCTTGTGTGGGGACGTGGTAGCTGGCCTCGCCATCGGGTCTTGGCTCTCCGGCTTTTCCGCAACCGGCTCTAGATTGGTCTTGCGGTGTTTCATCGCGTCATCTTTCCCCCGTTCGCCCATTGCCGTCACTCACTAAACCCCCAACTTAACGTGCGCTAACGCCCTGACAGGCCCCGGAGTTCCGCTGCGGCAAGCTTGACGGGAACTTTTTTTGCGCTGCGAGGTTTTTGTCAATAACCTCAGCGCTGTGGAAGGGGAGGGTGTCCGTGTCGACCTCGCAAGCCGTACTCCAGCATCTGCCGTCACTGCGCCGCTATGCCCGGGCCCTGACCGGCAGCCAAGCCTCCGGCGACGCCTATGTCGTCGCAACGGTGGAATCCCTGATTGCCAGCCCCCAGGTGCTGGAATCGAGCTCCAATCCACGGGTCGGGTTGTATCGGCTCTTTACCAAGATCTGGAATTCGGTCGCGGTGAACGACAAGGCAGAAGCCGGCGACATCGTTCTGCCGCCCGAACAGCATCTGACCCAAATAACGCCGCGGCCGCGGCAGGCCTTCCTGCTGGTGGCCTTGGAAGGCTTCTCCGAAGACGATGCGGCTGAAGTCTTAGATTGCGATCTGCACACGCTTCGCGCCTTGGTCGAAGAATCCGGCCGCGAGCTTGCGGCCGAAATCGCAACCGACGTCCTCATCATCGAAGATGAGACGTTCATCGCGATGGACATCGAAGCGCTGGTCGAAAGTCTCGGCCACAACGTCATCGGCATCGCGCGCACCCACAGCGAAGCGCTGGCTCTGGCAAAACAGAAGCGGCCCGGGCTCATCCTCGCCGATATTCAGCTCGCCGACGGCAGCTCGGGATTGGACGCGGTGAACGAACTCCTTGGCTCGTTTGAAGTCCCGGTGATCTTCATCACCGCTTATCCGGAACGCTTCCTGACCGGACAGCGGCCCGAGCCGGCCTTCCTGATTGCAAAACCGTTCCAGGTCGCCGTGGTATCGGCCGTGGTCAGTCAGGCTCTGTTTTTCGGCCGCAAAGCGCGCCAGCGCGAGCGCAAGCCGAGCGAGCGCCAAGCGACGCTGTAGCGCGACGCCGAGCCGAGTGACGCTGTAGTTGTAATTTCGCTGATCCTGCCCCGCATCTGCGAGCAATAAGCACGTCCACTTTGCCGTCGGACAGCGCTTTGCGTTCGCGATATCGCTCGTCTTCAACAAAAAGTTAGGGCGCAGCCGATCGGCATATCGACTGCGCCCAACGTTGAACGGCCAAGCACGGGGGGAGGGGGAAAGGATGGCCGTCCGCCATGACAAGTGCCGCGCGCCATCTTTGTTCCTGCCCCACCGCGGGTCGCACGGATCGCCATCGGTCGCGGTGCCCCCCGCATCACGACTCGGTGACTGGTGGTCGGCTGTGGAACCCGGCGGGGCGATGGACGTTAAGCATGCGGTGTTGTGGTCAGCTCGGGGGCTTTTCGTATGTCTGATCGATCGCAGGGGTGGTCGCATCAGTGCTGCGGAGCAATCCGATGGCCAAGCTGCTCATTCGAATCGCGGGCGCGCTGGGAGTAACGGCGCTTGCCGTGTTCTTTGTCGGGCTCATCCCGTTCTTTGCCGATCCGACCGTCGGCGCCGGCATCACTGCTAAGGCGCCGAGCTTTTCCGTCAACCGGCAATTCAAGGGCGACCGGCTGCCTCTCTCCAGTGCCCCGAGCGTCGCGCGACGCGGGCTGAGCACGCAGGAACAATCGTCGAAGCCACAGAAGATTCCAGTCGGATGCGAGGGATCGTTTTCTCCGATCTCGTCGCCCCGATTGGCGCACATTGTGGGGCGCTGCATGACCTAAATCGAAGCGGGTCGGTTGTTTGTGCTGCACGCGATTGCAGCGGTGACACCGCGGTTTGCCGCGAGCTTTGGTTGGCTCGGATTTTCGATAAATAAAATTAGAATGCGATTCGATGCGGCGCATGCGGCGGCCGCATTATTTATTTGTTTGTTCTGTTTCGCGTTCCAGCTGTCAAGTTCGATTGTTTTGTTTGATATCGGAGTGGAACTTTAAGTTCCCTTCGATGGTTGATGCCTGCAGAACGGCATTTCAGCACGGGAGGTGTGTCGTGTCAGCAATCAGCCGCGCACGTCTTTGCCGCGCGATCGCAACGCTTGCGATTGTCACGGTCTGCGCGGGCCCCGCTTTCGCGCAGGCGCTTTCGTTCGCGCCCGCATTTCGCTTTGAACAGCCACTGCCCCAATACGCGCCGCAACAGCAAGACGATGAGGCCGGAACGGAGCAGCTGCCGGCGCAGCTTCGCCGGCAAATGGTGACGTATCCGACCAATGAGCCGCCCGGCACCATCATTATCGATACCGGCCACACTTTTCTTTATTTGACGCTCGGCCATGGCATGGCGATGCGCTACGGCATCGGCGTCGGTCGCCAAGGCTTCACCTGGTCCGGTGTTGAAACGATCGTGCGTAAGACCGAATGGCCGGATTGGATACCTCCGGCGCAAATGGTGGCGCGTCAGCCCTATTTGCCGCGCTGGGTCGGCGGCGGCCCGGGAAATCCGTTGGGCGCGCGGGCGCTTTATCTCGGCAATACCGAATATCGCATCCACGGCACCAATGATCCGTCAACGATCGGCAAGCACGTTTCGAGCGGATGTATCAGACTGCAGAACGCCGATATCATTGATCTGTACAATCGGGTCGGGGTCGGAACGAAGGTGATGGTGTTGGCGAACGACCAGCGGCGAGTGTCGCTGGACGACGGCAAGCGTAGTGTGATGCAGGACGCGCCAACGGGCGGCCGAATGTCGGCACAAATTGCAGTGCAACCGGCGGCGCAATCGCACGAGCTTGTTTCCAGCAGAACCGGACCGGCCGGGCTTTATTGATCGGCAAGCCTGCCACCCCAAATCACCGCCACGGCAACGCCGGGCGCGGCGCATAGCAACGGGCGGCGAGGCAGCAGGCACGGCCCCTTCTCAAACAAGCCGGAAGTAACGATCTATCTAGGGAGGTGCCGGAAGTGAGATGTTAACGGCATGGATAGGTCCGAAGTTATCAAGCGGCCAAAATTCGGTTCGGAGCATCGGCCGGCGCAGGATCAAGCGGCAGAATCCTTTCCGGACATTACGACTTTCCACGACGCGCTCGAGGCTGCGCAGCTCGGCGTCTGGTCATGGGATCTCGCTACCGACGCGGTGAACTGGTCAAGCAACCTTGCGGCGCTGCACGGCTTGCCGCCCGGCGGTTTTGACGGCAGCTATGCCGGCTTTCTCAACGGCATCAATGAAGAGGATCGCGCTGCGGTCAATGCCGCTTTGCAAGAAGCGGTGCGAAAACGGAGCGGCTTTCGCACCCGATATCGCGTGGCGCACACCGCAAATCCCGACGAGCGCTGGATCGCAGCGAGCGGCACTGTTTTCGTCGACGGCGGCGCCGCCAGACGCGTCATTGGTTTGTGCTACGACGTGACCGAGCGCGCCAATCTCGAACTTGAGCTGCGCGGCAGGGTCAAGCAGCAGGAAGCGCTGGCGCAGCTTGCCGAGCGGGCATTGGCCGAGCCGCATCTGGAACGGCTCTTGAACGACGCGACCAGCACGATTGCGCTGACGCTCAATGTCGATTTCGTCAAGATCCTCGAATTGCTGCCTGGCGATACCGAGCTGTTGCTGCGGACTGGGTATGGTTGGAAATCCGATCTGGTCGGTTCGCTCTTGACCACCACCGCGTCGAACAGTTTTGCGCGCATCACCTTGGACTCGGCGGCTCCGGTTATCGTCGACGATTTCGACGCCGAGACCCGATTCGAGGTGCCGAGTTATTTGAAGGACCACAACTGCAAGAGCGGCGTGTCGGTGAGCATCGCTGGCCGCGTCGGCCGGGCCTATGGCATCCTCGGCGTCTGCACGGCCAAGAAGAGAAGATTCCGGCCACAAGACATTTCATTTTTGGCCGCGATCGGCAACCTTTTGGCCGGCGCTATTCAGCGCCGCCAGCTCGAACAGCGCCACGAATTGATGATCCGCGACATGCGACATCGCTCCGGCAATCTGTTCTCGCAGCTCTTGGCATTGTTTTCACAGACGGCGCGGACTTCGAAGGGTATTCCCGACCTCACCAGCAAGTATCAGGCGCGCGTCTTGGCGATGGCGAATGCCCAGCGTTTGATCACCGAGGGCGGGTGGAAATCGATCCCGATCATGGAGCTGCTTTACGTCGTCTTGGGACCCTATATCGATCGGGTGTTGTTCGACGGCCCGAACTTCGATCTTGAGCCCGATCCGGTCTTTCATCTGAGCGAGGCCCTGCACGAGCTTGCCGCCAACGCCATCAAGCACGGCAGCCTGTCGCGGCCGAAGGGTCAGCTCGAGCTGCGCTGGTCGGTAAGCCGCGCGCAGCGCGGCATGACGCTTACTCTCGATTGGGTTGAGAAAAACGGCCCGCCGGCGCGCCGCCCGCGCAAGCTCGGCTTCGGCATGCGGCTGACCGATCTGGTTATCCGGCGGCAGCTCAATGGCGAAGTCGCCTATTCATATTCGCGCAAGGGGCTGAGCGTGAAACTTACCGTGCCGCTGACACATGAACGCTGGCCGAGCCGCAGCGCTCAAGCGGAATCGTTGACTACGTCCCCCGCGCTGCGCTGAAAAACTCTCGATCTTCGCCAGCCCGCATCCTCTTCCGTTGCCGCTGCAAATCGCTACAGTGCCGCGGGCCAAATTCAGGGCGCAGGGGGAGGCGGCGTGAAAGAACAGGTAGTCAGCTTCAAGTCCGCAGGCTTGCGCCTGCACGGCGTGATCGGCGTTCCAGACGACCTGCAGGCGTCGGAACGCCGCCCTGCATTCCTGGTGTTGCATGGCTTCGGCTCTAACTCCGAAAGCTCGACCGTGCTCGCGCCGACGCGCGTGCTCAACCAATTCGGCTATGTCACGCTGCGCTTCGACATGCGCGGCTGCGGCAAGAGCGAGGGCGAATTCGGCCGCGTCATCTGCCTGGAACAAGTCGAGGATGTCGGCAATGCGCTGAACTTTCTTGCCACCCATCCCGCGGTCGATCGCGACCGCATCGGCGCGATCGGTTCGAGTTTCGGCGGTGCCGTCGCCGTTTACGCCGGGGGCACCAATCCGCGGCTCGCGGCCGTGATTTCGAACGGCGGCTGGGGTCACGGCGAACGGAAGTTTCGCGGCCAGCACCGCACGCCGGAAGCCTGGGCCAAATTCACCAAAATGCTCGAAGAGGGCCGCGCCTATCGGGCGCGCACCGGCAAATCGCTGATGGTGCCGCGCTACGATATCGTGCCAATCCCCGACCACGTACGGCAGAACCTGGAGCGGCAAAAGATCGGAATGCTGGCGCCGAATTCGGTCGAGATGTTTCCGGCCGAAACGGCGCAGAGCATGTTCGATTTTCGCGCGGAAGAGGTGGTCGGGAAGATCGCGCCGCGGCCCTTGCTCTTGATCCATGCTGCTAACGATTCGGTGACGCCCACCGAACAGTCGATCGAACTGTTCAAGCACGCCGGTCAGCCGACCGAGTTGCATTTATTCAGCGGGCTCGACCATTTTCTATTCGCCGAGAATTCGGCGCGGGTGTGGACGCTGCTGCGCAACTGGCTCGACGCCTATTTCCCGGCACGGAGCAAAGCGTGAGTGCGCCCGCCAAGCTGGTCGGCCATGACGAGCTCGGCCGCTTCATCTGTGACATCCTGGTCAAGCACGGCGCGCGCCGGCAGGATGCCACGATCGTGGCAGAGGGCCTGGTCTGGGCCAATCTGCGCGGCGGCGATGGCCATGGCGTGTCACGGCTGCCGCGCTATGTGAAGCTGCTGGCGGCCGGCCAGATCGATGTCAAAGCGCAGCCGCGGCTTGTGCATGATCGCGGCGCGACCTTGATGATTGACGGCGGCCACGGCTTCGGCCCAGTCGCGGTCATGGACGGAGCCGCGCGGGCGGTCGAGCGGGCGAAACAGACCGGGGTCTGCTTCGCGCTCATTCGCCACACCACGCATACCGGCGCGATTGGGCGTTACGCCCAATGGATAGCTGGACGCGGCTGCGCCGCGCTGCTCATGGGCGCCGGACCCACGTTGATGGCCTATCACGGCGCGCGGGTCGCCAGCATGGCGACGAGTCCGATTGCCATTGCGGTGCCGAGCAGCAAAGGCCTAATCGCGCTCGATATGTCGTCTAGCACCATCTCGAACGGCAAGATCTTGCAGGCGCGCACCACCGGCGCGGCGCTGCCGGCGGACACCGTGCTCACCGGCGCCGGCGAACCGACCACCGATGCCAAACAGGCCGAAATCCTGCTGCCGCTCGGCGGTCCTAAAGGTTCGGGATTAGCGTTCATGTTCGAGATGCTGGCCAGCGTACTTGCGGCAGCGCCGATCCAAGCGCCGGCGCTCAGTCCGCAAAAACGCACGCAACACACCGCCAATACCGCCATGCTCGTGATCGATATCGAGACGTTTCGGCCGCTGGTTGATTTTCAAACCGACGCCGACGCGCTTGCCGCCGTCGTCAAGGCGCTGCCGCGCCAGGCCGGATTCGATGAAATTTTGTTACCCGGCGAACGCGGCGGCCGCACCGAAGCGGCGCGCCGCAAAACCGGCATCCCGATCCCGGCAAAGCTGTGGGAAGAATTGGCAGCGATGGCGAAAGCCGATGGCGTTAAGATGCCGGATACCTGGAACGCCACGTCGTGAATGTCCGCACGCAATCCGCGACTACTGCGCTCGCGGCGAAGCCGCCATTTCGCGCCGAGCATATCGGCAGCCTGCTGCGTCCGGCCAAATTGCTGCGCGAACGCGTCCGGTTCGCGAACGGCGAGATCAATGTGGCCGAACTCGCCGCCGCCGAAGATGAAGCCATACGCGATGTGATCCGGCTGCAAGAACGACTGGGCTTCAAATTTGTCACTGACGGCGAATTCCGCCGCCGCTCCTATCACAGCTTCTTCTACGGCGCGCTCGGTCAATTGCGCATCGACACGATTGGCGGTGCCGACGCTGTTGGTTCGGACGCGCAAGGCGGACGCGGCGCCCAACCGGTGGCGATCGTCGATAGCCGTGTGCAACTGACCCATCCGATCAATGCGGCCGATGCGGCTTTCCTGAAACAGCACTCGGATCGCTGGCCGAAGATCACGATTCCCGGCCCCTGCGCGCTGCACTTCCGCGGTGGTGACGCGGCGGTGACGGCAAGTGCCTACAGGGATGTGGATCAGTTCTGGTCGGACATCGTGGATGCTTTCACGCGCGAGCTTCACGCGCTTGCCGCGGCGGGCTGTCACTATGTCCAGATCGACGAGACCGCTTTCGCCAAATTCGGCGATCCTGATGTACAGACTGCGCTGGCGGCGCGCGGCGATGACTGGAGCGCGCTGATCGACAAGTACATTGCGGTCACCAACCGGGTGCTTGCCGCCGCACCGGAAGGAATGCACATCGGCATGCACCTTTGCCGCGGCAATCGCGGCGGCCACTGGCATGCCGAAGGCAGCTATGAAGACGTGGCGGAACGGCTGTTCAACGCTTTGGCCATCCGGTTTTATTTCCTGGAATACGATACGCCGCGCGCCGGCAGTTTCACGCCGCTGCGCTTTGTGCCGAAGCATAAATCCGTCGTGCTCGGGCTCGTCTCCACGAAAGTGCCCGAGCTCGAGGATAAGGCGGCGCTCAAACGCCGGCTCGACGAGGCGACCAAATTTGTCTCGCTGGATCGGCTTGCCGTCAGTCCGCAATGCGGCTTTGCCAGCCTTGACACCGGAAATCCGGTGACCGCCGAGGCGCAAAACCGCAAACTTGAACTGGTCTGTGACCTGGCGCGCGATATTTGGGGCGACACGTAGGACTTTCAGAGCGATTGATGGCCTCTTCGATAATGGGTCGAATTTCCGGGGCGGTTGCGGTTGCATTGTCGCTGCTGCCGTTGCTATTGGTGCGGCCGGCGTCGGCGCAAGACACAGATTATCCAACGCACCCCGTCCGGGTCATCGCGGCTTCGGCCGCCGGCGGCAATCCCGATGTGCTGGCGCGAATTCTCTCCGCCCGCTTGAGCGAAATCTTCAACAATTCCTTTGTGGTCGAGGACGTGCCGGGCGTCGGCGGCGTGATCGCGGCCAAGCAGACCGCGGCGGCGCGGCCGGATGGCTATACGCTGGGGCTCAACGATTCCGGCTCGCTCGGCATCAGCATCGCGATGAATCCCGACGCCAATTACACGCTGAAGGATTTCACGCCGATCACCGCGCTGGCGCGGTTGCCGACCATCCTGGTGATCAGACCAGATGTGCCGGCCAACACGCTCGCGGAATTTGTGGCGCTTGCCAAGGCGAAGTCGGGGGCGATGAGCTTCGGCTCCGCGGGCACCGGCTCGATCCATCAGATGACAATGATCATCTTCGGAAAAGCCGCCGGGATTTCTCTCCTTCACGTGCCCTATCGCGGCGGTACCGGTCTCGTCAATGCGCTGTTGACCGGCGAGGTCGATGCCGGGTGGTCCGGAATTCCCAATGTCGTTTCGCTGGTCAAGACCGGCAAGCTGCGCGCGCTCTGTATCAGCGTCTTGCAGCGCGACGAATCGCTGCCGGGGGTGCCGACCTGCGACGAGCTTGGCTACAAGGGTTTCGATGTCGCAACGGTCCTAGGGCTGCAGTCCTCGGTCGGTGTGCCGCCGACGATCGTCGCCAAGTTGCAGTCCGCTGTCGCAAAAATCCTGCGCGAGCCCGAGATCGCCGAGCGCTTAAAGACGCTCGGAATTCATATGGCCGAAAACGGCACCGCCGCGTATGCCAAATTCATGCAAGACGACCTCGAGCGCTATACGGAGATCGTCAACGAATTTCATTTGCAGATAAAGCCGTAAGGCGCCTGTCGAATTGTGTCCCGCTTAGCGCGGCACAAACTACGCTTCGGCCAGCTTTAGCCCGATCAGCCGCTCCAGCGCAGCATGATCGGACAGAAGCTGCGCCGATGGCCCGCGATGCACGATACGGCCGCGTTCGAGCACGATAACGTTCTCCATCAGCGGCAGCGCGATCTCGACATGCTGCTCGACCAGCACGAAAGCATTGACGCGCTCCGCGATCATCCGCCGGATCGCCGCCGTAAGTTCTTCCACCACGATCGGCGCCAGGCCCTCGAACGGCTCGTCGAACAGAAGCAGTGCCGGATTGGTCATCAGCGCGCGCGCGATCGCCAGCATTTGCTGCTCGCCGCCGGACAATTGGTTACCGAGATTGCGCCGGCGTTCGGCAAGCCGCGGAAACAGTTCATAGACGCGCGGCAGCGACCAAGGGCCGTTCCGGGCGGCGACGGTGAGATTTTCCTCGACCGTGAGCGTCGAAAAAATCTCGCGCTCCTGGGCCACCCAGCCGATGCCGGCGTGCGCCCGGCGATGCGGCGATTCATGGGTGATGTCGCTGCCACGCCAGACGATGCGGCCGCGGCTCACCCGCGTATAGCCCATAATCGTGAGCAACAACGTCGATTTGCCCACTCCGTTCCGTCCGAGTACGGCAAGGCCGCCCTGCGGCGCCAGATCGAACGACACGCCGTCGAGCACGATGGCGGAGCCATAGCCGGCGCGCAGATCTTCGATCGCAAGCAGCGGCTCAGCCACGGTGAAACCATTCCTCTTTGAGCATGACCTTGTCCGACCTGCCTTCGCCCGCCGAAGCACCAACCGGAACGACGAGCCGCTGCCGAGGCTTCGCGCAGCCGGGAAACCGGTATCCACTTTTCGGGGTCATGCTCTAGTTGCTCTGCCAAGATATACGGCGCGCACCTGCGGATCGGACGCAATCTCGGCCGGCGTGCCTTCGACCAAAATGCTGCCGCCGACCATCACGATGACTCTGCTGGCAAAACGAAACACCAACTCCATGTCGTGCTCGATGAACAGTACCGCGATGTCGCGCGATAGTCCGGCGATGGCTGCGAACAGCTCTTTGCTTTCCTCGCGCGGCACGCCGGCTGCGGGCTCATCGAGCAGCAGGACCTTGGGCCGGCTCGCCAGCGCCAAGGCAATTTCGAGAAGCCGCTGCTGGCCGTAGGCGAGCTCGCGCGCCGGCCGATGGCAGACGGCGCCCAGCATCAGCGCGGCGAGAATCTGATGGGCTTCCTCGATCTCCTCGCGATAGGCGATCAGGCGGCGCCACCACGCCTTTGCGACCCGCCGCCGCTCGCACACTGCCAATGTCACCGATTCGAGCGCGGTCAGATGCGGAAACAGCGAATTGATCTGATAGGTGCGGGCAAGGCCGCGCCGCACGCGCAGCTCGGGAGCAAGTGCCGTCACATCCTCTCCGCCAAGCAGGATCTGGCCGGCATCCGGACGCAGCATGCCGGTCATCAGATTGATCAAGGTGGTCTTGCCGGCGCCGTTCGGGCCGATCAGCGCATGCCGCGCGCCGGGCGGCAGAGTGAGGTCGACGTTGGCGGCGACAACGAGCGAGCCAAATCGTTTATCGACGCCGCGAGCGGCCAGCGCGCCCTCACTCACGATTTCGCCTTCGCGCGCCGCGTCACGAGCGAAAGACCGCCAAGCAGCCCGTCCGGCAACACCACCACCACCGCGATCAAGAGGAGCCCGATCCAAAAGTACCAGTACTGCGGATTAAGCCCAGAAAATTGATCACGGGCGACCAAGTAAACGACAGCGCCCAGGAGCCCGCCATAGAGGCGGCCGGTGCCGCCGAGAATGAGCATGACCAGCACATCGGCCGAACGCTGAAAGCCCAACACTTCGAGCGATACGGTCTCGGTGGTTTGCGCGAGGATGGCGCCGGCCGCGCCCGCGATCATTGCTGCGATCGTATAGATAGTGCGGATATGCGAATGGGTCGCTGCGCCGATCGCGCGCATCCGCTGGCTGTTGTCCCTGATCCCGCGCAATGCCAGGCCGAACGGCGAATGAATGAGCCGCCGCGCGCCGAGAAAGATCACAAACAGCGCGGCGAGCGCGTAGCCGTATGCGGTGTAGCCGTAGAGATCGAACCGGAATCTGCCGAGAATAGGCCAGGTATGGATGCCTTGCAGGCCGTCGAAACCGCCGGTGAGCCAGCTCGCGCTGTTCGCCGATTCCTGCAGCAACAAGCCGATGCCGAGCGTGATCATGATCAGTGGCAGGTGGCGGAACCGGGCGATGATGAAGCTCGTCACATAGCCGAATAAGCCGGCCGCCAGTGCTGCAATGACGAGTCCGGTGAGCGGCTCGCCCCAGCCCCATTTGGAAATCAGCCCGGCGGCATAGGCGCCAGTGCCGAAATAAGCGGCGTGTCCAAGCGACACGATGCCGGCGAAGCCGAGAATAAGATCAAGCGAGAGCACAAACAGTGCGGCGATGGCGACTTGACTCGCCAGCAGGAGGTAGTCGGGGGCAACGATGAAAGGCAGCAGAGTGGCGAGCCAAAAGGCGATTTCGCCCCAGCGCCAGCGCATCTGGGCCTGCAGATGATCGCGCGGCTCGGCGATCGTTGTGCTGGTCACGCTAGCGCCTCCCGAAAATCCCGGCGGGGCGCAGCATGATCAGCACCGTCATGACCAAATAAATCAGGATCGAGCCGATCGCCGGCACATAATATTTGCCGGCGATATCGCTGACGCCGAGCAGCATCGCGGCGGCAAGCGAGCCTCCGATCGAGCCAAGGCCACCAACCGAGACGACGATAAGGACGTAGATCAGGTAAGTGAAAGCAAAGGAAGGATCGAGTCCGACCAGGTCGATGGCGAGCGCCCCGCCGAGCCCAGCGAGCCCGCTGCCAAGCGCAAAAGTGATGGCGAACAGCGCATCGACATCGATGCCGAGCCCGCGCGCCATACGCTGATTGTTAACGGCGGCGCGGACCTGCGCGCCGTAGCGCGTCATCTCCAGCGTGACGACGAGCACGACAGTGATAATCAGTGCTATGCCTGTGAGGAACAGCCGATAGATCGCGAAGTTCAAGCCGGCAAAATTAATCGAGCCGCGCAAGAACGCCGGCAGTTGAACCGGCTGCTGATCGGTGCCGTAGATGTAGGCCGCCGCCGCGATCGAGACGAATACTATGCCGATCGTTAACAGGCACTGCTGGAGGTCGCTGGCATTGTAAAAACGGCGAAAGAATGCACGCTCCAGCACGACGCTTGCCGCGGCGGCGGCGATGAAGGCGGCCGGCAGCGTCGCAAAAAACGGCCAGCCGAGCCGGTCCATCAGCGTGACCGTGACGTAACCGCCGAGCATGGCGAAGCTGCAATGCGCCAGGTTCACGAAGTTCATCATGCCGAGCGTGACCGACAGCCCAACCGACAGCAGAAACAGCAGCATGCCGTAAGCGAGGCCATCGAACAGAACGCCGAAAACAGGAGGCATCGGACGCGGCCGCCGTCGCTGTTACTGCCGAATCATCCCGAGGCGCCTGAAGTCAGTGCGTCATGTGGCCGGGATCTTTCACGTTCGGCACCTTGTCGATCTCGACATTACGCAGTTCGCCGCCGACCTTTTCAACCTTGAAAATGTGAACGGTTTGGACGACGTCGCGGGTTTCCGGATCGATCGACATCGGCCCGCGCGGTGAGTCCCAAGCCATGCCCTTGGCCGCGGCGATCAGCGTATCACCGTCGGTCTTGCCGCCGGTCTTCTGCAGCGTTGCATAAATGAGGTGCATGCCGTCATAGCCGCCGACCGCGAAGAAATCAGGATTGCGATGGAATTCGTCGTTGTACGCTTTGACGAAGGCTTTGTTCATCGGCGTGTCAAGATTGTAATCGTAATAGGCGACGGTGATGATTCCGAGTGACGCGTCGCCCATGCTTTTGAGCGCGGTCTCGGCGGTCAGGGCGTCCTGTCCCAAAATCTTGGTCTTTGACGTGTCGATACCACGCTCCGCCAGCGCTTTGCCGATTGCCGCAGGCTGCGCGCCGCCGGGCACCCAGATATAGATCGCGTCCGGGTTTGAATCCTTGGCGCGCTGGATGAAGGCGGAGAAATCCGGATTGGCGACCGGGAAACGCACCGAGCCGACGATCTCGCCGCCGCCGTCTTTGAAGCCTTTCTGGAACCAGGTCTCGGCGTCAATTCCGGGGCCGTAATCGGAGACCATGGTGTAGATTTTTTTGATTCCGTTTTTGGCCGCCCACACGCCGAGCGTGTGATTGAGCTGCGGTGTCGTCACCGAGGTCCGTGCGATATAGGGAGATTTCGTGGTGATGATCGAGGTCGCCGCGTTCATCACCACCATGAATTTTTTCGCTTCAGCGGAGACGTCGGCGGCGGCGAGCGCATTGGGGGTGAGCACAAAGCCGCCGAGAAGGTCGGCGTGATCGCGCACGATCACTTCTTGCGACAGCCGCTTGGCGACATCGGGAGCGATGCCGCCGGTATCCTTGCGAATGAGCTCGATCTTGACCTTTCCGGCGCTGTCGCCGTTTTGCTTCATATACAGCTTGATGCCGTTATCCATTTGCGTCGCGGTATCGGCGAACTGCCCGGAATAGGGCATGATGATGCCGATTTTCACAGTGTCCTGGGCATTGGCTGCGGTCGCGCCCAAGAGCGGCACGCCCAAGAGCAGCGCCAACGCACAACCAGCGAAGCCGCAAAGCAAACGTTGCATCCTTCCCTCCCGGTTTTTCTGATGCGCGGACCTTTTTCCGAGCCTATCCTCGTTCAGGTCGGGAGCGAGTGCAACACTCGCCGCGGTCGCGTATCTTTCGCGCGGTTCGATGGGCATGGTGGGCTGCAGCCCCGCAATGCTGGGAGCTGAAAATGGAGCGGCGGCAAACCCGCGCAGACACGGTCGATGACGACGAAGTAGCGCGATTTTCGCGGCTGTCGGGCGAGTGGTGGGACGCACATGGGCCTATGGCGGCGCTGCACAAGTTCAATCCGGTGCGGCTCACCTATATCCGTGATCGCGCGGGCGGCCATTTCCACCGCGATCCAAGCCGCCTCGACAGCCTCGCCGGACTCCGCATCCTCGATATCGGCTGCGGCGGCGGCATCTTGGCCGAGCCCTTGGCGCGGCTTGGTGCGGCCATGGTGGGCGTGGATCCATCGGAAAGCAATATCGCCGTCGCGCGGCGCCACGCCGCCCAGTCGCAGCTAACAATCGATTATCGCAACAGCAGCGCCGAGGCTTTGGCCGCAGCCAGTGAAACATTCGACGTCGTGCTGGCGATGGAGGTGGTCGAGCACGTTACCGACGTTAATTTGTTCATCGACGCCGCTGCGGCGCTGGTGAAACCCGGTGGGCTATTGTTTGTTGCAACTCTCAACCGCACCATCAAGAGTTTTGCGCTGGCGATTGTCGGCGCCGAATACATTTTACGCTGGCTGCCGCGCGGCACGCATCAATGGGACAAGTTCGTCACGCCCAATGAACTTGAGATTGCCATCGAGCAAAGCGGCCTGGATCTCATTGGCGAGACCGGCGTGATCTACGGTCTTTTGGCCGACCGCTGGCAGCTCTCCAGCGACATGGATGTCAATTACATGGTCGTTGCGGAGAAGCCCGCGTGACCGCGACGCCCTGGCTCTGGGCTGTTTTCACTATCGCCGCCGCCTTCGCCCAGACCATCCGCAACGCGATGCAGCGCGAATTGACCGCCGGGCTCGGCACCGTCGGCGCCACCCAGGTGCGCTTTCTGTTCGGTTTTCCCTTCGCGCTTGTTTTCCTGATCGTGCTCCTGGCTGCAACCGGGGCGCCGTTGCCACGACCCGGAATTTATTTCTGGCTATGGGTGGCCGCGGGCGCTTTTGTCCAGATCGCGGCGACCGCACTGATGCTCGCCGCCATGGGCGAGCGGTCCTTTGTCGTCACCATCGCCTATATCAAAACCGAGCCAATCCAGGTCGCCTTGTTCGGCTTCATCTTTCTTGGCGACAAGGTGACCCTGCCGATGGCCGCTGCCATTTTGGTGGCTACGGCCGGCGTGATTGTCATGGCGACCAAGTCGGCCAAGTTGGGCGAGATGTCGGGAGGGATTAGACCAACGCTGTTGGGCTTGTTCTCGGGCGGAGCGTTTGCTCTTGCAGCGATCGGCTTTCGCGGCGCGATCCTCAATCTCGGGCTGCCGAATTACGCCATGGCGGCGACATTCACGCTGGTGATCGGGCTCGCCATACAGTCTGTCGCGCTTTCGCTCTATCTGTCGCTGCGCCGGCCTGCAGTGATGTTCGCGCTGTTACGCGCCTGGAAACCGTCGCTATTTGCCGGCTTCATGGGCGCGCTCGCTTCGCAATTCTGGTTTCTCGCCTTTGCGCTCGCGACCGCGGCCAGCGTGCGGACGCTGGCGCTCGTTGAAGTTCTGTTCGCGCAATTGGTGGCGCGCTACGGCTTCGGTCAGCGCACCAGCGCGCGCGAAGCCATCGGCATGGTGCTCGTGGTCGCCGGGGTCGCGCTGCTCATACTGGCCTATTGAAGACTTTGGCGCGGCGCGGTGACGATCCGCCGTCAATTCTTGTCGTCAGGCAGGATCGGCAGCGGGTGGAATTCGATGCCTTCCTCGTGCAATTGCTTCGCTTCTTCCGGCGAAGCTTCGCCGTAGATCGAGCGGTGCTCGGCCTCGCCGTAATGAATCTTGCGCGCTTCCTCCGGAAACCGGGGGCCGACATAGTGCGCATTCTTGGTGATCTGATCGCGCAGTTCTTTAAGCTTGTGCCGCAGCTCGCGCTCCGCGGCCGACACCATCGCTACCGGCGTCTTTGGCGGGATCGGCGGCATCGGGGCCGGCTGCAGCGGGGGCGGTGGCGTAGGCGGCGGCGGCCGCGGATCCGCAGTCCCGCTATCGCCGAGCTTCGCGGCCAGATTGGGCGCCAAGTTAGGCGCCATGATCGCCTTTTCCACCTTCGCAGAGCCGCACACCGGGCAGCTCACCAGAGCGCGCTTGGCCTGTTTCTCATAGGTGGCGGAGTTCGCAAACCAGCTTTCGAAACTATGACCTTGGTCGCAGTTGAGCGCGTAACGAATCATGTCGGCTCTCGCACTGCGTGGAGATAGGTCGGCTCGGCCAGCGGTTCAACGAGTTCGAAGCGACGGCCATGATGGAGTGAAGGGACCCGGCTGCGTGCCGCGACGACCTCGGACGGATCGATCTGCGCCATGACCACGCCCGGCTCGGTGCCGCCCTCGGCCAGGATGCGGCCCCATGGGTCTACGACCAGCGAATGACCGTAAGTCTCGCGACCGTTTTCGTGCTTGCCGCCTTGGGCGGCGGCGAACACGAAGCAGCCATTTTCGATGGCACGCGCGCGCTGCAGAACATGCCAGTGCGCTTCGCCGGTTTGCTTCGTGAAAGCTGACGGAATCGCCAAGAACGATGCGCCCGCTTCCGCCAGCGCCCGGTAGAGCGCCGGAAAGCGCAAATCGTAACACACGGTCAGGCCGAGACGGCCCCACGGCAGATCGGCGACCATCGCCAGCTCGCCGGGACGGTAGGTGTTGGATTCCCGGTAGCTTTCGCCGCCCGCGAGATCGACGTCGAACATGTGGATTTTGTCATAGCGCGCGGTCACCTCGCCGCGGCGGTCGATCAGAAACGAGCGGTTTGCGGCTTTTTCCGGCGATGCCTTGATCGCGAGCGAACCGATATGGATGTAGATCGCAAGCTTGCGCGCCACTTCCCGCAAGGTCGTCAGCGTCGCATCCTGCTCTTCAGCGACGATCTTCGCGAACAATTGTTCGCGCTTTGCTGCCAGGATGTGCGTCATTTCCGGCGTGAGCACGTAATCGGCGCCGGCCTCTTTGGCCTCGTCGATCAAGTCCAATGCCGCGGCCAGGTTGGCCGCGGGATCGAGCCCCGAGCGCATCTGAATCATTGCGGCGTTGAAGCTCACACGCTCGGCGGCGCTCATGATTCCTTCGTCTCGGCAAGCAGCGAATCGAGCTTGCCCGCTTCCTCCAGCGCATAAAGATCGTCGCAGCCCCCGACATGGGTCGCGCCGATGAAAATCTGCGGGTAGGTGCTCCGGCCGTTGGCGCGCTGGATCATTTGCTTGCGAACGTCCCTTTTTCCAGTGACGTCGATCTCATGGTAGCTCACGCCCTTGCCCGAAAGGAGCTCCTTGGCGTCCTGGCAATAGGGGCAGTAGCGAACCGTATAAATATCGATGTTGGCCATGATCGGTCGCAATTTTTAGCAAAGTCTTATATGGACGTTCGTGCCGGCTCGGCAACCCTGGCAAAAACCAGCACATCGACATTGGCGGCTCCGGCGCGCAGCAGCGCTCGCGCACAGCCGTCGACGGTTGCCCCCGATGTCAACACGTCATCGATGAGAACCAGCCGGCGGCCGGTCACGGCGGCCTCGCCGTCGCCGGGCACGCGAAAAGCGCCTTGGACATTGGCGGCGCGTTCGGTCCGTGACAGCCCAACCTGCTGCGCGGTCGGCTTGACCCGCTTGAGTGCACCGGCAGCGACCGGCAGGCCGGTTTAACGCGATACCGCCGCGGCCAGCATGGCGGATTGGTTGAAACGCCGCGCCCACAGGCGCCGCCAATGCAGCGGCACCGGGACGAGCGCGTCGGCCTCGGCGAGAAGTTCGCGTCCGGCCTGACTGATCCAGCGGCCCTTCATTGGTGCAAGATCAAGCCGGTCGCCATATTTGAGTGCGTGCACCAACACCCGCGAAATCTCGTCGAAACCCACCGCCGCGCGGGCGCGGTTATAGGCCGGAGGATCGGCAATCGCCTCCATCGACAAGATGCCCGGCCCGGGGTCGTAGACGAAGGGTGTGCCGAGCCGCTCGCAATAGGGTCGCGTGATGAACGACAGTTTCGACCAGCAGGCCGGACAGAGGCCGCGGCCCTCGACCGGTTCGCGGCAGGCGGCACAGAGTGGCGGCAGCGCGAGATCGAGCACGCGGCGCAACGCCGATGGGGCGGCGCCGGCGATATGCTTAAACGGAGCGGGGAGAATATTGCCGTCGGACAGCATCGAGGCTCAACGCTACCGTTCTGGATGGCCATTGTCATCGGGCCTGCGTGGCGACACATGCTGCGGAACATGAAACAATGACTCAACGGTTGAGAGATAGATGACCGAGAATCCGATCATCTTCGATCGTTTGCTCCAGCGCTGGCACCGCTCCCGCGCCGCAGCGTCGCCGACGAATTTTTTGCTCGAACATGTCGCCGGCGAATTTGCGGATCGTTTAAGCGTGGTGCTGCGCCGCTTCGATGTCGGCGTCGATCTTGGCACGCCCGGCGACGCTGTGCGCGTATCGCTGCGCCAGCTCGGCACGGTGGGGATGATCGTGGGTGCCGACATTGTCGCCCGCGACAAGCCATTCGTGGTCGCCGACGAGGAAGCGCTCCCGTTTCGCGACGCCAGCATCGATCTCGTGGTGTCCGGCCTGGCGCTGCACTTTGCCAATGACTTGCCGGGCGTGCTGGCGCAAATCCGCCGCGCGCTCAAACCGGATGGTTTATTTCTGGCGGCGCTCCTTGGCGGCGAAACGCTGATCGAACTGCGGCAAGCCTTTGCCGAGGCCGAAAGCGAAATCGAAGGCGGCGCCTCGCCGCGTGTGTCGCCATTCGCCGATCTGCGTCAGCTCGGCGCTTTGCTGCAGCGCGCGGGATTCACCCTGCCGGTGACCGATGTCGAGCGCGTGACGGTGCGTTACAGCTCGGCTTTCGATTTGATGCACGATCTGCGGCGCATGGGGGCCGCCAACACGCTCGTGGCGCGCCGTCGCGTGCCGCTGCGGCGCACGACGCTGATGCGGATGGCAGATATTTACGCGCGGCGTTTCGCCGATGCCGATGGCCGCATTCGGACAACCTTCGATATTGTGTGGCTATCGGGCTGGGCGCCGCATCCGAATCAACAACAGCCGCTGCGGCCCGGATCAGCAAAGGCGAGACTCGCCGAGGCGCTCGGCACGCGGGAGATTTCGGCCGGCGAGAAAACCGGCCGCTGACGCGTGAGCGTCGCTGCGGTTTTCGTATATTGCCAAAGCGAAATAATCTTAGATTGATTCGGTATTTCGCTTTAGCTGTTGTTTGAGCATGATCTTTTCCGACCTGGCTTCGCCCGCCGAAGCGTTAGACGAAACGATAAGCCGCCTGCACGGCTTCGCGCAGGCGGGAAACCGGCGTCCACTTTTCGGGATCATGCTTTAAATCAGCGCAGCAAGGTGCGCGATCAGCGGTTCGTCGGCCGGCGGCATTGGATATTGGCGCAGTTCGTGCGGCCGCACCCATTTCAGCTGCTGCGCCTCCTTGGCCGTAACGAACCCGTCCCAACGCCGGCACACATAGAGCGGCATCAGCAGATAGAAGTCGGGATAAAGGTGGCTCGCGAATGTCAGCGGTGCGAGACAATCTTCCTTCACCACTATTCCCAGTTCCTCTTTGAGTTCGCGAATGAGACACTGCTCGGGCCGCTCGCCGGCCTCGACCTTGCCGCCGGGAAACTCCCATAAGCCGGCCATTGTTTTACCGGACGGACGTTGCGCGATCAGGACCCGGCCATCGGTGTCGATCAAAGCGCAGGCGGCGACGAGGATAAGCTTGACGGTCACGGGGCTCTCATCTGCTCGACCGCTCAGGCGCGCATCAATTCGAGTATCGCGTTGGCAAAGGTCTGCGGATCTTCTTGCGGCGGGTTGTGCCCGATCCGCGGCAGTACCCGCCGCTGATAGGGCCCGGTGAAGAAAGCGGCGTGATGTGCGGAGCTCTCGGGTGGATGTACGCCGTCGACCTCGCCCTGCAAAGCGATCGTCGGCACCGTGATTTTGGGCTGTTGCGCCAGCCGCTGTTCGATCTCATCGAGCTTGGGATCGCCCGCGGCGTTGCCGTAGCGGTGGCGGTAGGAGTCACCGCGACGAAATCGGGATTGTCGAACGCCGCCGCGCTGCGTTCAAATGTCGCGTCGTCGAATGGCCAATGCGGCGACCACAATCGCCAAAGTAGCCGGCACAGTTCGCGCCGGTTGGCTTCGATTCCGGCGCGCCCGCGCTCCATCTGGAAATACCATTGGTACCAGAGCCGGTGCTCCTGCGCCGGTGCGGTCGGCTTTCCGGCGCCGGGAATATTTTGGATATTGTAGGCGTTGACGGTTACGAGGCCGCGCACGCGTTCCGGCCACAGCGCCGCCACGATGCAGGCGGCTCGGCCGCCCCAGTCGTAGCCGGCAAGCACGGCGCGATCGACGGAAAGTGCATCCATCAATTCGCGCAGATCATTGCCGAGCGCGGCCTGTTGGCCCGAGCGCGGCGTGGTCTGGTCAAGAAAACGCGTCGATCCGAAACCGCGCAGGTAAGGCACGATCACGCGGGCGCCGGCGGCACAGAGCGGCGCGACGACCGCATCGTAGCATCGGGGATCGTATGGCCAGCCATGCATCAGAAAAACCGGTGCGCCGTCCGACGCGCCGCTCTCCTCGTAAGCGACGCCAAGCACCGAGGTTCGGATGCGTTTGAGAGCCGCGTTCAACTTCGATAATCCCCGTTGATCGCGACATACTCTTTGGTCAGGTCGCAAGTGAGAACGCGATCGCGACCCCTGCCGAGCCCGAGTGCGACCTTGAGGCTGATTTCCGGGCGCTTCATTGCCGCGGAAACCGCCGCTTCATCGTAAGCTTGATCGCGAGCGCCTTTGTGAGCGACGCGAATGCCGCCGAACCAGATCGACAGCCGGTCGCGATCGGCCGGCTCGCCGGCTTTGCCGAGCGCCATCACCACGCGGCCCCAGTTGGCGTCCTCCCCGGCAATCGCGGTTTTGACCAGGGGCGAATTGGCGATCGAGAGCGCAATCCGGCGCGCCGAAGCTTTGGACACGGCGCCTTCAACGATGATCTCAACAAGCTTGCGCGCGCCTTCGCCGTCACGGGCAATTTGCTCGGCGAGATTGGCCAGCACCGCAGCGAACGCCTTGCGAAATGGCGGCAGCCGCGGGTCATTGCTGCGGCTGATGCGCGGCGCCGCCGCAGTGCCGGTCGCAAATGCCAACACGGTGTCTGAGGTCGAGGTATCGCCGTCAATCGTGACGGCGTTGAACGTATCGATCACGCCCTCGCGCAACACCGACTGCAGGACGGGAGCAGCGATCGGCGCGTCGGTAAAGATGAAAGCGAGCATGGTCGCCATGTCCGGCGCGATCATGCCCGCGCCCTTGGCGAAGCCATTGATGGTCACATCCGTTTCGCGGAGCCGAGCGCGCGCTGTGGCCAGTTTCGGGAATGTATCGGTCGTCATGATGGCTTTGGCCGCGTCGCCGTAGCCGTCCGGGCAGGCGTCGGCGGCGAGGCCGACCATGACGCGATCGAAAGCTTGCGCGTCGAGTGGCTCGCCGATCACGCCCGTCGAAGCGAGAAAAACCTCGGAGCTCTTGCAGCCGACCGCCGCCGCCGCAAATCTGGCCGTCAGCGCACAGGCCTGCCGGCCGCTTTTGCCGGTGAAGGCATTGGCATTGCCGGAATTGACGATCAGCGCGCGGGCGTGACCGCCCTTGATCTGTGTGCGACACCATTCGACCGGTGCCGAGGGGCATTTCGAACGGGTGAACACGCCGGCAACGCTGGTTTGCGGTTCAAACACCGCGAGCATCACATCGGTCCGGTCGCGGTACCGAATACCGGCCTGTGCCGTGGCCAGCCGCACGCCGGCAACGATCGGCAAGTGCGGCGTGGTTTTGGGCGCGAGTGGAGAGATGGTGGTCATGTTGTTTTCCGTCATCCTGAGAGTGGCCGCCAACGGGTCCGGCCCGAAGTGGCCGGCCCGATGACAAGCTTCGCGGTCCTCGAAGGATGCGGCCCCGTCGTCGAGGCCGTCGCCCTTCGAGGCTCGCTCCGCTCGCACCTCAGGGTGATGGTATAACTACAGCGCCGCTGTCTCGCTGACTACTTCTTGGCCGGCGCGGCGGGATTAAGCGCGGAGGGATTCGCCTGGCCGCCGGGCTGGTCGAGGCGCTCGATCGTTGCCGATTTGCGTAAATTGTCGACAAGGTCGGCCTGCGCGCGGCGCGCGACGTAGTTCTCCAACTGGCCTTTGACCTGATCATATGTCGGCGTCGGCTTCGCGCGCTTGTCTTCGACCTTGATAACGTGCCAGCCGAATTGCGTCTTGATCGGATCCGAGATCTGGCCCTTATCGAGCTTGAAAGCGGCTTCGGCGAATTCCGGCACCATCTGATCCTTGGTGAAATAGCCGAGATCGCCGCCTTCGGCCGCGCCCGGGTCCTTTGATTTTTGCTTCGCCAGAGTGGCGAAATCCGCCCCGTTCTTCAGCTGCGCTTCGATGTCTTTGGCTTCGCCTTCCGTCGCGACCAGAATATGCCGGGCGTGGACTTCCTGCTCGTTCGGGGTCTGCTTGATCGCTTCGTCATAGACCTTGTGCATCGCATCGTCGGTCATGGCGGCTTTGCCGGCATCCTGCAGCAGCGCTTCCATCAATGCTTTGTGCTGCTCAAATTCGATACGCTGCTTGACGTCGCCGCGATTGGCGAGCTGATGCTGATCGGCGGCCTGCGCCAAGACGATGACGTCGGCGACATAGGTGATGAGATAGTCGCGTTTTTGCTCGGGACTCATTTGCGGCATCGCCGAGCCGATATCCTCTTCGGCCAAGGCAAGATCGCTCTGTCGGATATCGACGCCATTGGCGCGGGCAACGACCGGATCGGAATCCTGTGCGCGCACCGCAATCGGCGCGGTCAGCATTGCCGCAAGTGCAACCGCACCCAGCAAACGAGCGGCGAAGGGATGAGTGAAAGACATAATCTGATCCTTTGACGTGATGTCCGGAATTAACCACGACGGGTAACGCGGCAAACCGGCTGTACGGGCGAGACCGCGAATGCCCGGCGAACCCATTTGGCCCGCCATTCTGCGGTCCCGGCGACTAGCCTTACGTTCCTTGATCGGCGCGGACAGTCGCCCAATCGCCCAGGGCTTGGCAATGGGAGAAATCGGGGTGCGCCTAACGATCGCGTGAAAACAGTCGTCGCATTGACAAAAAAACGACCCCCTCCTATCTGTCGCCGTGTATCGGGATGTTCAGTCGCCGCGTCACCGCCCGAATAGCGCCGTATTTTCCGCCCGTTGGGTTTGCGCCGCCCGCGAGACAACGATGGCACGGTCTGAGCAGCGGGAACGGATTTCCGGAAAAATCGTGTTGTCGTCAAACCTGTCGGATGGGCCGAGATTCCAGGGGATAATGCGATGATCGGCGCTGTCGCCCGCAAGCTGTTCGGTTCCTCGAACGACCGCCGCATCCGCGCCTATCGGCCGCGCGTCGACGAGATCAATGCGCTGGAACCCGAGTTGGAAGCGCTGTCCGACGAGACTTTGCGCGCGCGCACCGACGAATTCAAGCAGCAGCTGGCCGAGGGACAGACGCTCGACGACATCCTGGTGCCGGCATTTGCCACCGTCCGCGAAGCCGCCAAACGCACGCTCGGGCAGCGCCACTTCGATGTCCAGCTCATCGGCGGCATGGTTCTGCACGAGGGCAAGATCGCGGAGATGAAGACCGGCGAAGGCAAGACGCTGGTCGCGACCCTTCCGGTCTATCTCAACGCACTCGCCGGCCGTGGCGTGCACGTCGTTACCGTCAACGATTATCTCGCCAAGCGCGACGCCGAATGGATGGGCCAGATCTACAAGTTCTTGGGTCTAACCGTCGGCGTCATCGTGCATGGCCTCGACGACGAACAGCGCAAGAAGCAATACGACTGCGACGTCACTTACGGCACCAATAACGAGCTCGGCTTCGACTATCTGCGCGATAACATGAAGTACCGGCTTGAGGACATGGTGCAGCGCGGCCGCGTCTACGCCATTGTCGACGAGGTCGATTCGATCTTGATTGACGAAGCCCGCACGCCGCTGATCATATCCGGCCCGCTCGACGATCGCTCCGAATTCTACAACACGATCGACGCCTACATTCCCCGCCTGGACAAGGCCGACTACGAGCTCGACGAAAAACAGCGCACCGTCAACCTCACCGAAGTCGGCATGGAAAAGATGGAGACCTGGCTGCGCGACGCCGGGCTCCTGAAATCAGACTCGCTCTACGATGTAGAGAACGTCTCGGTCGTCCACCACGTGAACCAGGCTTTGCGCGCGCACAAGCTGTTTGCCCGCGACAAGGACTACATCATTCGCAACGGCGAAGTGGTGATCATCGACGAGTTCACCGGCCGCATGATGCCCGGCCGCCGCTACTCCGAAGGGCTGCATCAGGCGCTGGAAGCCAAGGAGCATCAGGTTGTCCAGCCGGAGAACCAGACACTCGCCTCGATCACCTTCCAGAACTACTTCCGCATGTACGAAAAGCTCGCCGGCATGACCGGTACGGCGGTGACGGAGGCCGATGAATTCCAGGACATCTACAATCTGGAGGTCCTGGAAATCCCGACCAACATGCCGATGATTCGCATCGACGATGACGATGAAGTCTATCGGACCGCTCCGGAGAAATTCCGCGCTATTTTGGCTCTGATCGAGGACTGCAAAGCGCGCGGTCAGCCGGTTCTGGTCGGCACCACCTCGATCGAGAAATCCGAGCAGCTCGCCGAAATGCTGCGCAAGCAGGGTTGGGAGCAGCACGATTTCTCCGATCCCAACGCGTTTGCGGCGCTCTATTCCGGCGATGAGGGCGCGTCCAAGGCCAAGGTGTTCGCGATTCTGAACGCCCGCTATCACGAGCAGGAAGCCTATATCGTCGCCCAGGCCGGCGTTCCGGGCGCGATCACGATCGCCACCAACATGGCCGGGCGCGGCACCGACATTCAGCTCGGCGGCAATGCCGACATGCGTATTCGCCAGGAACTGGCCGACATCGTTGATCTGCGCGAGCGCGAGAAGAGCTCGCGCGCCGCCGACATCCGCGCCCAAGTCGCGCGCTTGAAAGAGAAGGCGCTCGCCGCCGGCGGGCTCTACGTGCTCGGCACCGAACGCCATGAAAGCCGCCGCATCGACAATCAGTTGCGCGGCCGTTCCGGCCGCCAAGGCGATCCCGGCCACTCGAAATTCTTTCTGTCGCTCGAAGACGACCTGATGCGCATTTTCGGCACCGACAAGCTCGACGGCATGCTGCAGCGGCTCGGTCTGAAGGAGAATGAAGCGATCATTCACCCCTGGATCAACAAGGCGCTGGAAAAGGCGCAACAGAAGGTC
>DASXJB010000151.1:0-4387 GCA_036497645.1 Xanthobacteraceae bacterium
ACGTCAACGAGATTGCTCTGCGGTACGAATTTGTAGTTCCAGACTTCCTCGAACAGCATGGCGCGGGTTAGCAACTGATCTTCTCGCCGCATCATGTATTCAAGCAGGCGAAACTCACGCGGCAGCAGATCGATTACGCGATCGCTGCGTTTGGCAGTGCGCGACAGCAGATCGAGTTCGAGGGGTCCGACGCGCAATACCGTGTCGCGATTTTCCGAGGGGCGGCGCAGCAGCGCTTCAATCCGCGCAATCAACTCCTGGATTGCAAATGGTTTTGTCAGATAGTCGTCGCCTCCGGCACGCAATCCACGCACCCGGTCATCGACGGCCCCAAGCGCGCTGAGCACTAGGACTGGTTTAGAGACCCGCTCCTGCCTTGCCACTTCGATAATCGTGAGACCGTCGACCCCGGGCAGGAGCCGATCCACAATCATGACGTCCGCATCACCGGTGCGGGCCTTATCCAGGCCTTCGATTCCTGTTGCCGCCCAATCGACTTCAAAACCCCGATCTACCAGTTCGGCCATGATCTCGCGCGCCGTTTCGGCGTCATCTTCGATCAAGAGTACTCTGGACATCAAAGATCTCTCGTCACGGCCCGCGTCTGGCTCTGTTTGGCAGCCACCAGTTTCGCCGCGATCGGGCAGTTCAGGCGCGCCCGTCGACGCGGTCATTGTTTCGAGCACCATAGCACATCCACCTTGGTCTTCGTCCCGCCGTCGTACTTAAGGCGGCAATGCGGCAGATGCTATTAAATTGGATTTTAAAAAATGCGCAGGACCCTGGCCCAGGGCCTTCTGTCCTTGCGATTAAATCCGAATTTAGTTCTGGAACGCGAAATTTAATGGCGTAGCGGCGTGACTTGTCCGATCTCCTGGGCACAGCAGATGCCAAACGCATTTGATGAGCAAGAAAAGGAGAAGGATCATGGTCACGAAGAGAAAGATTGCTGTTATCGCAGCCATCGCGGCCCTGAGTTATGCGTCGCCGGCGTTCGCCCAATCGTTCAACCGCAGCGACGGCACCGGAAATGAGCTGCCATCGTACTACGACAGCCAGGGCGGGCTGCATGCCGGCATCGTGTCGGAGCAGAAACAGATCGTCGCGGCCCATCGCAGCGGCTTGAACGCGTTCGCCCGCATTGGGCGTCCGGATTTCAGCTCCGATACTCCCGCGAGCACCGGCGGCGGCAGCGTCGGTTACAACGAAATGCTGCAAAATGATCAGTGGTAACGAAAAGCGGGCGGGTGGCTTTCCCGCCCCTTTCCCTTCTTTGCGGTGAACAGTCGCAAGCAACGAAACCGATCAGATCACCTAGGAGACGCGCCGTGTCGGATCAACTGTATCTCCTCCTTCAGGCCTGGCTGATCATCGTGCTGACGGTGGTCGATGGTGGCCAAGTCGTCATCCAGCATCCTGGATGGTTTCAATAAAAGCTCGGCGGAAGGTACGCCGATACTTCTCAGAGCGAACGATGCTAAGCAAAGGAGAAAGACAATGAACGACGTTACTCAATTGTTGGAACATCCGGAAACGGAGACCACGAGAAATCGCAATTCAGCAAACGGAAATCTTATGAATGTGGGCTTCATCGGCCTTGGTCGCATGGGCGCCGGCATGGCGGCCAATCTGCTCAAGGCCGGTCATCGCGTTACCGTTTTTAATCGCACACCGGCAAAAGCAGAAGCGCTGGTTACACAGGGCGCGAAGTTCGCCCCCAGCATTGCCGAGGCTAGTCGCGGGGATGCGGTCATGACCATGTTGTCCAATGACGAGGCGGTCGAGAGTTTGGTTCTCGGTCGCGATGGCGTGGTCGCCAATCTTGCACCCGGCGCTTTGCACGTTTCCTCGAGCACGATCAGCGTCGCGCTGTCGGAGCGATTGACCGAGGCGCACGCCAAAAAGAACCAGCATTTTGTGGCCGCTCCGGTATTCGGCCGGCCGGATGTCGCGGCCGCGGGACGGCTGTTCGTCGTTGCCGGTGGAGACGCTGCCGCGGTTGAGAAGGCGGCTCCCCTGCTCGATGCGATCGGACAGAAAACATTCGTAATCTCCGACACGCAGAAGGCTGCCAATCTGGTGAAGCTCAGCGGCAATTTCCTCGGCGCCTCGGTGATTGAGGTGCTCGGTGAAGCGCTGGCGCTGGTTGGCAAAGCCGGCATCGATGAGCGGCATTATCTGGAGTTTCTGACCTCTACCCTGTTCGATGCTCCGATCTACAAGACCTATGGCGCCTTGATTGCCGACAGGCGTTTCTCGCCCGCCGGTTTTGCCGCGCCGCTAGGTCAGAAGGACATCCGTCTGGTTCTGGCCGCCGCAGAGGATCTGCGGGTGCCGATGCCGGTCGCCAGTCTCTTACGCGACCGGTTCCTCAACTTGCTCGCGCATGGCGGTGATCGGCTCGATTGGTCAGCCATCGGCCGGCTCCCGGCGGCGGATGCGGGCACCGCCGCCTTCTCAACGTTGCAAAGGTGACCCATGGAAAAGATTGCACTTGGCAGTTCAGGCTTGACGACATCGCGCATTGGTCTAGGCACCTGGGCGATCGGCGGTTGGATGTGGGGCGGCACTGACGAAGCTCAGTCGATCGCAACTATCCGCGCTGCTGTCGAACGTGGCGTCACGCTGATTGACACAGCGCCGGTCTACGGCTTTGGCCGTTCCGAGGAGATCGTCGGCAAGGCGCTAACCGAGGGTGCATTACGCGACAAGGTGCAGATCGCGACTAAGGTCGGCTTGGCGTGGAACGGCAGTGCGGTATTTCGCGATTCGCGGCCCGCCCACATCCGCAAGGAGATAGAGGATTCGCTGCGGCGGTTGCGCACGGAGTACATCGACCTTTATCAAGTGCACTGGCCCGATCTCGAAACGCCGATTGCTGAAACTGCGCGGACGCTCGAGGATTTGCGCCGCGAGGGCAAGATCCGCGCGATCGGAGTGAGCAACTACTCGCCCGAGCAGATGGACGCGTTCCGCGCCGTGACCGGGCTCGACGCTGTCCAGCCGCCATACAACATTTTCGAGCGCGCGATCGATGCCGACGTGCTGCCCTATGCCAAACGGGCAGGACTCACGGTATTGAGTTATGGCGCGCTCTGCCGCGGCCTTCTCAGCGGACGGATGACTGCCGACACCAACTTTGGCGGCGATGACCTGCGCAAAGTCGACCCGAAATTCCAGGGCGCTCGCTTTGGTCAATACCTTGCCGCTGTTGAAGAGCTCAAAAAACTTGCGCGCGACCGCTTCGGCAAAACGGTCTTGGCGCTTGCGGTGCGTTGGGTGCTCGATCAAGGCCCGACCATCGCGCTTTGGGGAGCCAGAAATCCGGGGCAGATGGATCCGATCGATCAGATAGACGGCTGGCGGATCGACGCATCGGCCAAGCGGGAGATCGACGCAATCCTCAAACGCTGCATCTCTGATCCGGCATCGCCTGCGTTCATGGCGCCGCCCGTAACGCGCCCAGCGGATCGGGAGCTGTCGGCGGCCTGATCAAGACTCGCACGCCACTGCGAACGCGTGTCGCTAAAAAACGCGACACGCGTAATCAAAGAGTCGCATCCGCGCTGGCGTGGGGGCAGATTTACTCGCGATTAAATCCGAATTTAGCTCCGCAAATTCTAATTTAATGGAGCGATGATGCGGTCTCTCTTATCTCTACGCTGTAACAAACCAACCACGTAGCTATTGGTTGGTAGAACGAGGAGAAAAGATCATGTCCATCAATATCACTTCAAAAGACAGGCCCAACCGCCGTGCAGTGGCGATTGCGCTGAGCACTCAAGGCGCGCAGCAGCCGTCTCGCACCCGCAATGCAATGATGCTCCTGGCGATCGTCGCGCTTGGCTCGACAATAGCATCGCACGCGTTTGCCGCTGGGCGCATGGGCGATAGTTTTGGCGCCAGCAGCGAATACCACGGCGATCACGTGCGCAGCGGATTTCATGGTTCAATCATAGACTCTGCGCCATCAGCGCCGGCGCCGACCTTCAATCCGTCGAATCCCTACACCGTGCCAGAGGCCCCGGAAACGCCGGTTTCGCCGGCAAGCCCCGGATCGGTATTTGGCAATGGCGCCAGCTTGCTGCTTGTCAGCGCAATCGCTGTGAAACCAGCACAATGGCCTTCGGCCCATGACGCGAACAGGCTTGAGCAAAGAGGTTATTACGGCACTCCGTATGGTGGCGGCCCGCAATACGGCAATGGCGGGGGCGACCAATACGGCTACGGCCCAGGCTACAGCTATGCGCGGCAGGCGCCCGACATGGCGAACTGATACGAAGGAGAAAGCAATGTTCAGGACCACAAAAATCGCGGTTTTCGCCGCACTCGTTCTCAGCACCGCGCTTACGATCGCAACGAGCGCCGCTTTTGCCAATGCACCCGG
>DASXJB010000152.1:0-3895 GCA_036497645.1 Xanthobacteraceae bacterium
AACCTTTGCCTTTCTGCGTCACGACATGGACGAGTATCGGCCCATTCTTCATATCGCGGACGTTCTTCAGAACCGGCAGCAGGTGGTCAATATTGTGACCGTCGATCGGTCCGACATAGAAGAAGCCGAGCTCGTCGAACAGCGTACCGCCAGTGACCAGACCGCGAGCATATTCCTCCACCGCCAAGGCGCGCTGCTGCAGCATCTTGGTCGGCAACCGCTTGGCGATCTGATGGAAAGTCTTGCGCAGCCGATGATAGCCGCGACCTGAAACCCGGCGGGCGAGATAGGCGGAGAGCGCGCCAACCGGCGGCGCGATCGACATGTCGTTGTCATTGAGCACCACGATCAGCCGGGAATTCATGGCACCGGCATTATTCATCGCCTCGTAAGCCATGCCGGCCGACATTGCGCCGTCGCCGATGACAGCAATGACGTTGTTCTGTTTGTTTTGCAGATCGCGCGCGACGGCCATGCCGAGACTGGCGGAAATCGAGGTCGAGGAATGCGCTGCACCGAAGGGGTCGTATTCGCTTTCGGCGCGCTTGGTGAAGCCGGACAAGCCGCCGCTTTGCCGGAGCGTGCGAATGCGGTCACGGCGGTCGGTGAGAATCTTGTGCGGATAGGCTTGATGCCCGACATCCCAGACCAGCCGGTCGCCCGGCGTGTCGAACACATAATGCAATGCCACGGTCAGTTCGATGACGCCAAGGCCGGCGCCAAGATGACCGCCGGTCACGGCGACCGCATCGATCGTTTCTCGGCGCAACTCGTCGGCAACCTGCCGCAACTGACTGGTTTCAAGGCGCCGGAGGTCTTCGGGGGTCTTAATTTGGTCGAGCAATGGGGTCTTTGACGAAACCGTCACGCTACGCTCCTTCTTCAGACCAATGTATTTTGAGGCCGAGGCCGTTTATGGGGACTTGCTATTGGGACTTGGCGGAAGCTGTATGATGGCAAACAGATTTTAGCCTCCTACACCATTCTACGTCGGGAACGCAATTGAAACGCTCTGTTTGGCGCCCAGTGGTGCCCAAGGAACTGCTAGGCTTTCCAGAGGCTTATATCTAAAGTCGCCGTTATCCTGATAACCCGCAGGTCGATATTCGGTTCGACGCCCGTTCGAGCAAACCTATGTAGCGCTGAGCGTTTTGCCAGGGTACCGCATGCTTTTTCGCAGAGGCATTTTGGCACCATAAGGCCCGCACAGCGCGAATTGAGGCACCGTGGCCCTCGATTTATACCGCAAGAAACGGAAATTCGGCGTCACTGCCGAGCCGCGTGGCAGCAAAGGCCGGCGCGGCGGCAATCACTACGTGATCCAGAAACACGCGGCGCGGCGGCTGCATTACGATCTCCGGCTCGAACTCGACGGCGTCATGAAAAGCTGGGCGGTGACGCGCGGGCCCAGCCTGGACCCCGGCGAAAAACGGCTTGCGGTGCACGTGGAGGATCACCCGATCGAATACAATTCTTTCGAAGGCACCATTCCGCAGGGCGAGTACGGCGGCGGCACAGTGATGATCTGGGATCGGGGGCGATGGATTCCCGAAGGCGATCCGCACAAGGGCTATGCCAAGGGGCACCTCGATTTCCTGCTTGAAGGCAAAAAGCTTCACGGCCGCTGGCACTTGGTACGAATGCGCGGCCGCGATCGCGACCGCCACGAGAATTGGCTCTTGATCAAGGGTAGGGATGACGAAGCGCGCGGCGGGCGCGGGGGCGACATCTTGGAACAGCAGCCGCTTTCGGTCGCTTCCGGTCGTTCGATGGATGAGATCGCGGCCGGCAAGGGCAAAAAGCGAGTCTGGCACAGTAACCGCAGCGCTAACCGGAGCGCTGATCGAAGTACGGCGAAGGCGAGGCTGCAGACCCAGCGCGAATTTCGCGCCGAGCTGCAAGCGCAATCAAGATCGCGATTGAAAACAAGCAGCGGGCCGAGGGTTTCCGCTAAGTCTACAGCTAAAAGAAACAAGTCTACAGCTAAAAGAAAATCGACAGCGAAGGCGGCGATGCCCGTTGCGGCGCGACGCAGCGCCGATCCGGTGCGCTCGAATCGGCGCCGCGGCGGACTTCCTGATTTCGTACCTCCAAGTCTGGCCACGCTGCACAGCGCTCCCCCGGACGGAGCGGGGTGGATTCACGAGATCAAATTCGACGGCTACCGCATCGAGGCGCGGCTCGATCATGGCAAGGTGCGTTTGCTCACGCGAAAGCAGCTGGACTGGACGCATCGGTTCGAACGCATCGCCACAGCGGTCGCCGCCGTTCCGGCACAGACGGCGCTGCTCGACGGCGAATTGGTGGTCGAGGGCGAAAACGGTATTTCCAGTTTTTCGCTGTTGCAAACCGACTTGAAAGACGGTCGCGAGAATCGATTCGTCTACTGGATTTTTGATCTGTTGCACCTGGACGGCCAGAATTTCACCAACGAGCCGCTGACGGTGCGCAAGGCGGCGCTGCGCCGACTTCTGAGAGGCCAGCCCCGAAACGGTCCGCTTCGCTACACGGAAGACTTCGAGGAACGGGGATCGGCGATTTTCACGCATGCCTGCGAGCTGGGGCTTGAGGGCATTGTTTCGAAATTGCGCGACGCGCCCTACCACTCCGGACGGTCAGAAAGCTTCATCAAAACTAAATGTCACAATGCGCAGGAATTCGTCGTGGTAGGATTTACGCCTTCGACCGCCGTGCCGAACGCGGTGGGCGCGCTGACGGTCGCGTTTTACGACCATGGCAAGCCTCGCTATGCCGGCCGGGTCGGCACCGGCTACACGCATCAGACGGCGCGAGATTTGTGGAAACGGCTCAACGCGTTGCGCACCGATCGCCCTGCGCTCGATCTGCCGAAGGACGAGCGGCGCAAGAATGTGATCTGGGTCAAGCCGGAATTGGTCATTGAGACAGAATTCCGCGGCATCACCCATGACGGTCTGTTACGTCAGGCCTCCTACAAAGGTTTGCGTGAAGATAAGCCGGCGAACGAAGTGGTGCGCGAGAGACCCGCTGAGCAGGTCATGCCGGCCAAACAGCGGGTGACGCGCAAATCCGCCGACCGAAAGCCGGTACGACGCGAAGCGAAGCGGTCCCCGCCGTCGGCGCCAGCGCGTGCGAGCAGCGGCGGAGGACGTGTCGAGGTCGCAGACGTTCATTTGACGCATCCGGATCGCGTGTATTGGGCCGATGTCGGGGTAACCAAGCAAGACTTGGCGGCGTACTACCGAGAGGCGTGGAAATTAATGGCGCCGCATTTGGTCGATCGACCGCTCGCCATCGTGCGCTGTCCGGACGGAGTTGCCGGAGAATGTTTCTTCCAGAAGCATATTGCTTCCAATATCAAAGACTCTCCGCTTCGCCATGTCGTGCAGTCCAAAGAGCACGACGTCATTGCAGTAGAAAAACTCAGCGACCTCATCGAGCTGGCGCAGTTCGGGGCCTTGGAAATTCATGTTCGCGGCTCACGATTGGATCGTCTCGAACTCTGCGATCGGATTGTGTTCGATCTCGATCCCGACGAAAGCGTCGGCTGGAAGGAGATTGTCGCCGCCGCGCAGGAGATACGCGACCGGCTCAAGGCGCAGAAGTTGAAAAGCTTCGCCAAATTGTCAGGCGGCAAGGGCATTCATGTGGTTGTCCCGGTCACCGGCGCCGATTGGGAGACGACGAAAAGGTTCACAGCGCGCATCGCCGCGGCAATGACGGCCGATTCGCCGCAGCGTTATCTCGCCAAAATGAACAAGTCGCTGCGTAAAGGGAAAATCTTCATCGATTATTTTCGCAATTCCCGAGAGGCGACATCGGTCGTCGTCTATTCGACGCGCGCACGCGCCGGTGCGCCGATCTCGATGCCGGTTTCATGGGAGGCGCTGGCGCGCACCACGGCCGGCAACCAGTT
>DASXJB010000153.1:0-24203 GCA_036497645.1 Xanthobacteraceae bacterium
CTGCAAATCGTTCAATACGAAATCGATTTGCCTGGTCAGACGTGTCGATCGAGTGTCGCGGCTAGAGCCGATCCGTTTTCCGCGCCGCGCGGGCCCCCAACTGACGGTCAATCGGCGCAGATTACGGCAACACCGTGGCCCGACCCAATACCGCAATTGCGCCGTAAGATCAAAGGCCGGGAACCCGCTGCCGGTGACGGACTTCACAGTTTTTGCGGGGCCGAAGCTGCATGGCAAGCGCGCAAAGCTCGCGCTGCCGGCCACCGCCATGCACGCCGTGATACAGTCGCGCGCAGTGAATCGCATTCTTTCGAGCGCTTTTTTTTGCACTCTCCATTGCTTGCGGCCGGCGCGGGCCGCTTTTCGCGTTGCGCTCTGCGGACTGCTGGCTGGTCTCGCCATCGCGCCAGCGCAGACCGCGCCGGCGGCGCCCGCGATCGCCATGCATGGCGCGCCGGCGCTGCCGGATAATTTCAACGCCGCCCCTTACATCAATCCCGACGCACCGAAAGGCGGCCGGATGATCGAAGGCGTGCTCGGCACCTTTGACAGCCTCAATCCGCTCATCGTTCAGGGCCTCCCCGTGCAAACGATCCGCGGCTATGTCATCGAGAGCCTGATGGCGCGCGGCTACGACGAACCGTTCACGCTCTACGGCTTGCTGGCGCAAAGCGTCGAGACCGACGATGCGCGCACCTTCGTAACCTTCACGCTCAATCCCGCCGCGCATTTTTCCGACGGCGCGCCGGTCACCGCCGACGACGTCGTGTTCTCGTGGCAGCTGCTGCGCGACCACGGCCGGCCGAACCACCGCACTTATTATGCCAAGGTCGAAAACACCGAGATCCTCGGCCCGCGCACGGTGCGGTTCGATTTTCCCAACGCCAATGATCGCGAACTGCCGCTGATCCTCGGCCTGATGCCGGTTTTGCCCAAGCACGCGATCGATCCCTCGACCTTCGAGAATTCGAGCTTGGCAAAACCGGTCGGCACGGGCCCTTACGTCGTCAGCGCCATCGACACCGGCAAGAGCGTCACCTTCAAGCGCGATCCGAATTATTGGGGCCGCGATCTGCCGATCAACCGCGGCCTGTGGAATTTCGACGAGCTGCGCTTCGATTTCTATCGCGATGAGAACGCCTATTTCGAAGCGTTCAAGGCCGGCCTTTACGACGTGCGCAGCGAGAGCGATCCATTGCGCTGGCAGACCAATTACGATTTTCCTGCCGTGCGCGACGGCCGCGTGATCAAGGAGACATTCACCAACGGCCTGCCGAAATTCAGTTCGGACTATGTCTTCAACACGCGCCGTGCGGTCTTTGCCGATATCAGGGTGCGCCAAGCGATTACGCTTTTGTTCGACTTCGAATGGATCAATCGCGACTTCTTCTTCAACCTGTATCGGCGCAGCGCGAGCTTCTTCGACGATTCCGAACTGTCCGCCTACCATCGTCCGGCGGATGCGCGCGAGCGAGCATTGCTCGCGCCTTACCCGGACGCCGTGCGCGCCGACGTGCTCGACGGCACCTGGTCGCCGCCGGTGAGCGACGGCTCCGCCCGTGACCGCAATATGCTGCGCCAGGCGCTGGGGCTGTTTGCCGCCGCCGGTTACGAGCTCAAAGGCACGGTGCTGCGCAATCGCGCCAGCGGCAAACCGCTCGCCTTCGAAATCATGGTGACCAATCGCGACGACGAACGCCTGGCGCTCGCTTTCGCCGGCAGTCTGGCGCGCGCCGGCATCACCGCGCAGGTGCGCCTCGTCGATGCCGTGCAGTATCAGCAGCGGCTCTCGACCTTCGATTTCGACATGATCGAATATCGCTGGGAGCAATCGCTGTCGCCTGGCAACGAGCAGACCTTCTACTGGGGCTCGGCGGCGGCCGATCAGGACGGCTCGCGCAATTACATGGGCGTCAAAAGTCCGGCGCTGGACGCCATGATCGCGACGCTCTTGCGCGCCCGCGAGCGCACCGACTTTGTCGCCGCGGTGCGCGCGCTCGATCGCGTGCTCATTTCCGGTTCCTATGTCGTGCCGCTGTTCTATCTGCCGGAGCAATTGGTGGCGCGCCGCGCCGCGATCAACCATCCGGCGCGCACGTCCCTGTTCGGCTTCCTGCCCGATAGCTGGTGGCGCGACCCCGGCCAGGCGCGGCAATAAACGTTTCCCTCCCGCTGCGAAGTGGTGGGGAGGGAAATTGGTCCGGATAAGCCTTCGTTGACGCCCCGTTAACGGCACTTTGGCAGGATCGGCCGCAGTTTTTGTAACCGTTCGCGCGCGAGCCCCGTCCGCATTCCGGGCCCAATCGGCAACCCAACCGCCAACCCAACAATCATGGCGCTGCAAGGTCCCTTCGCCGTCATTGCCGACCAGCCGGCCCGCGACGTCGTCGAAGCTTTGCGCGCGGCCGGCGCCTACCCGATCATCGAGGCGCGCTGGGCCGATGCAGGGGCGGTGTTGCAGGCGCGTTCGCCGCAGGCCGTGATCCTCGCCGAAGGCTGCGGCGACCACGCTCGCGCCGCGGTGCTGGAAAAGGCACTCGAAGTCCAAGCCGAGCAAGAAGCCGGCCTGTTCACGCCCGTCATCGCGCGGGCCCGCGACGACGCCGCGCCGCACTTTGCCGATGCGCTGGCGATTGCCGCCAAGGCGCCGGCCGAACGCCTGATCGGCCGGCTTCATGCCGCGCTGCGCGTGCGCACTTTGCATGCCACCGTGCTCCGCCGCATGCGCACGCTCGCGGCGCGCAGCAAACAATTGCCCGACCTGCCCGACGCCGATCCGCTCGACGAAGCGAGCGTGCTGGTCGCCGGCCGCGGCCGCTCCTATCCGAGCCTGAGCGCCGCCGCCGGCGAGCATGTCGGCGTCATCGGCGCGCTCACCGTCGAGGGCGCTGCCCGCGCGCTCAAAGCCCGCGAGATCGACGGCATGATCATCGGCGACGGCTTCGGCGCCCGCGTCGTCGAGGCGCTGTTGACTGTGCTGGCCGAGGAGGCGCGCTTTCGCGATCTTCCCGTCGCCGTGGTCGGCAATCATGCCGCCGTGATCGAGACTTTCGCCGCGGCACTGCCCAATCTCGAACGCGTCGGCGGCGGGCCTGAGCGCGCGATCGACTATCTCTTGCCCTATATTCGCCTCCACGCCTTTGCTCGCCGGCTCAAACGCATGCTTGCCACGCTCGACGCCAAAGGCGCGATCGATCCCGATACCGGGCTTCTCGCCAACGCCGTGTTCTGGCGCGATCTCAACCGCGCCGTCGACGACGCCGACAAACGCGGCGCCGCTTTGTCGATCGCACGGTTCTCGCTGCCCGCCGCCGACCGCCGCACCAGCCTCGAAGCGGCGCGGCTCGTCGGCCGCCTGATGCGCCAGGTCGATTTCGCCTGCCAGGAGGCCGACAAATCGATCTTCACGGTGTTCACCGAGACCGATCTGCGCGCGGCACACGTGGTGACGCGGCGGATCGCGAGCGTGCTCAAGAAGGTCATGCTCGCCGCCGACGGCAAAGCCGGCGCCGAGCCGGCGGTGACGCTCGCGACCTTAAAACCGAGCGACACGACCGACTCCTTGATCGCACGCGTAGTCGAAGAGCCGCCCAAGCCGGCGTGAATTTTTCTTCCGCTCATTCCCGCGTAAGCGGGAATCCAGAAGAAACTGCGGACACTGACGCAAAGGACTGGGTCCCCGCCTCCGCGGGGACGAGCGGTCGAAGCACGACTGGCGACGCGCGCGCTGGCACCCGATATAGACTACGCTGACAACAACCCGACCGAGGACCTTCCCATGGCAGCCTCATCGAATGAGCCCGCGCGCGTGCACATCGACGTCGTCTCCGACGTGGTCTGCCCGTGGTGCTATATCGGCAAACACCGGCTCGAACGTGCGCTGACGCTCACGCCCGACACCGCAGCCGAGGTCGAGTACCGGCCCTATTTCCTCAATCCCTGGATCCCGCGCGAGGGCATCGACCGCAAGACCTATCTCGAAACCAAATTCGGCTCGGTTGCGCGCTATGACGCAATCGCCGAGCGCGTCGCCGCGGCCGCCGCCGCGGAAGGGCTCACTTACGAGCCCAAGAAAATGACGCGCCAGCCGAACACCATCGATTGTCATCGTCTGATTCTGTGGGCCAAGAATGGGGCCAAGAACGGGGGCAAGAACGGCGCCGATCCGGCGCGCATGAAACAACGGCTCATGCAGCTTTACTTCGCCGAGGGCGCCGATCTGTCCGACCGCGAAGTTCTCGTGCAGGCCGCCAAGTATTGCAGCCTGGACGGCGACCTGGTGCGGCGCTTGCTCGCCGGCGAGGACGATGTCGAACGCGTCGCGAGCGAAGCCAATGCCGCCAAGGACGCCGGCATCGACGGCGTGCCGACTTTCATTTTCGATTCAAGCTTTCTCATTTCCGGCGCGCAGCAGCCGGAACAACTCGCCAGCGCAATCGCGCAGGCGGCAAAGCCGCATTCGCGCCAAATCGCATAGCGCCGCGCGTCGACGCTACACCTCGGCACGATAAGCCGGCGCGATCACCCGGCGCTCAAGCCACGCGCGTGATGGCGCGTGCTAACGCGCGTAGTGGTGATATGTCCGGTGGACCAAGTGGCGGCGAATATACGGTCCGCCACCATAAGCATAGTACCGGCGGCCGTAGTACGGACTGGCGTAGCCATAACCGCCGGAATAGGCCGGGGCATAGCCGTAGCTGCTGTAGCCGTAAGCGGGATAGCCGTAGCCATAGCTGCCGTAGCCGTAAGCCGGATAGCCATAACCATAGCCATAGGCTGGATAGCCATAGCCGTAATAACCGCCGTAATACGGAGCTGCCAGCGCGCCACCGATGAGGGCGCCAGCGGCCAGGCCGACGCCGAAACCGCCCCAGCCCCAACCGCCGTGACCCCATCCCCAGGCATTGGCTGAGGTCGGAAGTGCTGGAACGGCCGCGGTCATCAGTGCGGCAGTCAAAGCCGCAGTGCGTAGTCGGGGAACTTGCATGTTTCCTCTCCTGCCAAGCGACCGTGCCTCCCGCCGCTCGCTTCCGCGACGGACAGTTTTGTCGCTTAACTGACGAACTATTGGCCCGCGGCGTTGGTTCCACGACCTGGCCGTCGGGTTCATGGCGCTTCCGTTGGTTTACGGCAGCTTCCGTTGGTTAAGGCATGCCCAATGAAGCAAGCCCTCATTTGCGTCCCGGTTTCAAATAAAAATCGATCGGCATGCATTGCCGCGCCGCGCGCTCGGGCGCGCCGATATTGCGCGGCGTGGCGGTGAGAATATTCTGCCGTGTCCGCCATTGTTCGCGGCGCGGCACGCGATCGAGCGCGACTGCTTTCGCTAGGCACGCATCGGCATCGCCGCGGCAGCGCCGAGTTCTTAAGCACGGCCCGTAGTGGCAGTAACGCCATAGCGCGAAGGCGTCGCAATAGCGCCGCTGCTGACGCGCCTTGTCGGCGTCGAACCGCGCCGCGTATTTAAGATCCGAAGCCAACGCCGCTGGTTTTGATTTGGTCAATTTGCCTTCCTTTCTTTTCTCGCTGCTTTAATCCGTCATCTTGAGGTGCGAGCCAACGGGTCCGGCCCGAAGTGGCCGGCCCGATGACAAACTCCGCGAGCCTCGAAGGATGAACGGCCCGCGCGCCTCGCCCGCATCCTTCGAGGGCCGCTTCGCGGCCACCTCAGGATGACGGGTCACGGGTAAACAACATCGTTCTCGCGGCGCGTCTGAGCGCCCGAGCTAAATGGCTCGACCAATCCTGCTAGGATTCCGGCGATAAGGCTCGCCACTCCGAATTCACCTACAACAGCGCGTATTCTCTCGCTTGGGATGAATTGAGCGCCAATCAGAATAACAAATCCAGCGACTCCCAAAACTATTGCCAATCCCCAATATCTGATCTGGGGCCACGTAAGGCCATCATTCGATTTCTCGTCCATGTCTGTTGTCATGCTTTGACTACTCGTTTATGGCAAACGGACGCTGTCATTAGTCGCGTACTGAAACAATCAGACTTAAGTACCAGCGTGGCTCCTTTAGTACCGCAATTCTGGATTGCTTCGCTTCGCTCGCAATGACGAGCTGCACCGCCTTGGCGCGCGCCGCTCCGAAATCGCAGCTAATGACTGCAAAATCTCCGCCTCGCCCTTGCCCCGCTCCCTCGTCGACGCAAGGCCAAAAATGTGATCGCGGGCGCCGGCCGCGACCGCGAATCAGGAGTATGCTTCGCGCAAAGGCGATTCGCTGTCGCCGGTGTAAAGGCGATTGGCTGGTCGCCCGCAACCAAACCAGGAAAGGTTTGATCATGTGCGACTTCAGCCTGCAGCATGCCAAGTCGCGTCCCGCAGTCGTCGCCGACAAATTGGTAAGCCACAATTTCGGACGTGGCACGGTCGGAT
The DNA here is from genome assembly GCA_036497645.1 of Xanthobacteraceae bacterium. Lineage (GTDB taxonomy): Bacteria > Pseudomonadota > Alphaproteobacteria > Rhizobiales > Xanthobacteraceae > BOG-931. Next base: position 6,386 of record DASXJB010000153.1, read on the forward strand.
TCAAAGCCGTTGACGATCCGATCGGCGATGCAACAGCGGTTTGTATCCTGCCCGGCACCGAGCTTGCGTTCGACAAGCCGATCAAGCTCCGCTGGTCCTCCGACGAGGCCAAGAGCATCGAAGCCTTCACCACCGCGATCTTCCGGCAAAGGGACAAGGACACGCCGAGCGTGCATCACGATGTCCTGGAAATGCCGGACGGCCAGCAGATCCTGCTGACCCATCTCGAGGAAGGCCAGACTGCAACCGTGTTGCAGCTCCCGGCCGCTCCCAAGACGGAACTGGAAGCCGAGGAGCAGAAGCGCGCCGAATTCGCCGGGTGAGAGCGGCAAGTTCTCGTCATTGCGAGGAGCGCAAGCGACGAAGCAATCCAGATCGGCATCTCACCCTGGATTGCTTCGCGGAGCTTGTCATCGGGCCGGCCACTTCGGGCCGAACCCGTTGGCTCGCAATGACGAACTACGCCGCTTTCGCCTGCACATTCCCCCTCTCCCCGCTTGCGGGGAGAAGGTTGGGGCAAGGGGGTTGGCGTGAGGGGTTTCGGAGATTGAAACACCGAGCCCCCTCACCCGACTTGCTCGACTCGTTTTCGGGGCGGCCACGCTCACGGAGAGCGGCGTCGTAAACGCCATTGGGCCCAAAGTCCGATAAAGATGAGCACGACGGCTATCGCGATCCAGAATCTGGAATAAAGCGCAATTTCGGCGCGGTCAGAAAGCTGGCTGCCGAAAAAGGCTTCCCACTGGTCCCAGTCGAAAACAATCCGAAGCGCGGCCAGGCCTTGCAGCGAACAGAAAGTGGCCGCGAGATAGAGCAGCAACACCAGCATCCAGCCGAGAACGCGAAAGTGTCTGGCTGATTCCGGAAGACCAATCGCGACGTGAGTTGTGACGTTGCTTGCGTTGGGTAAATCGCGTCCTGCGATCGCCGGCAGCAAGCCGATGCGTGCGCGCGCCGTGATGACTGCGACCGCGACAAAAGCTATCGCGCCAATAAGGGCGACAATAAAACTTGCGGTCAACGCATTCATAGAACCCTCGGCACCCTCGACACCCTCCGCGCGAGTATCAAGTTGCGCGAACAGTAAACTTATTTCAAGCCGGTGATCGCCATCGATTGTTTGCAATCCCCCTCGCCTGCGATCTTTGCTGCGTCTTCCGGGCGCAGCGCGGCACGCAAACGTGCGTGCTAGCCTGACCCGATATCTCTTTGTCACATGGCGTGGCGATGGCGGCGACCGACAAATTTTTCGCCGGATCTATTCCGGAAATCTACGAGCGCTTTCTCGTCCCGCTCATCTTTGAATCCTATGCGCTCGATCTCGCCAAACGCGTGGCTGACACTGAGCCGCGGGATGTGCTCGAGACCGCGGCGGGAACAGGCGTGTTGACGAGAGCGATGGCTTCGCGATTGCCCGCAGCTACACGCATCGTGGCGACCGATCTCAATCAGCCGATGCTCGATCAGGCAGCGAAGCGGCAGAAAGGTGAACGCCAAATCGGATGGCGGCAGGCCGATGCCATGGCGCTGCCGTTTCCGACTGAAAGCTTCGATGTCGTCGCGTGCCAATTCGGGGCGATGTTCTTTCCCGACAAAATCCAAGCCCACAAGGAAGCGCGGCGGGTTCTGCGATCCGGCGGTCATCTGATATTCAATGTATGGGACCGGATTTCCGAAAACGAATTTGCCGATGTCGTCACGCAAGCGCTGGCGGAGATCTTCCCGCACGATCCGCCGCGCTTCATGGCGCGCATACCGCACGGCTACCATGACATGGAGCAAATCAGACGCGAACTGAACGCAGCGGAGTTTCCGGACATTGCCGTCGACGCGGTGGATGCGAAAAGCCGAGCGTCGTCGCCGCGCGATCCGGCCATCGCGTACTGCCAGGGCACGCCGCTGCGAAATGAAATCGAGGCGCGCGACGCTTCGCGCCTGGAGCATGCGACGGCGCAAGCCGCGGCGGTGGTTCGGCAATGGCCCGATCGAAGGCCGCATCCGGGCCTTTGCGATCACCGCCGGCTGAAATGAACATTTCGCCGTTTCCCGGGCGCTGTGTCCGTCATCCTGAGGTGCGAGCAACGCGAGCCTCGAAGGATGAACGGCCCGAGCGCCTCGGCCGCATCCTTCGAGGGCCGCTTTCGCGGCCACCTCAGGATGACGGAAGACACGCAAGCACTCTCGCGGCGCGCCTGCTCGCGCCCCTCCCCGTTTCACGGGGGCGGATGAGAAAGTCACGCCGCTAATTTCACGCCGCCTTCGCGCGTTCCGCGATCGCGACGAGTGAGCGCAAAATCTCCGTCGCGCCTTTGAGGCGCTCGGCCGGCGTGTCCCATTCGTCGAAGAACACGACCTTCATGTCCGGGCGCACGCGCGCGCCGACCGGATGCTTGGCGATATACGCGATCAGCCCGTCGGGATTGCTGAAGATATTGTCGCGGAACGCGAGCACCGCGCCTTTGGGTCCGACCTCGATGCGCTCGACATTGGCGCGCCGGCACAAAGATTTGATCGCCACCACCTGCAACAGATATTCGACCTCGTCCGGCAGCGTGCCGAAGCGGTCGACGAGCTCGGCGGCGAACGCCTCGATGGCGCGATCGTCCTCGATCTCTGAAAGCCGGCGATACAAAGCGAGCCGCACCGGCAGATCGGTGACATAATCTTCAGGGATGAGGACCGGCGTGCCGATGGTGATCTGCGGCGACCAGCGGTCGGGCGCCGGCGCGGTGATGCCGGCCTTCATCGACATCACCGCCTCCTCCAGCATTTGTTGATAAAGCTCGTAGCCGACTTCCTTGATGTGGCCGGACTGCTCGTCGCCAAGAAGATTGCCGGCGCCGCGAATGTCGAGATCGTGGGACGCGAGCTGGAAGCCGGCGCCGAGCGTGTCGAGCGATTGCAACACTTTGAGCCGCCGCTCCGCCTGCGGCGTGATTTTGCGCGCGGCGGGCAGCGTGAGCAAAGCGTAGGCGCGCAGCTTCGCGCGGCCGACCCGGCCGCGCAGCTGATAAATTTGTGCCAAGCCGAACATATCGGCGCGATGCACGATCAAAGTATTCGCGGTCGGAATGTCGAGGCCGGATTCGACGATGGTGGTGGACAGGAGCAGGTCGAACTTGCCGTCGTAGAAAGCCGACATCACATCTTCAAGGACGCGCGCCGGCATCTGGCCGTGCGCGACCGCAACCCGCACTTCCGGCACCTGCTTGTCGAGGAAGGCCTTGGCGTCGCTGAGGTCCTCGATGCGCGGGCAAATGTAGAACGCCTGCCCGCCGCGATAGCGCTCGCGCAGAAGCGCTTCGCGCACGGTGACCGGATCGAACGGCGAGACGAAGGTGCGCACCGCGAGCCGATCGACCGGCGGCGTGGCAATGATCGACATTTCGCGCACGCCGGAGAGCGCCAGTTGCAGAGTGCGCGGGATCGGCGTCGCGGTGAGCGTGAGCACATGCACTTCGGCGCGAAGCTGCTTGAGCCGTTCCTTATGCGCGACGCCGAAATGCTGCTCCTCATCGACGACGATCAAGCCTAGATCCCTGAATTTGATGTTCTTGCCGAGGAGCGCATGGGTGCCGATGACGATGTCGACGGTGCCCTCGGCAAGCCCGTTCTTCACTTTGGCAAGCTCGCCCGCCGAGACCAGCCGCGAGGCTTGCGCGAGCTGGATCGGATAGCCGCGCAAGCGTTCGCCGAAAGTCTTGAAGTGCTGGCGGGCGAGCAGCGTGGTCGGCACCACGACCGCGACCTGCTTGCCGTTCATGGCGGCGATGAAGGCGGCGCGCAGCGCGACTTCGGTTTTACCGAAACCGACATCGCCGCAAATGAGCCGGTCCATCGGCCGGCCGGAGGCGAGATCGGCGAGCACGGCGGCGATCGCGGCGTCCTGGTCCTCGGTCTCCTCATAGGGAAAGCCGGCGCAGAATTCGTCGTAAAGCCCGACGGCAAGTGCAAGCCGCGGCGCCTCGTGCAATTGCCGCTCGGCGGCGACCTTGATGAGTTCGCCGGCGATCTCGCGGATGCGGTTCTTCATCCGCGCCTTGCGCGCCTGCCAGGCCGAACCGCCGAGCCGGTCGAGTTCGGCGCCGGCCTGGTCGGAGCCATAGCGCGAGAGGAGTTCGATATTCTCGACCGGCAGGAACAATTTGTCGCCGCCGGCATAATGGATTTCGAGACAATCGTGCGGCGCGCCGGCGGCTTCGATGGCGCGCAAGCCGGCGAAACGGCCGATGCCGTGATCGACGTGGACGACGAGATCGCCGGCGGCGAGGCTCGTCACCTCGGCGATGAAATTCTCCGCGCGTTTCGAGGGGCGCCGCGCGCGGATGAGCCGCTCGCCGAGAATGTCTTGTTCCGTGATCAGTGCGACGTCGGCGGTCTCGAAGCCGGATTCCAGCCCAAGCACCGCGAGCCCGACTTGCGGCCGCGGCAGCGACAGCGCCGCCGGCCATGACGCGACCGGCGCCAGATTGTGCAATCCGTGCTCGGCCAGCACATGGCCCATGCGCTCGCGCGAGCCTTCGCTCCACAGCGCGATCAATGGCCGCTTGCCGGACGATTGCAGCGCGCCAACTTGCTTGACCACGGCTTCGAACACATTGGCGCCGGGGGTAGCGCGTTCGGCCGCGAAATTGTGGCCGGCACGGGCGTCGATGGCGATGACGTTGTCGGCTGATTGTTCGGGCTGCGCGCCGCGCGGTTGGCTCGCCTGTTCCGGCGCGGCGAACGGCGTCAGCTTGGCGAGCGGCGAAGCGTCCAGCCGCTCGCGCCATTCGCCTTCGGCGAGATAGAGCCGGTCCGGCGGCAGCGGCTTATAGGGCGCGCCGCCGCCGTCTTTGCCGAGCGCGTCCTTGCGCGCCTGATAATAGTCGGCGATCTGGGCGAGCCGTTCATGCGCGGCTTCCTCGGCCAGCGGTTCCGCCGCAAGCGGCGTCGCCGGCAGATAATCGAACAGCGTTTCGAGCCGGCGATGAAATAGCGGCAGCCAATGCTCCATGCCGGCGTGCTTGCGCCCCTCGCTGACCGCTTCATAGAGCGCATCGTCCGGCGCGGCGGCGCCGAACTCCGCGACATAGCCGGTGCGAAAGGCGCGAATGGTGTCGCTGGTGAGCGCAAACTCGGCGACCGGGACGAGATCGAGCGCGTGCAGCTCGCTGGTGGTGCGCTGCGTCTCCGGATCGAAGCTGCGGATCGATTCCAGTGTGTCGCCGAAAAAATCGAGCCGCACCGGCGCGTCCATCCCGGGCGCGAACAGATCGACGATGCCGCCGCGCACCGCATAATCGCCGGCCTCGCGCACCGTGGCGGCGCGATTAAAGCCGTTGAGCTCGAGCCATTGGATGATGTTTGCCATCGGCGCGACATTGCCTGGCGCGACCGAGAGCGACTGCTTGGCGATGACCGCGCGCTCCGGCACGCGCTGCAGGATCGCATTCACGGTGGCGAGGAGAACCGCCGGATGTTCGCGGCCGGTCACGCGGGCAAGGCGCGCGAGCGTCATCACCCGCTGCGCGACGACAGCGGGATGCGGCGAGACCCGGTCATAGGGCAAGCAATCCCAGGCGGGAAATTCCAAGACTTCGACATCGGGCGCGAAGAAGGCTATCGCGCGTGCGAGCGCCGCCATGCGCGGGCCGTCGCGGCAGATCACCGCGAGCGAAATCGGCGGCGGATTTTTGCCGGCGGCAATGGCGCGGGCGAGATCGGCGACGACAAGGCCTTCGGCACCGTCCGGCACCCCGGCGAGCGTGAGCGGCCGGCCGGGTTTGAGCCGCTCGGCCGGCGATTTGGCGAGGAGAGGCGCGGGCGGGCTCATCGCTTGGCCTCCGCGCGATTATGGAAAGCCATCAGCTGGCGCAGCACCGGCGTGTCACGCTGCGCCGGGATGGCCGCATTGCCGACAATCCACGCATAAAGTTCGGCATTGGGCACTTCGATCAGGTGCTCGAACTCGTCGAGCTCGGTCGCATCGAATTTGTCGATGCACGCGTCGGCGAAGCGGCCGACGATCAAGTCCATCTCGCGCACGCCGCGACGCCAGGCGCGGAACAACAACCGCCGCCGCCGCTCGTCCAATCCTGCGCTGGAGCGTTCCGTCATTGCCTCAGCTCAACGCCAAAAGCCCGGACGGGGCCGGGCCAGGGGTATATAGAGGGCGTGATGGCGAATGGCGAGTAGCGACTGGCCTTCCCTATTCGCAATTCGCAACTCACTATTCGCCTGAAATGCGTCCAGCCGTTCTGAACCCGCTCTTTGCTTCCCTCTCCTCGCTCCCGGGGATCGGGCCGAAGCTGGAAAAGCTCTACGCGCGGCTCTTCGGCCGCGACAACGAGCCGCCGCGCCTCATCGACCTGTTGTTTCATCTGCCGACCGGCTTCGTCGACCGCCGCAATCAGCCGACCTTAAGCGAAGTGACGCCGGACACGGTCGTCACGGTCGCGGTCACGATCGACAAGCACCGGCCGCCGCCGCCGCACCGGCCGCGCGCGCCCTACAATATCGAGGCGAGCGACGACACCAACACGCTGACCATCACCTATTTCAATGCCCGCAAGGACTACCTGCAAAAGCTCTTTCCCGTCGACGAAGTCCGCTACGTATCCGGCACCGCCACGTTCTATGACGGCCATTTGCAGATGGTGCATCCCGACCGCGTCGTCGACGCGGAGGGATTTGCGCACCTGCCGCTCCTCGATCCGGTCTATCCGCTGACCGAAGGCTTGCATCCCAACCAGCTGCGCAAGGCGATCGATGCCGGTTTGGAGCGGCTGCCGGCGCTCGCCGAATGGCAGGACCGCAACTGGCTGTCACGCAACGCGTACCCGGATTTTGCCGAGGCGCTGCGCACGCTGCACCGGCCGCAATCGCCCGGTGATCTTTCGCCCGAAAGCGCGGCGTGGTCGCGGCTCGCTTACGACGAATTCCTCGCCGGGCAGCTCGCGCTCGCTCTTCTTCGCGCGCATATGCGCAATCGCGGCAGCCGCGGCAGCGCCGCCGAAGGACGGTTGCGCGGCCGCATCATCGCGGCGCTCCCCTATGCGCTCACGCCCTCGCAGCAGCGCGCGGTGACCGATATCGTGGCTGACCTCGCGCAGCCGCAGCGCATGCTCCGGCTTCTGCATGGCGATGTCGGCTCCGGCAAGACGGTGGTCGCGCTCCTTGCCGCCGCCAATGTCATCGAGGCCGGCCGGCAGGCGGCGTTCATGGCGCCGACCGAAATTCTGGCGCGGCAGCATTTCGGCACCATCGCACCTTTGGCGCGCGCCGCCGGCATCCGCCTTGCGATCCTCACCGGCCGCGAACGCGGGCGCGAGCGCGAGGATATTCTCTCAAGCCTCGCCGTCGGCGAGATCGATCTGATCGTCGGCACGCACGCGCTGTTTCAAGAACATGTCGCGTTCCATGATCTGGCGTTGGCGATCGTCGACGAGCAGCACCGCTTCGGCGTGCATCAGCGCCTGGCGCTGGCGCGCAAGGGCGAGGCCGTCGATCTCCTCGTTCTCACCGCGACGCCGATCCCGCGCACGCTGGTGCTGACTTATTTCGGCGACATGGATGTCTCCGAACTGCGCGAGAAGCCGGCCGGGCGGCAGAAGGTCGACACCCGCGCGGTGCCGCTGGAGCGGCTATCGGAAATCACCGACGCGGTGGCGCGCGCGCTCAAAGCCGGACGCCAGGTCTATTGGGTCTGCCCGCTGGTCGAGGAATCCGAAAGCGTCGATCTCGCCGCGGCCGAGGAGCGCTTCAAAATCCTGCAGAAGCGCTTCGGCCAGGCCGCCGATCTGGTCCACGGCCGCATGCGCGGACCGGACAAGGATCGCGCCATGGAGCGCTTCGCCAAGGGCGAGAGCCGGCTCCTGGTCGCCACCACGGTGATCGAAGTCGGCGTCGACGTGCCGCAAGCGAGCGTCATGGTGATCGAACACGCCGAGCGCTTTGGCCTGGCGCAACTCCACCAGCTGCGCGGGCGCATCGGCCGCGGCGCCGAGCGCTCGACCTGCATCCTGCTTTACAAATCGCCGCTCGGTCCGACCGCAAAAGCGCGGCTTGCCATTCTGCGCGAGACCGAGGACGGCTTCCGCGTCGCCGAGGAGGATTTGCGCCTGCGCGGCCAAGGCGACCTGCTCGGGGTGCGGCAAAGCGGCATGCCCGGCTTCCGCGTGGCGCGGATCGAAGCGCATGCCGCGCTATTGCCGGCGGCGCGCGACGATGCGGCGCTGGTGCTCTCCCGCGATCCGAAATTGCAATCGCCGCGCGGGCAGGCCTTGCGGCAATTGCTTTATCTGTTCGCGCGCGATGAAGCGGTTGGCCTGGTCAGCGCGGGGTGAGATTCACAGGACGCATGACCCGTCATCCTGAGGTGCGAGCGTAGCGAGCCTCGAAGGATGAACGGCCAACCGAAATCGGGTTTCCGATTTCGGATCATGATTTTCCAAGTCGGCAACAGCCGACTTGGTTGCCGTCGCCCTTCGAGGGCGCTTCGCGGCCACCTCAGGGTGACGGTACGTAGGCCAATTACTTCGCCGTTGTCGTCTCGGCTTTCCGCGCGGCCTGGGCGGCGCGCGCGGTTTCGGCGAGCGCGGCGAGCTGCGCCGGCGCCTGCGCTTGCCTGACGGGCTGCACGATGCCGGCTGACATGATCACCGTCATCGCCTGCTCGACCGTGATGTCGAGCTCGACCACGTCCCCTTTCGGCACATAAAAGAAGAATCCGGTGGTCGGATTGGGCGTGCACGGCATGAAGGCGGAGACGTATTCGGTCGCCGGCAGGCGGCCGACAATGTCCTCGGTGGGCGATTGGGTGAGAAACACCAGCGACCACATGCCGGGCGAAGGAAATTCGACAAGCGCGACGCGACGGAAGCTCGATTCCGATTTCGAAAACAGCGTCTGGAAGATCTGCTTGGCGGTGCGATAGATCGGGCGCACCACCGGCATGCGGCTTAGTAAACTTTCGCCGAAATCGACGAGCTTGCGGCCGACGAAGTTGGCAGTGAAAAAGCCCAACAGCGTCAGCGCCGCAAACGCAATGATCAGGCCCAATCCTGGAATTTCCACCGGCAAGTAAGTCTCGGGACGGTAGGCGCGCGGAATGAACGGCCGCACCAGGCCGTCGACCCAGGTGACAAACCACCATACCAGCCACAGCGTGATGGCGACCGGACCGGCGACAATTAGGCCGGTGAGGAAATAAGTACGGATACGGCTGACGATGCCCGGCGGCGATTTGGCCGTGCTGGCCGCCCGCGTGCTGATGGTATTGTCGTTCGTCATTTCGGTAGCGGCACCACTCTCTCTGTTTCGTGCAAACGCAGGATATATACGCCACCGGCCCGATTTGCACGGCGCGCCGGCACGCGCGTCCAACGATTATTCCACCGTCACCGACTTCGCCAGGTTCCTCGGCTGATCGACGTCCGTGCCCATCAGGACGGCGGTGTGATAGGCCAAAAGCTGGACCGGAACCGCATAGACGATCGGCGCCACCGCCGGATGCACCGTCGGTAGGGTGAGCGTGACCATGGCGTCGGCTTTCGCGGCGCGCGCGCCTTCGGCATCGGTCATCACGATCAGCCGCCCGCCGCGCGCGGCCACCTCCTGCATGTTGGAAAACGTCTTTTCGAACACCTTGTCGTGCGGCGCGATCACGATCACGGGCATGTTCTCGTCGACGAGCGCAATCGGCCCGTGCTTGAGCTCCCCGGCGGCATAGCCTTCGGCATGCAGATAGGAAATTTCCTTGAGCTTGAGCGCGCCTTCGAGCGCAATCGGGAAGCTCGTGCCGCGGCCGAGGTAAAGCACGTCCTTCGATTTGGCGAGATCGCGCGCCAAGTGTTCGAGTTGCGGTTCAAGCGCTAAGGCCTCGTTCAGGCGCCGCGGCACCTCGATCAGCGCCTGGACCAGGCCCTTCTCGTCGTCTTCGCTCAAGGTTCGCCGCGCGCGGCCCGCGGCGATGGCGAGGCAGGCCAAGGCGGCGAGCTGACAGGTGAAGGCCTTGGTCGAAGCAACGCCGATTTCCGGCCCGGCCAGCGTCGGCATGACCACATCGCTCTCGCGCGCGATGCTCGAGGTCGGCACGTTGACGATCGAGAGCGCGTGCTGCTTGTGGGCGCGCGCATAGCGCAGCGAAGCGAGTGTGTCGGCGGTTTCGCCCGATTGCGACACGCAGATCGCGAGGTTTCCCGGCTTGAGCGGCGCGCCGCGATAGCGGAATTCCGAGGCGATATCTACCTCGACCGGCAGATGCGCGAACTGCTCGAACCAGTAGCGCGCCACGAGGCCCGCATAATAGGCGGTGCCGCAGGCGGCGATGGAGATGCGATCAAGCTCGCGAAAGTCGAACGGCAATTGCATCGGCAGGTCGACGCAGCCCCCCGCCATATCGAGATAATTGGCGAGCGTGTGGCCGACCACTTCTGGCTGCTCATGAATTTCCTTGGCCATGAAATGGCGGTGGTTGCCCTTGTCGATCAACAGCACCGAGGCCTGCGATTTGATGGTCGCGCGCTGCGCGACTTTGCCGTTGCTGTCGTGAATTTCGGCGCCTGTGCGCGTGACGATCACCCAATCGCCGTCTTCCAGATAGCTGACCTGGTCGGTGAACGGCGCCAGCGCGATCGCATCGGAGCCGACATACATCTCACCGTCGCCGAAACCGACGGCGAGCGGGGAGCCTTTGCGCGCGCCGATCAGGAGATTGTCTTCGCCGGCGAACAAAAACGCCAACGCAAAGGCGCCGCGCAACCGCGGCAGTGTCGCCCTGACCGCCGCGACGGGTGACGCGCCGCGCTTTATTTCTTCGGTGACGAGATTGGCGATGACTTCGGTATCGGTCTCGGTCGAGAACTTGACGCCCGTGTTCTCAAGTTCGCGCCGCAGCTCGGCGAAATTCTCGATGATACCATTGTGCACGACCGCGACTTTTTCGGTGGCGTGCGGATGAGCATTGTTCTCGGTCGGACGGCCATGGGTCGCCCAGCGGGTATGGCCGATGCCGATTGTGCCGGCGAGCGGCTCGCGTTGCAGCCGCGTCTCGAGATTCTTGAGCTTGCCCTCGGCGCGCCGCCGCGTGAGCGTGCCGTTTTCCAGCGTCGCGACGCCTGCGGAATCGTAGCCGCGATATTCGAGGCGCTTGAGCGCATCGATCAAATGCGGCGCCGCCGCCTCACGGCCGATGATTCCGATGATTCCGCACATGTCAGCTATCAGGTAGCAGAAAATCAGGCATCAAGGGCCGAAAAAGTTTGGTACTGTTACTAGTTACCTGATCCCTGATTTCCTGATCCCGTGCGCGACTCCACAACGGCGGGAAGGGCGGGCGGGCATTAGGGGAGTCACCGAGAGTGCCGACTCTGCTATGATCCAAAATCATGCGGCAGTTTATGAACTTTATTGTCGCGGTCGGACTGATCTGCGCCGGTCTCTACGTTCTGTATGAGGAGCTGTTTGTCAGATATTCAGGTATTCACGGCCGTTACGGGCCCTTCGGGGTAGGTCTGGCCTTATTTGGTAGCGGCGTTGTTTGGCTGTGGTTTTATTTTCTCGGCCCGATAGTCCTGAAGCGACTCTCACGCGAGGAGTAGCGGCATTGTTCTCGGACACTGCGCGTTAAGGCGTCGGGAAGCGGCGTTCTGATTTCATACGCCGCGACGGCGGAGCCAGACTTGAAACCAGATTAGCCCGATCATCAGTAAACCGATGATGATCAGCTCATCGGTCCTCAGCGCCGCCGGGCCAAAGGAATACAAGAGGATTCCAACCACGATTAGGCCAGCAATTACCCAAGCAATCAGGCGGGTGGTCTGTGTCACGGTCATCATCGGTTATTCAGCGCTCCCAATCTTCCTGGCCTCGCGCGTCACCCGGCCGCGTTTGGATTCTTGAGCTTCGCCTGTTTCGCCTGTTGCCCCAACCGTTACCCTGCCCCCTTTTTGGCTCGAAGCGATTTCAGCCCGCGCAACCGTTTTGCCCAGTCTTTCTTGGTGGTTTGGCGACTTCGACCCAGCGCTAGCGCATCCGCCGGCACGTCCTGCGTGATCACCGAGCCCGAGCCGACATAGGCGCCCTCCCCGATCTTGACCGGCGCGACCAGCGCCGAGTTCGAGCCGATGAAAGCGTCACGGCCGATTTCGGTGCGGTGCTTGGCAGCGCCGTCGTAATTGCAGGTAATGGTGCCGGCGCCGATATTGGCATTGGCCCCGACTGAAGCGTCGCCGAGATAGGTCAAATGATTGGCCTTGGCGCCCGCCTCCACCACCGCTTCCTTGACCTCGACGAAATTGCCGATGCGCGCGCCCTCGCCAAGCCGCGTGCCGGGGCGGAGCCGTGCAAACGGTCCGACTGAAACGCCCTTGCCGATATGCGCGCCGGCAATGTGCGAGAACGCATGAATGACGGCGCCGTCCTCGACCGTGACCTTTTCGCCGAACACGACGAACGGTTCGACCACCACATCGCGGCCAAATTTGGTGTCGGCGCAGAGATGGACCGTTTCCGGCGCAAGGAGCGTTACGCCGGCATCGAGCGCAGCCTGGCGCAGGCGCTCTTGCGCCACCGCTTCCGCTTCGGCGAGCTGTTTTTTGGTATTGATGCCGCGCATGTCGTCCTCCTCGACCTCGACAGCCACCGCGGAGAGCGCCATGCCGCGCGCGATCTCGACGGCGTCGGTCAGATAAAATTCGTGTTTGCGATTGTGGTCGCCGATCCGTTCCAGGATCGCAAGCGTCGTCCTGCCGGCGAGCGCCATGGTGCCGCCGTTGCAGAGCGCCGTCTTGCGTTCGGTTGCGCTGGCGTCGGCCTCTTCGCGAATGGCGACGAGCTCGCCGTTATGGACGATCAGCCGCCCGTAGCCGGTGGAGTCGGCGGCACGAAAGCCGAGCACTGCAACTGCCGCAACGTCAGCAATCGCCGCGCGCAGCCGCAATAGCGATGCCGGCTGCACGAGGGGCGTGTCGCCGTAGACGATGAGAATATCGTCGGCCCCTCGTTCGATGGCTGCCCGCGCCGCCAATACGGCATGCGCGGTGCCGCGCCGTTCCTGCTGCACGAAACATTCGGCGTCGGGGGCAACGCGTTTGACTTCGGCGGCGACCGCATCTTCCCCGGGCCCGATCACGACGGCGGTGGCGGTGACGCCGGCTTGTGCGATGGTGCCGAGCACATGCGCGAGCAGCGACCGCCCGGCGAGCGGGTGCAGCACTTTCGGCCGCGCCGAACGCATACGCGTGCCCTCACCGGCCGCGAGCACGATCGCCAGGCACGTTCGAGCCGTCATCGAGACCTCCGGCGCGGTTTTAGAACATGGCCGGCAAAACTGATAGCGCTTGGAATTATGGCATTAACCCGCGCCATCGAGTGGTTTAACCTGCAAATATGCGCCCCGTCTTCCTTCCCACCGCACGCCAGACCAATTGGCTTTTGATCGTCGCTTTCCTGTCGGTCGGCGAGGCCATGTATCTGCGCTATATGGCGATCGAGAATCTAAACGTCGAACTCGCTTGCCAAGCCGGCTTGAAGACCTGGCTGTGCGGCGCGTTTCGCCTCTCCATCGCGCTCTACAGTCATTATGTCTTCGGCGTCGTCGCTTTGGCCGCCGCGCTCCTTAATCTCATCCAGCCGTCGATCGTGTTGGTCGCGGTAGGGCTCGCGGCTGGCGGCTTCGGCATCGTGCTGCATAACCCCGAGCTGTCCGCGCTCGCCGCCGCGCTTTTGATCCTCAGCTTGGCGCGTCCCGCGCCCGCGACAGAGTGAAAGCGAGTCCGACAAAACCGGCGCAAAGCCAGAGCGCTTGCCAGTTCGCAACAGTTTCGTAGATCGCGATATAGACTGCGGCGACTGCAAGCACGGCGGCAGCGATCGTTTCGGCTGCCGCGCGCTTGCCGGCCGAACGCGGCGTCGCCACCGTCAACGCGAGGAACGCGATGACGCCGGCGCTTTGCGGCGCAAACGGAATATCGCGGTAGCGCGGATCGAACACCAAAACGAGCGCTGTTTCGATCGAAAGGAGCGTCAGCGCGATCAGGCTGCCGCCAAGAACGACGTCAAGCGCATCGCGCGTCCCGCGCCGCCCGCCAATAAGCGCCGCGAATGCCGGCTGCGTGCGGCCGGCGGCGATAGCCGCCGCGCTTGCCGCCGGCGCAACTGCCGCGGCAGCGGCGAAGGCGATGGAACGCAACCAGGAACCGACGCTGAAACTGTCAATCGGAATCCGCTCGAGCGTCCAGCCGAACAAGACCGCGGGAAGGAAGGACAGTAGCGCGATGCGCGGCCACAGATAGAGCACGGCCGGCTTGCCGCCGGCGCCGGCAAGCGCGCTCGCAAATATAATGCCGGCGAGCAGCACGCCGGCAAGCGCCTGCAACAGCCAATGCGGGTGATCGGAGACGATGCCATTGAAGGCAAATTTCGGTGCTCCGGTCACGCGGTCGAAAATGCCCCAATAGCCGCCGGTCGCGCCTTCGAGCCAGCGTTTCCATGGCTGATTGAAGGCCTCGATGACATTGACGCGAAAATTTTCGCGCTGCGCCAACGTCATCGTTTCGCTGATGACGCGCGCCTGATTGGAGGGCGACGGCAGCGCCGCCTCGCGCATCCGCCCCGCGCTTGGCCAGCCGACTTCGCCGATGAAGATCTCTTTGTCCGGGATCGCCGCGGCGGCTTGCTTGCGGATGGCGTCGACATGGGCGGCGGCAACGGAAGCCGGCAGCGGGAAATCCTCCAAGTACGGCAGGATGTGAATGGTGACGAAATCGACCGCGCTCTGCAGGCCGCGATAGCGAAGCCAGAACTCCCACACATCGGCATAGGTGACCGGCATCGTCACCTGCGCCTTTACCGTGCGGATGAATCCTTCAAGATCGCCGACGGAAAGATCGCCGCGCAGCAGCACCTCATTGCCGACGACCACCGCGCTGATCGTGTTTGGAAAGGCTTTGGCGAGAGCAACGACGGTCTCGACCTGACGCCGATTCTTTTCGGCTTTGTTGGACAACCAAAGGCCCTGCATCACTTTCAGCCCGTGACGCGCGGCGATCGCTGGAACCTGGTCGAGTCCGTTTTCAATTGAATAAGTGCGGATGCAGTCCGTGTAGCGGGACAACAGCGTCAGATCTTCGTCGATCTGCGCCGCACCCACATGCGTTGTCTCGACCAGCGGATCTTGATCGCCGCGAAACGGCGCATAGGACACACAAGCGAGCTTGCCGCCGACGGCAAGCGGCGACGGCGGCAGCCGAATGGGCGCGCCAAGCCACCACCACGCAAACCCAATCGCGATCGCGGTTGCGGCGTAGCAGGCGAGCGCTGCGGCAAGCGAATTTGCGAATGTCGGGCGCGGCACGTATCCGCCTTAGAGCATGATCCGGAAAAGTGGAAGCCGGTTTTCCGGAAAGGTCATGCTCAATCAAAATGCTAGAGCCTTGGCCGAAGGCGATGCCAAGCCGCGTCTCATGTCGCGCTCCCGTTAAGGAGTGGCAGCATGTGCGCTGGACAAAAGCCCGCGGTTAGGCTGTGGTCGCAGCCGCGGTGATTGGCGAAAACTTCTGCCGCAATAGGGGCCTAATCGACGGTCACAAGGGGGTCACAAGGGGCAGCGCCATAAGGCAAGAAACGTCAATGAAACCTCGGCGAACGTCCCTTTCAGCCTAGTCCAGCGCAATAAGGCGATGATGTCGTACCGCGTACTCAAACTTGCCGGCGGGATTTGCGCCGCCGTATGGCTATTTGCGGCCGCAACCGCCACCGGAATTTCTCCCGCAATTTCTCCAGCCATTTCTCGCGCTCTTGCCCAAAACAACGACGCCAAGCCGGCCGACCAGCAATCCGCCGCGCCCAAAGAGGGCGCCAAGGACAGTGGCAAGGACAATGCCAAAGACAGCGCCAAGGACAGCGCCAAGGATGGCACCAAGGAGCCCCAGAAAATCGATGAATTTGCTGAAGCCCAACGCGCTCTCAGCGGGCCGGCCGGCAATCCGGAATGCGTGTGGCTCGGCCGGCGCGTCGTCAGCCTGCTTTGGCGCGACGATCTGGACACGGCATTTCGCCACCTCGACCTCTATGACCGCTTCGGCTGTCCCAGCGGCCATATCCAGGTGACGTTCCGCTGCCTGGTTTTGCACGCCAATACGATCGATCCCAAAGCCGCCGACAGCCTTAACGGACGCGTCCATGCGTGCTGGATCAATCCGGCTCTGCAGCCCCCTGCGCCGGCCGCAGCGGCGCAAAATCCGACTGCGACGCGCTAAAGCGACCCTCGGCACGTCATTAACTTTCAGCAATGTGCGCTTGCGTCCGGCAGCGGCAAAAAAAACGCTGCCGCGCGGCGTCTCTGGCCATCCTGCTGTCTTGAATTCGCCATTGGCCGTCGCTAATTTAATCTCGCCGTTGCAAGGTTAGCCTCACCCTTACGACCATCGTCGAACCGGGGGGCAGGTTCGGGCCTGTGTGGTTTGCCCCGCGTGGTTGGGAGTCCATGCGCACCGTCGCTGCCGTGCTCGCGCTGGTTGCGTGTGTGCATGCCGGCATTTGGATTCTGCTGAAACCGGTGGGGACAGCCCCCGACGTTACCCGGCAGCTTGCCAGTATTTCCTATTCACCATTCGCCGATTCCTCTCATCCGGACCGCGGCGCTCGTCCGACGGCTGAACGGATCCGGGCTGATCTGCGCGCCATAGCGCCCTACACCCGCGCCGTCCGCACCTATTCGGCAACCGGCGGCGCTGAACTGGTTCCGCCGATCGCCGCGGAATTCGGCCTCAAAGTTACCGTCGGCGCCTGGATCGACAAGGACCAGGCCCGCAACGAGCGGGAAATTCGCTCGGCGCTCGATCTCGCCCGGCACTACAGCAATGTCGATGCCATCGTGGTTGGCAACGAAACGACGCTGCGCGCCGAAATGACCGTGCCGGGATTGATCGAGCTCATCCAAAAGGTGAAGCGATCGAGCCTGGTCCCTGTAACTACAGGTGAAATCTGGACCGTTTGGATTGATCACCCGGAGCTCGCTTCGGCGGTCGACTTCATCGCCGCGCATATCCTGCCCTACTGGGAAGGCTTCGACGCTTCGCGCGCGGTGGATCATACGATTGAGTTCTACGACCGGCTTCGTAAGACCCATCCCGGTAAGCGGATCGTCATTGCGGAGTTCGGTTGGCCGAGCGCCGGCTACAATTTCCATGACGCCGATCCGGGCCGGATCGAGCAGGCGCAGGTTTTGCGCGATTTTGTCACCCGCGCCCAGGCCTACGGCATCGACTACAACATCGTCGAAGCCGTCGATCAGCCCTGGAAAACCATTGAAGGCGGTGTCGGGCCCTATTGGGGCATGTTCGATGCCTCCCGACAGGCGAAATTCAGCTGGACCGGCCCAATCACCGATCCGGACTATCTCAAGCGCGCCGGTTTGGCGGTGTTGTTTGGTCTGCTGCTATCGCTGCCGATCCTGGCGCTCGCCGGCGCCAGCGTCACCCAAGCGCTTATGCTGGCCGCCTCCGCCAATGCGGTCGGCGCCTGGTTCGCCGCCATCGTCGCGTTTTGGAAGGGCCATTACTTCGTGCCTGGCGCTGCCTTCGCGCTGGGATTTGGCATTGTTCTGCTTGTGCCGCTGGTCGCCATCGCGCTGTCGCGGCTGGAAGAGATCGCCGCCATCGCATTTGGCCGCGCGCCGCGGCGGCTGGCCAACGCGCCACCGCTCGTGCCCGAGCCGTTTGCGCCGAAAGTCTCAATCCACATTCCGGCCTGTTGCGAGCCACCCGACATGCTCAAGGCGAGCCTCGATGCGGTGGCGCGGCTCGATTATCCCAATCTCGAATGCGTTCTCGTG
>DASXJB010000154.1:0-12664 GCA_036497645.1 Xanthobacteraceae bacterium
AACCGAATCGACGTAAACGAATCCGCCGGTCTGCTTGATGATTCCGTAGACCGTCGAAAGCCCGAGCCCGGTGCCTTTGCCGACCTCCTTGGTCGAGAAAAACGGCTCGAAAATTTTGCCGATGATATTGGGCGGGATGCCCACGCCCGTGTCGGCGACCTCCACCAGCACGTAATCCGCCGCTGGCATGCCCTTGGCATTGAAGCGTATGGATTCTTGCGCCGTCACATTGGTGGTGCGAACGGTCAACCTGCCGCCGTTTGGCATGGCGTCGCGCGCATTCACCGCCAGGTTCACGACGACCTGTTCGAACTGCGAAATATCGACCTTTACCGGCCACAAATCGCGCCCATGCACCACGTCGAGCGCGACCTTTTCGCCGATCAGGCGCCGCAACAGCATCGTCAGATCGCTCAAGGCTTCGCCGATATCGAGCACCTGCGGGCGCAGTGTCTGCTTGCGCGAAAACGCCAACAGATGCCGCACCAGGCTCGCCGCCCGGTTGGCATTCTGTTTGATCTGCATGATATCGCCGAACGAAGGGTCGGTCGGCTTGTGCGCGTTGAGCAGGAAATCGGTCGCCATCATGATCGCGGAAAGCACGTTGTTGAAATCGTGCGCGATGCCGCCGGCGAGCTGCCCCACCAGCTCCATCTTCTGCTGCTGCGTTACCTTGTTTTCCAATTCGCGCTGCGCCGTGGTTTCGAGCGCATAAACAATCGCGGATTCCTGGTCGCGCTCTTCCTCCTCGACGGCAGTGACGTAGAATCGGCCGAAGCGCTCGCCCGCACCGGCTAGCATGGCGTCGACCGGCGCGATTTCGGTCTTGCCTAGCGCCGCCTGCCGGATCGCGCCTTGCAGCGCTTCGCGATCGCGCGGAGCAATGGTGGCGAGGATTGAACGATCCTTTGCCTCGCCGCCGCTGGCGCCACGAAACAGCCGCGCGAATAGCGGATTGGTGCGCACCACGCCGCCGTGTTTGTCGATCGTGGCGATCGCCATCGGCGTGTGATGAAAGAAGCGCATGAAGCGGATCTCGGCGGCGCGCTGCGGATCGCTGCGGTCGTCGCGCGCCCGATTGAGCACGAGCGTCCGCGAGGCTCCGGGCATCCCGTCGGCGCCATAGGCGACATTGTGCAACACGCGCACCGGCACCGTGCCGCCGCTGCGAGTGCGCAGATCGAGGTCGAGCACCTCGGTCCTTACCTCGCCCGGCGCGGGCGGCAGCGTGGTGAGCAGCGCCGCACCATCGCCGGCGATAATCTCGCCGAGTTTGAGCCCGCCGGATCCGACCTGGGCGAGATCATGATCGAGCCAACTGGCGAGCGTGGCATTGAGATAGACGACTTCGCCCTTGTGGTTGACGGAAAAAAATCCAGCGGGCGCGTGATCGAGATAGTCGATGGCGTGTTGCAATTCCTGGAACACGTTCTCCTGCCGCTCACGTTCTCGCGTGACATCCGCAAGCGACCAGACGGTCAGGCGCCCCGCGCGCTTGTCGCCGCCGAGCGGCCGGATGCGAAATCGCAGCCAGCGCGCGGGCCGGCCTTTCACCCCGGTGACGCGCACCTCCTCCTCGAGCTGCCGGCCTTCCCGCGCCCCTCTGAGCAGCCGATATATGGCTTCCGACGCATCGGCATCGCCGATGAACGCGCGTTCCACTGGCCGCGTTTCCTTGCCATCGCTCGCTTCGATCAGATCGAGATAAGCCGCATTGGCATAGAGGACGCGACCGTCATTGGCGGTGACGACGACAGCCTCCGGAGCGCCGTCGACCGCTGCTTTGATCAGCGGATTGTCGCGATAGGCAGCGCGCACTCGCAAGATTCCGCAGGCAAAGGCGAATAGCGAGAACACGCCAATGCTGGCGAGGACAGCGAGAAAAGCGATGGTGTATTGCTCGGCATTGCTGCCGCCGAGCGTCATGATCGCGCCAAGTGCCGCGATGAGCGCCACCGCGACCAGTAGCACCATGACAATGCTGCCGCCGCGTTCGGCGCCGGCGGCGCCGCCAGCCGCCGAGCCGACCTCTGCGCCGCGCGCCTCCCCTAAAACAGACACGGCGGGGACCTTGCTGATAGCAGGCACCGACATGAGCTGCTCTGTCATGCCGGTTTCCAGTGCCCTGTGCGACTGAATCGCGCAAGAGGTTTGGTGGTGGCGTGCACAACTGAGCCACCAGTACACCGGTTCCCACGCTCGTTTCGCCAAATCGCCAAAGTTCCACCGGCTTTGCCTTCAAACCGCCGTTAACCATGAGAATGCTGCGGGCGTCGGCTTTGCGGGAAATCGGCTATCGTTATTAAATCATTGCTTTTGGGCGGGCGGGCGAATATCGCCGGCACTATTAACCTTTAAAGGCAACCGTTAGCCGCGGTCGGCCACGCCATCGAGACGGGGAGTAGCGCGGATGTTTGAGAGCTTACTCGGCGCGGAAATGCCGCTCGCCGTGCGCTTTTTCGTCGCGTTTCTGATCGTACTCGGCGTGATCGGTGCGATCTGGTGGACCGTGCGGCGGTTCGGCAGCGGTCGGATCGGCTCCAGTGCGCGCGGGCGACAGCCTCGCCTCGCGGTGATCGATTACGCCAGCGTCGACAACCGCCGCCGGCTTATTCTAGTGCGGCGCGATAATGTCGAGCATCTCTTGATGATCGGCGGACCGACCGACATCGTGGTTGAGCCTAATATCGTCCGCGCCGTTCCGGCGGCGCGTGATGTGGGGCGCGCTCCTGCGGGGGTCGAGGCAATCACACGCGCTATCCCGCTGCCGGAAAGCGGCGGCGGTTCATGGCCATTACAGCCTGAGGCCAATGGTGGAGCGCGGCCGGGCGCACGGCCGGATGCGCAGCCAGAGTCAGGACCCCGCCAACGCGACACTCTGGCCGCGCTCGCTGATGAGCTCTCAACGCGGACCACGCCGCCGCCGCGTAACCGCGGCAATGCCGGCGAGCCGCCGCGCCAAGACCAGCGACAAGACCAGCGACAAGACCAGCGGCCAGACCAGCGCGCAGAACCGCGGCTGGAACCGCGCAAGCCCGTGCAGCCGGCCGCGCCATCCTCGCCGCCGCCTTCGATCGCCACCGGCGGTGGTGAAAATGCGGCCGGTGGGGACCAAAACCTTGCCGATATGGCTCAGCGGCTTGAAGCGGCGCTGCGCAAACCGGCGGGCGAGGCACGCATACCCGCCACATCGGCACCTCCGCCGGCGTCGCCCGATCAGGCAGCGCGCAGTGATTCGCTACCGCCTCCGCCGCGCAATCCGCGCGTCAGCGAGCAACGACCGGCAACGCCCGAGGCCAATAAGCCGAACCAAAGCAAGACCGCCATCTACGACACCCTCGAACAAGAGATGGCGAATCTGTTGGGGCGGCCATCGAAGAGCTGAAGTCGGATGACGGATGTCAGATGTCAGAAAAGGATCGATCTGGCCTCTCTGCGATCTGAGCGCTGGCATCTGCCGTCCGTCATCCGACAGGCATCCGCAGCACTGGCTTGATCGCGATCCCGGCTGAGGATTCTTGCGCCGCCTGATTAATGTCGGCGAAGTCGTAGAATTTAATCATCTTCTGAATTGGAAACTTCCCGGCGACGATGAGATCGACCAGCCGGGGGATAAATTCTTTAGGCAAGCTTTCGCCCTGCACCACGCCGCGTACGATACGGCCTTGCTGCAAAAACGGCATTTCGATCGCGACGTCGGTGCCAGCCGGAGCACTGCCGAGCAGCACGCAGGTCCCGCCGGGCATTAACGCCTCGATTGCCTCTCGGAACACACCGGGTAGCGCCGAAGTATCGAGTGCATAGCGCACGCCGCCCGGCGCGACTGTACGAACTTCGTCGACGACTTTGTCGCGGTCGCTGTGATTGATGGTATGGGTGGCGCCGAGTTCGCGTGCCAGCGCCAGCCGATGGGCGTGCACGTCAACAGCGACGATAGGATCGCAGCCCGCGATTTTTGCCGCCATCAGAGCCGATAGCCCGACGGCGCCGACACCGAAGATCGCGAGACTGTCGCCGTGCTGCGGTTGCATGGCGTTGAGAATGGCTCCAGCTCCGGTCTGGCCGCTGCAGGCGAGCGGCCCCAAGGCTTCCAGCGGCGCATCTTTTCGTACCTTCACCGCATAACGCTCCTGGGTGAGCGCATAAGTGCCGAACGAAGACTGTTGAAAGAAGGCGCTATAAACCGGCGCGCCGTTTCTCGACATCAGCGTCGAGCCGTCGGCGCGCCTACCGTGCATTTTCAGACGGCGGCCATGTACGCAGTAGCAATATTTTTGCTGCTGACAGTTCGGGCAGGTTCCGCACCACGGAAACGACATGACGACGTGATCGCCGGGCGCCAACGAGCGGACAGCGCTGCCGACTGCATGCACCACACCGGCACCTTCGTGGCCGTAAACCGCGGGATAGGGCGAAGCGAAGTAGCCGTCCCGGCCATGCAGATCGGTCTGGCACATCCCGCTCGCCACCACGCGCACGATCACTTCGTCCGGGCGCGGATCGCAGAGCTCTAATTTTTCTAATGCGAAGGGTGCCGAACGTTCACGGACGACGGCGGCGGTGATCTGCATTCCAAATTGTCAAAGTTGGTCAGAAACCTGTCAATCGTCGCGCGCCTACTTAGCGTGTCAGTTCGCCAATTCAGTCTGACAGAGCGTTGTCTTGCCAATTTTTAGGTGATGCGCTAAGAGGCCAACCGGAGTTGCTGCAGTCTCAATGGCTTCAATGGAATAACCTTATGCGGCCTGTCACTATTCGGGGTGCTGGCGCTTAAGCCACCTCAGTCGTCACGGTAGACCCGTTCGCGCCGCTCATGGCGTTCCTGGGCCTCGATTGATAGCGTGGCTATCGGCCGCGCCTCTAGGCGCTTGAGCGTGATCGGTTCGCCGGTTTCCTCGCAATATCCGTAGGTGCCGTCCTCAATACGCTGCAACGCAGCATCGATTTTGGCGATCAGTTTGCGTTGCCGGTCGCGGGCGCGCAGTTCGATCGCACGGTCAGTCTCAGACGATGCCCGGTCGGCAAGGTCTGGATGATTCTGGCTTTCATCCTGCAAGTGCTGCAGGGTCTCTTTGGCCTCCTTAAGGATGTCCTCCCGCCAATTAAGCAGCTTCAGCCGGAAATACTCCCGCTGGCGCTCGTTCATGAACGGCTCTTTGTCGCTCGGCCGATAGAATTTTCCGTCCGCCACAAGGCCCATTCCATTATCTTTGCCGTTCTTTTGGGGCTTTTCCGGACGTCTATTTCTGCCCTTGGACAATTGCATCTGGGTGTACTCCCGCAACCAACTTGCGAAGCGCCCTCTCGTGCGGCGGCTTATAACGAAGCCACATGACAGTGACAACAAGATCGTGTGCCGGGAACACGGTGGCTGTGGTCAGGTTCGGATCGGGCAGCGGGTCCGCGCTTGTGGCGCGTCACCAGGGTGATTTAATTTGCCACCGGAGGCCCGCGTTTCATGCGTTTCGAAGGTACCAGCGGCTACGTCGCCACCGATGATTTGAAGGTTGCGGTTAACGCCGCAATCGCGCTCGAGCGCCCCCTCCTGGTGAAGGGGGAACCCGGGACCGGCAAAACCGTCCTGGCGCTGGAAATCGCCAAGGCCCTGGGTGCGCCGCTGATCGAATGGCACATCAAATCGACCACCAAAGCGCTGCAGGGCCTCTATGAATACGACGCGGTGACGCGGCTGCGCGACAGTCAATTGGGCGACGCTCGGGTCAAGGACATCCGCAATTACATCAAGCGCGGCAAGTTGTGGGAGGCGTTCATTGCCGATGAAAGGCCGGTTTTGTTGATCGACGAAATCGACAAGGCCGATATCGAATTTCCCAACGATCTTCTGCAAGAACTCGATCGCATGGAATTCTTCGTTTATGAGACCGGCGAAACGATCCATGCGCGCCGCCGCCCGATTGTCGTCATTACCTCAAACAACGAAAAAGAATTACCGGACGCTTTCCTACGCCGCTGCTTCTTCCATTACATCCGCTTTCCGGATCCCAACACGATGCGCGCCATCGTCGAGGTCCATTTTCCCGGCATCAAGCACCGCCTCGTGGCTGAGGCGCTCAAGCTGTTCTACGAGATCCGCGAAGTGCCCGGATTGAAGAAGAAACCATCGACCTCGGAATTGCTCGATTGGCTCAAGCTTCTAATGGTCGAAGATATTTCGGTCGAAACGCTGCGCGAGCGCGACCCGAAGCGGTTGATACCCCCGCTACATGGGGCGCTGCTTAAGAACGAGCAGGATGTGCACCTGTTCGAGCGGCTGGCTTTTATGACGCGAAGGGAAGGACGCTAGAGCGCCGACGTGCTTTGCCAAATCCCTACTCACCACCAGGGATGGGTGATGAAGGCATATGTCGCGCCCAATCCGAAGGTAAATTGATTGGGCGAGCCGCGCTGGATCACCAACGGCGAGTCGGCCGCCGAGCCGGTCAGTCGCTGATATTCAACGAAACCGTGCGCCGCCCATTGCGGATTGAAGAAATATTCCAGCTGGCTTCCGGCGCCATACGAATAGAGACCGCCATCGGCGTGATAGACCGGCAGCGCTGGCAACCCGGCGACGGTAGAGCCGATCGATTCGGCTGGCGTGATGCTGAAATAGGGACTGACAGCGGCGGTGGATTGCGCAGTCAAGCGCGGCCCGGCGGAAAAGCGGAATTGTCCGGCCGGAACAATCGCATCCAGGAACAGATCGCCGGTCACTCCTGTTTCGCCGCCGAAGCCTTGCCGCACTTCGCCGCGCAGCCGCAGCCACTGCGCCGGCCAGTACTCGGCAAAGGCGCCCGCCTGCACCGCAAAATTGACGTCACTCAGACCATTGAGCGCCGTATCGCTCGAGGCTTTGCGCGGCCAAGCGATCTGTACGGCTGGGCCGATTTTGATTTGGCCAAGATCAAGGATGGTGAATCCAAAACTGTCGCGCGGACCGAAATAATCCGGCGGCGTTCCAACTTTGCGAATACTGAACAGAGGGCCGCCGGTTGGGCGGAACGTGCCGTCCGGCGCGCCTGCCCATTTCGGCCCGATGCGCAATTCGCCGCCGATGGTCACGATCCAATCGGGCACCGGAGGCACGAGGGCTGCTGGCGCTGCAGTCGGCGCTGGCGTCGGCAGGTCAGCCGCAAAGCCAATGGCCGGTGCGACAACCACGCCCATCACCACGCCCATCACCACGCCCATGGTAATGCAGGCGGCCCGCCAACCGCTTGAGCGCCAAACTCTTGTCATGCCGTGCGGCCCCGCCCCGTCATCCCTCAGGATCGCCATCGTACAGCAGCAGCAGTCAAGGACGAAGGCGCGGGGCGGCCAAAGGTAAATTTAGTGCACACCTGTTGCCGATCGGCCGTGCGCCGCCCGCTAGGCCTCGGCATCGTGCTCGACCGCCCGGCCGGCGCTTGTTCG
Source organism: Xanthobacteraceae bacterium (assembly GCA_036497645.1). GTDB lineage: Bacteria > Pseudomonadota > Alphaproteobacteria > Rhizobiales > Xanthobacteraceae > BOG-931. The sequence continues at coordinate 7,414 of DASXJB010000154.1, forward strand.
CGTGCGTTTTCGGCGCCGTGCCGCGCGCGGGGCCGCTTGTTCAGTGCTCGCGGGTTCCGAGGCGGGATCAATGGTTTCGGGCGGTGCGCTGTCGGGCGGTGCGGTTTCAGAGGCCGCGGTGCCAGCCACACCGCTGTCGATTTGATTCGGGACAGAAAGCGCGGACTGATGCTGCGAAACGGCGGGGCTGTCCGGCGGCGGCGCCGACTCGGCCGCGGCCAGCCGCGCCTGCCAGTGCGCCAATTCGCGCCCCTTGGCGCGCCGCTCTTCGACGGCGGCGCGCAGACGTTTGACCCAGACGCGGATCTGCCCGGCCGCCCGACCGAATACGCCACCGGCCCAAACCAGCTCGAACGGCGTAAACTGTCGCCAGGTGTGATCGCCATCGACCATGGCGCGCGCGATGAGATTGCCGCCCATCGCCGTGGTATTGAGACCGTGCCCACCGAAACCGCTGGCCAGCCAGACGCCCGGACCGACCTCGCCGATCTGCGGCATGCGGTGCACGGTAATCCCCAAGGTGCCGGCCCAGGCATAGTCGATCTCGACATCGCCGAGTTGCGGATAGGTGTGTTTGATGTCGGCTTTCAGCGCGCTGACGTAACGGCGCGGGTTGCGTGCCCACGTGGTGGCGCGGCCGGATAGCATCAACCGATCGCCGCCAACAACGCGATAGTGATTGTCGGCGGCATCGCTGTCGCTGACCCCGCCGCGATAGCGCACCGCTTCGGCAAGACGATCGCCAAGCGGCGCGGTCGTGATCACATAGGTCGTCAGCGGCACCATCGTCGCGGCGAGCCGCGGCATTAGTGATTTAAGCCCAATATTGCCGCACAGCACCACGTGATTGGCGCGCAACCGCGCCCCCGGCGTCACGATGCGTTTGCGCACCCCGCTCGGATCGATCGACAGAGCGGGCGTGTTCTCGAAAATGCGCGCGCCGTCGCGCTCTGCGGCGGCGGCCAACGCGAGCGCGTAATTGAGCGGATGGATGGCAAGCGCGCGCAGATGATTGATGGCGTAAAAATAACGCTCGCTGCGCAACACCTCACGCACGCGCTCGGTCGGCCAGCCCTCAATGTCGCAGCCCAGTTCTCCGAGCAAAGCGACGTATTTTACAAATTCGTCGCTATTGTCTCGCTTCGACACGTAGAGCCAGCCGTCTTGCGGATCGACACCGGGCGCGCGTTCGTCGCGGATAGTATCGCGCACGTAATCGAGGCCGGCTTGCGCCAGCGTCCAAAGATCTTTGGTGCGCTCGAAACCGATGCGGGCAATGAGCTTGTCGGCGTCGGCGCCGAAGCCCGGCAACACGAAGCCGGTATTGCGCCCCGAGGCGTTGGCGGCGAGCCGGTTGGCCTCGAGCAATACGACGGACCAGCCTTTGCGCGCCACTTCGCGCGCAGTGGTCAGGCCGGCGAGACCGCCGCCGATCACACAGACATCGACGTCGAGGTCGGAATAAAGCGCCGGCCGGCGCGGCGCATCGACCATCGTCGCGGCATACCAGTTATCGCCGTAGATTTCGTTCACCGCGGCGTTCTTGTGAGATGTGTGATTGCGCATCGCTGCCGCTATGTAAGGCTTTCGGGCGACCGAGGCCAGTGGACACCTTAAGCCGGGAAAGCGACAGTACCGCGATGCGCCGTTTAATGCTGCTCCGCCACGCCAAGACCGAGCGCGCCGAGCCCGGCGAGCGCGACCGCGATCGCAAACTCACAAAACGCGGCCGCGCCGATGCGCCCACGCTTGGCGCTTACATGGCCCACCACGATCTAATCCCGGACCTGGCGCTGATTTCGCCGGCGGCGCGGGCCCAGGAAACGTGGGATCTGGTCGCTGATGCTTTTGCCAGGCCGCCGCGCAAAGAAACCGACGATCGCATCTATAACGCCAGTCCGTATAAGCTTCTCCAGGTCGCCGCCGAGCCGCGCAGGGCGAACAAACTTTTCATCGTCGGCCACAATCCAAGCCTGCACGAGTTCGCGCTACAGTTGATCGCATCCGGCGATATCGAAGCCCGCGAACAGCTGCGCGAAAAATTGCCGACGTCGGGGCTGGTCGTGATGGACCTGCCGATTGGCGACTGGGCGGAGCTCCGCCCGCATTCGGCACGGTTGGAGCGTTTTGTCACGCCGCGCCTGATCGCCGCAGCAGCGGAATAGAGCGCGACACTTCGTTTCATGGGCTCGGCAGTGTCGCCGGCTCATGCGCCGGCCAGGGCCGCCAGAATGCGCACCCAGCTGCGAATGCCCTTGTGAAAGCTCTTGAGATCGTACTTTTCGTTGGGCGAGTGAACGCGGTCGTCGTCGAGTGCAAAGCCGACCATCAGCGTATCCATCCCGAGCACAGTCTTGAAATCGCTGACGATTGGAATCGAACCGCCGGCGCCGACAGTGACCGCTTTCTTTCCCCACTCCTGCGCCAGCGCTTCGCGCGCTTTGGTGAGCGCGGGATTATCGAACGCAACATTGAAAGCCGACGCGCTGCTGAAATTACCGAATTCCACGGTGCAGTCGGCGGGCATACGCGCGCGGACGAATTCGCGGAACGCGAGGCGGATTTTCTCCGGATCCTGGGCACCGACGAGGCGGAACGACACTTTGGCCATCGCCTTTCCGGGAATGACGGTCTTTGCCCCCTCCCCGGTATAGCCGCTGATAATTCCGTTCACTTCGGCGGTCGGCCGCGTCGAGATTTGCTCGATCAGCATGCGGTCCTTTTCGCCGGCCGGAATTTTCAGCCCGATTGGCGCCAGAAATTTTTCCGGCGTCAGCTCGAGGCCGGCGAGATCCGCTTTGATGTCGGCCGGCAATTCTGGCACGCCGTCATAGAATCCTGGAATGGCGACTGAACCATCCGGCCGATGCAAAGCGGAAAGAACGTCGGCCAGCACATGGATCGGATTGCGCGCGGCGCCGCCGAACAAGCCTGAATGCAGATCGCGATCCGCGCAGGTCAGCCGGACCTCCTCATAGACCAGGCCACGCAACGAGGTCGTGATCGACGGCGTGTCGGCGTCCCACATCCCGGTGTCGCACACCAGCGCGAGATCGCGCCTAAACTCGTCGGCATTGTCGCGCACAAATCCAAACAGATGTTTCGAGCCGCACTCCTCCTCGCCTTCGATCATGATCGTAATATCGAGCGGAAGTTTGCCGGTTACTGCCTTGAAGGCGCGGCACGCCTCGATGAAGGTCATCGCCTGGCCTTTATCGTCGCAGGCGCCGCGCGCCACGATGATTTTGCGCCCCTGCTCCGTCGCGATTCGCGGTTCAAACGGCGGCGTCTGCCACAGATCGAGCGGGTCGACCGGCTGCACGTCATAATGGCCGTAGAACAAAACCCGAGGCCGGGGATTGGCGCCCTTGCCGCTTTTGCCGATCACCACCGGATGGCCGGCGGTCGGGCGCAGACTGGTGTCGAAGCCGAGAGTGCCGAGATCGGCGGCAACGTATTCCGCGGCTTTGCGGCACTGCGCGGCATAAGCGGGGTCCGTCGAAATCGATTGAATTCGCAACAAGGCGAACAGCCGATCAAGACTGGAATCGAGTTCGCGATCGACTTGGTTCAAGACCGCGGACACAGCATTATTTGCACTCATGTTCGTACTGTCATAATTGATCGACGCCTGGGGCGCACTCGCTTTGCCGTAAACGGCGCTCGTATACGCCGGAAATTTTATAGTCCGCGACCGCGGTCCTTGTCATCCACTCTCGATGGTGACGCGTTGCAAGTTTGCAACGCTTGAGCACGTTCGAACCGCGCCTGCTTGTCACCACCGCCTTTGACCCTGCAATATGTCTCGCGCCCGGCGGACCTTTCGGGGCTGGCGAGGGACTAATGGACGAACTGATCGCACGTCTGGTCGCTGATGTCGGCATAGATCGTGCGACTGCGGAAAAAGCCGTCGGCATCATCCTCGAATTTCTGGTCAAGGAAGGCCCAGCTGACAAAGTCCAACCATTGCTGGCCAAACTTCCCGGAGCCGAGGCAGTGATGCAAAAAGCCGCGAGTGAAAGCGACGCTGGCGGCATGATGGCTGGAGCAATGGGTGGGGTCATGGGCGCGGGCATGCGCATGATGTCGGCCGGTTTGAGTATGGGCCAGGTGCAGACCGTGACCCGCGCGGTGATTGCGTATACGCGAGAGAAAGCCGGCGAGGATGCGGTCGGCGAGATCGTCGCTGCAATCCCCGGGCTCGCGCAGTTTGTTTGAGTAACAACGTGTTTGTTGCGATCAAATTGCGCTGAGGGGGCATCGATGGCTTATCCCATTTCCGAAATTCAGGGGATCGGCACCGACGTTGCCGCCATTTTGAAATCGGATGGGATTCGCACCACTGTCACGCTGCTCCGCCTGGCCAAGACGCCGAAGCAGAGATTAAAGCTGGCGCTCAAGACCGGAACGCCGGAGAAAAACGTACTGGACTGGGTCACGGCCGCCGATCGCATGAGGATCAAGGGCGTGGGCTGGGAATATGCGGAACTGCTGCGGGCCGCCGGCGTGCGGACGGTCAATGAACTTCGCTACCGCAATCCGCAAAAGCTCGCGGAGGTCATGGCCGAGGTCAACACCAAGCGCAAATTGGTGCGCCTTTTGCCTTCAGTGAATACCGTGGCGCGCTGGATCGAGGATGCCAAAAAACTACCGCCGCTGATCCGTTATTGATTGCCGCCGGCGGCCGCCCTTTACGAGACCCCCAGATTGAGCTTCCGCCGCCGCTTGACTTCACGGGAGTGGCCGCGCAAAGCCAGCGCCATGAGCGGCACGAGGCCGCCAAACAAGCTTAAGGACGGAGGCCATGGCGGCGAGGACCATGGCGGCGAGGACCATGGCGGCGAGGACCATGGCGGCGAGGACCATGGCGGCGAGGACCACGGCCGCGAGGACCATGGCGGCGAGGACCACGGCCGCGAATGTCACGCGTGGCGCTCCATCGGTCTCGGGAGCGGCGCCGGCCGGCAACGTGCTTACCGGGCTTCTCGCCAAGGGCCGCCCGCTGGTGATGGGTGTTCTTAATGTCACGCCCGATTCATTCTCCGACGGGGGCCGTTTCCTGGAGCCAACAGCTGCACTTGCGCAGGCGCGGCGGCTTGTCGATGAAGGTGCCGACATCATCGATGTCGGCGCGGAATCGACCCGGCCCTATGGCGGCGCCGCCCCGGTTTCGCTCGACGAGGAGCGCCACCGCCTCGCCGCAGTGCTGCCGGCAATCATCGGGCTGGGCGTGCCGGTTTCAATCGATACG
>DASXJB010000155.1:0-10564 GCA_036497645.1 Xanthobacteraceae bacterium
GGCACCAAGCCGAAGACCTGTCCGATGTGCGGCGGCCACGGCCGGGTGCGTCACGCCCAGGGCTTTTTCACGCTCGAACGCACCTGCCCGAATTGTCACGGCCGCGGCCAGTCGATCGACACGCCATGCGCATCATGCGCCGGCTCCGGGCGCGTCACTCGCGAACGCACGCTGTCGGTGAATATTCCCGCGGGCGTCGAGGACGGCACCCGCATCCGGCTCGCCGGCGAAGGCGAAGCCGGCGTGCGCGGCGGGCCGCCCGGCGATCTTTACATATTCCTCTCGATCGGCGCGCATCCGTTCTTCCAGCGCGAAGGCGCTGACCTGCACTGCCGCGTTCCGGTTTCCATGGTGGCGGCCTCGCTCGGCGGCGAATTCGAAGTGCCGACGATCGACGGCGGCAAGACCAAAGTCAAAGTGCCGGAGGGCACGCAATCCGGCCGCCGCTTCCGCCTGGCCGGCAAAGGGATGCCGGTGCTCCGCTCACGCCAGAGCGGCGACATGTACGTCCAGGTGGTGGTCGAAACTCCGCAGCAGCTCACCAAGAAGCAGCGGGAGCTGCTGGCTGAATTCGAACGCCTGTCGTCCAGCGAGACGCAGCCGGAATCCTCCGGATTCCTCGGCAAGGTCAAGGAGTTCCTGGATGGACTCGGCGGCCGCGCCGGCGCCGCTTAGGGTGCGCTCTATGGTTTTTGTAATGTAGATGTCTTAAATAGCTAGAATACCTTTGTCGCGTGGATGCCATGCCACTGCCCGCCCTACAATCGTTTGAACGAAAAATTGGGCGGCAGCTTCGCCTCCTGGAGGTCAGAAAAACTCTCATTGAGCGCAAGATCGAACGTCAAATTCGGTTGTTCGAGCAAAAACGCGATGGGCTTGGCCGCAAAATCGAGCAACAGATAAAGCGATTCGAGCTCAAGCGCGGCATTCGGCTCGACGACGAAGTACGCTTTATCCGATCCTGGATCGAGCGTCCGTTATCCACGGGCGCGGTCACTCCGTCGGGTAGAATCCTGGCCCGCGCCATGGCGCGCTATGTCGATCCGCGATCGACCGGGCCTGTCGTAGAATTGGGTCCGGGAACCGGCCCCGTCACCGACGCCTTGGTCGAGGCCGGCGTCGATCCTTCGCGCCTGGTGCTGGTGGAATCGAATCCGGCGTTCTGCCGGATTTTGCGTGCGCGTTATCCGCAAGCCACCCTGGTGCAGGGTGACGCTTACAGCGCGCGCCGGCTGCTCGACACCTTGCTGCTGCAGCCGGCCGCCGCCGTCGTCTCTGGCCTGCCGCTGATCACCAAACCGATCACCATGCGCTTGCGGCTTATTCGCGACGCCTTCGATCTTATGGCGCCGGGCGCGCCGTTCGTGCAATTTACCTATTCGGTCGCCGCGCCGCTGCCGAAACGGCTTGGCGGTTTTTCGGTGGAGGCTTCCGAGCGCATCTGGATGAACATTCCGCCGGCGCGCGTTTGGGTCTATCGGCGGCCGGATGCCAGATAACAGAGGTCAGATGACGGAGGTCGAAAAACAAAGCATTCTGTCTTCCGACATCTGATATCCGACATCTCTGCTCTTCATGCCTGTCCCTAAAATCCTCGTCATCCCCGGCTCGCTGCGCACCGGCTCGCATAATACGCGGCTGGCCGCGCTCGCCGCCAAGGAATTGGCGCTGCTCGACGCCGAAGTCACGCGCATTTCGCTCGAAGACTATGAATTGCCCTTGTTCGATGCCGATTCGGCGACCGCTGCGGGACCGCCGGTCGCGGCGCTCAAGCTGCGGCAGGCGCTCGTAACGCATCGCGGTGTCTTTATCACCAGCCCGGAATACAGCGCCTCGGTCACTCCGCTTCTGAAAAACGCCATCGATTGGGTCTCGCGCGTGCGCGAACGCGGCGAGCCGACCTATGCCGCGTTCAAGGGCCGGGTGTTCGCGCTCGGTTCGGCTACGAGCGGGGGCGGCGGCGGCATCCGCTCATTGATGGCGCTGCGGCAAATCCTCGAACTCGGCTGCGGCGCTTTGGTAATCCCGGAGCAGGTCAGCGTGCCGCGCGCCGAACTGGCCTTCGATGAGGACGATAATTTAAAAGACGAGACGCTCGCCGCAGCGCTGCGGGCCGCCATGCGCCGGCTGGTCGAATTGTCCGGCATGATGAATTAAAAGAGAATTGCGCTTGCCGACGGAGCAGGAATGGACCCCCGCGACCGCCTGATTGTTGCACTCGATGTACCTTCGGTCGATGCAGCGGAGACGATGGTGACGCGTCTCGGCGACGCGGTGACGTTCTACAAGATCGGCTATCAGCTCGCCTTCGCCGGCGGTCTCGATTATGCGCCGAAGCTCATCCAATCAGGCAAGCGCGTCTTTCTCGATCTGAAGCTTCACGACATTGCCAATACGGTTGCGGCGGGTGTGAAGAGCGTCGCGCGGCTTGGCGCAAGTTTTCTCACTGTGCATGCCTTCCCTCAGGTCATGCAGGCCGCAGTGGAGGCGCGCGAGAGCGGTCTGCGCATTCTCGCTGTCACCGTGCTTACTTCGCTCAACGACGCGGATCTGGCGGAGGCCGGCTATGCCACGACGGTCGCCGCCCTTGCCGCGCGGCGCGCGGCGCAGGCGCGCGCCGTCGGCGTTGACGGCTTGGTCTGTTCGCCCGAGGAGGTCGCTAATCTGCGCCGCATTGTCGGCGATCGGCTGACATTGGTCACGCCGGGCATACGGCCGGCGGGTGCAGAGGTTGGCGATCAAAAGCGCGTCGCGACGCCGGCCGCGGCGATCGCCGCCGGCGCCGATTATCTGGTGGTCGGCCGTCCGATCATTGCCGCGTCCGATCCGAAGGCTGCCGCTGAAGCGATCGTCGCCGAGATCGTGGGAGCGGCAACAAAAAAATGAGCGTGTGAGGGCCGGAGGAGTGTGACAACTATGCCCAAGGGCTATTGGATTCCGCAAATCGATATCAGCAACCCGGAAGGCTTCAAGGCCTATATGGCGGCGACGCCGCCGGCGCACGAAAAATATCACGGCGTCGCATTGGTGCGCGGCGGCAAAATGGACGTCGTCGAAGGGCGTGCCCGCGGCCGTTGCGTGTTACGCGAATTTCCTGATTTTGCCACGGCGCTCGCATGCTATCGCTCGGAGGAATATCAGCGCGCCAAGCCGCTGCGCCTTGAACATTCGACTTGCGATTTCGTCATTGTCGACGGCTATGATGGTCCGCAGCCGGCGTCTCCCTCGCCGCCGCCGCCCGCGAGCAAGAAGGGCTACTGGATCGTCCAGGTCGACGTGCCCGACGCGGATGCCTATAAGCCATACCTAGTCGCCAACCAGGCGCCGTTCGGCAAGTTCGGCGCGCGCTATTTGGTCCGTGGCGGCCGGCGAGAGGTCATGGAGGGCAGGGCGCGCAGCCGTATCGTGGTGCTGGAATTTCCGAGCTTTGACGCCGCACTCGCTTGCTATCGTTCGCCCGAATATCTCGCCGCGAAGAAGTTGCGCGAAGGCAAGGCCGAGGCGGACGTCATCGTCGTCGAGGGCTATGACGGCGCACGGTTTTAACCGTCGTTTGCGCAAGCGCAGCGGCGCGCTGTTGCTGGCCTGACACCGCCCCGCTATACCCCAGGGACAAACGCATGGAAGAACAATGGCCGCGCCAGATTCCAATTTGCGAGTGGTGATCGCGGGCGCCGGTGGGCGCATGGGCCGCACACTCATTCATGCCGTTGCGGCGAACAAAGGCGTGACGCTCGCGGGGGCGGTCGACGCGCCGGACTCCGCCGTGATCGGCCGGGACGCCGGCGAATTGGCGGGGCTTGGCAAAAATGGAATCACTGTGGCCGGCGATGCCGCGCCGCTGTTGCAGCGCGCGGACGCCCTGATCGAATTCACGATTCCCGCCGCCACAATGGTGTTCGCCGAACTCGTTGCAAATGCGGGACTGGTGCATGTCATCGGCACCACCGGCCATTCCGCCGAAGAAGACGCGGTGATCGCCAAGGCCGCTAGCCGGGCGACCGTCGTCAAATCCGGCAATATGAGTCTGGGCGTCAATCTTGTTGCCGCGCTGGTCAAGCGCGTCGCCAAAACGCTCAATGACGATTACGACATCGAGATCGTCGAGATGCATCACAACAAGAAGATCGATGCGCCGTCAGGCACGGCGCTGATGCTCGGCCGGGCCGCCGCTGAAGGCCGCGGCGTCGATCTTAAGCAGCATTCGGTGCGCGGCCGCGACGGCATGACCGGGGCACGCCGCGCCGGCGACATCGGTTACGCTTCGCTGCGCGGCGGCACCGTGGTCGGCGAGCACTCGGTGATCTTCGCCGGGCCGGCGGAGCGCCTCGAGCTGACGCATCGGGCCGAGGACCGCATGATCTTCGCCCGCGGCGCACTGCATGCCGCGTTGTGGGCGCGCGGCAAGAAGCCGGGTCTTTATTCGATGGCCGACGTGCTCGGCCTGCGCGATATTTGATGCTTGCTCGGCTGGGGCAATACCAAACGGAGCTGCCGTATGGGTGAACGAATTCTCGTCCTTGTGCGACACGGCGAGAGCGAGTGGAACCTGAAAAATCTGTTCACCGGTTGGCGCGATATCGATCTCACCGAAAACGGCATCAGGGAAGCGCGCGCCGCCGGCCGCAAGCTCAAGGCTCAAGGCATTCGGTTCGACGTCGGCTTCACCTCGGCGCTCATTCGCGCGCAGCGTTCGCTTGATCTCGTTCTGGAAGAAATGGGCCAGGTCGGCATCCCGGTGTTCAAGGACCAGGCCCTCAACGAACGCGATTACGGCGATCTCTCCGGCTTGAACAAAGACGATGCGCGGGCCAAGTGGGGCGCGGAACAGGTTCTGCTCTGGCGCCGGTCCTATGACGTCGCGCCGCCGGGCGGCGAAAGCTTAAAGGACACCGCGGCCCGCGTCTTGCCTTATTACATCCAGGAGATTCTGCCGCGCGTGCTTGAAGGCAATAACGTGCTCATCTCCGCCCACGGCAATTCGCTGCGCGCGCTGGTGATGGTTCTGGAAAAACTCTCCCCGGAACAGATCGTCAAACGCGAACTCGCAACCGGCGTGCCGCTGATCTATCGGCTTAATGCCGACTCGACAGTGGCCAACAAGCAAGATCTGGCGGCGTAAAATTTGCCCTACCTCGTGCACAAGGGAGGGGCCTTTCATCGGTGTGATTTGCTTATTCCGCGATCACAATACCGACGGTTGGCCGGGTCGAATCCGACCAAACTTCAAGTCTGCGATGCGCTCCCGATTCCCTTGAAAATCATGCCTTACGCGGCCGCGGCGATCTGGCCCGCCTCCCAGCCGAGCATCGCGCGCTTGCGCGTAATGCCCCAGTGGTAGCCGGTGAGCGCGCCGGCCTTCCCGATCACGCGGTGGCAGGGCACGACGAAGGCGATCGGGTTTTTCCCGACCGCGGCGCCGACCGCGCGCGCGGCGGCTGGATTGCGCACTTTGCCCGCCAAGCCTGAATACGTGGTGATCCGTCCCATCGGGATTTGCATTAGCGCCTCCCACACCCGCACTTCCCAATCGGTGCCGATCAGCACCACCCGAAGCGGCTGTTGCGATCGCCATTGCTTGGAATCGAAAACGCGTTGCGCAATCGGCGCGGTGCGCGCGGCGTCCTCCACATAATGCGCCCGCGGCCAGCGGCGCTTCATATCGGCAAGCGTGGTGGATTCCTTGCCGTGATCGGCAAAGGCGAGGCCCGCGAGGCCGCGATCGGTGGCCATGATCAGCGCATTGCCGAATGGCGAAGGATGAAAGCCGAAATACATGGTGAGGCCTTCGCCGCCGGATTTCCATTCGCCGGGCGACATCGCTTCGTGGGTCACGAATAGATCGTGCAGGCGGCCCGGCCCGGAAAGACCGACTTCATAGGTGGCGTCGAGCACGCTTGCCGAATCGCGCAGGAGTTGCCGCGCGCCGTCGAGCGTGAGCGCCTGCAGAAAGGCTTTGGGCGTCAGGCCGGCCCAGCGCCGAAACAGGTGATGCAGTTCGGTCGGGGTAACGCCGGCCACTTCGGCAATGGCTTCGATCTCCGGCTGTTCGCGCCAATGACCGCGGATATGTCCGATGGCTTTCCGCACGATCTCGTAATCGGCGGCGGCCTCGGACAGCGGCGTGGAATTGAAAACGCGATCGGGCGACAACATGGCTGCCTCCATCATTTGCTCCCGATCTATGATGCCCTTTCGCGCCAAACCACCCGATTTCTGAGCTTATTTTTACAGGCCCGGCATGGCCAAGGCGAGCCTCAACGGGGCCCGTGCGGTTGCGCGGTTTTGCGGTCGCGCCGAGCCGAAGACAGCCAAAATCACCCGTTCGGCGTCCTGGTCGGGCCTCGCCTCGCCTCCCCAAGCGCGCCGGTCAGCGCCCGCGCAAAGCTCGCTTTTTCCGCAGGGCCTAAGAAACCTGCGATTGCGAGGCGGCGGCCATGCGAGACCAGGAACAGTCGTTCGATGCCGAATTCGTCGTGCACGATGCGCTCAAGCCGCACCCACAACGGATTGAGCGTCCATTGCCGCACCCCGCCGCGATGATTGACCTTCCGCACCGTTAGTTCCGAAGCGGTGACGGTGACCTCCTCATAGGCGCGCGCGGTGCGGTAATTGGCGCGGAAGGCGAGATAGACGAGCAACAGGTCAAGTCCGAAGAAGCCGAATACCGGCCAAGCGCCGAGGGACACGAAGATGACGCCCGCGATAAAGCTCAAGCATCCCAGGCAGAGCATAAAGATGAGGAAGCCGGTCGGGCCGAGCGAACGATGCGGCGTGATGATCGCCGAAAAGATTTTCGGGTCGACCGAAGCATGCGCGCCGCGGTTATTGTCGTCGCTCATCGTGCCCATTATACAAAAATCCCGATGCGCAAACACACCAGCCGACCGAAACTGTTGCCGCGCAAAACCGTCCGGCAACGGCTTGCCGCGGCCCGCAAGGGCAAGGCGGCGCGGCTGAGGGGCGCCAAGGCGCGCGTCGGAGCCGATCGCAAGGCCGCGCATGGCGAACTGCCGCAGTGGACAACTGCAGAGATTGCCGAGGCGTTCCGCCGCTTTGCCGCGGCCAATCCGACCCCGCGCGGCGAACTGCAGCATATCAACCCTTTCACGCTGTTGGTGGCGGTGGTGCTCTCCGCCCAAGCCACGGATGCGGGCGTCAATAAGGCGACCCCGGCTCTATTCAAGCTCGCCGATACGCCGGAGAAAATGATCAAGCTCGGCGAACCGCGGTTGCGCGAGCTGATCAAGACCATCGGCCTTTATCGCACCAAGGCGAAAAACGTTATCGCGCTTTCGAAACAACTGATCGCGGAACATGGCGGCAAGGTCCCGCATGATCGCGATGCATTGGAGGCTTTGCCCGGGGTCGGCCGCAAGACCGCCAATGTCGTGCTCAACGTCGCGTTCGGCGAACCCACTATCGCAGTCGACACCCACGTCTTTCGCGTCGGCAATCGCACCGGGCTTGCGGTCGGCAAAACGCCGCTCGAAGTCGAGATGAAATTACTGGAGGTGGTGCCGGAGCAGTATCGGCTGCATGCCCATCACTGGCTCATCCTGCATGGCCGCTACATCTGTGTGGCGCGTCGGCCGCTGTGCGAAAAATGCATCATTGCCGACTTATGCAAATGGCCGGGCAAGACCGTCAATTCGCCCGCTCAGCTCGGGAATGCGAGCAAATAAATGTTTTCCGTGGCGCCGCCATTTTCAATCCACACAGTTATCCCCAAACGCCAGCCGCGCTCGCAAATGCACGCTTTAGCTTGAGACTCGCAAACGATGAGCTATGCTCATTGCCAGATCGGTCGCGTTTGGTTCTGCCGAATGTGACGATCGCCAAGGTCAGATTGGCCTGGGTGTGACCGCCGCTACCAGCGTTGCACCAAATGGTGGATTTGATCCTGGTTCCCTGCAGCGGGTAGCAGCGCAAGGAACGTGACGGGCGGGCGCAAGCTCGCCCGTCATGATTTTTGCCGCCGGCTTTGTAGATCGACCGCGCGGTTGACCGCCGCGCCGCTTCGCGGCGATGATGTTTTGATGGCAAAATTCATCAGCCGGCGGCGCTTTACCATCGAGTGGGGCCATTGCGACCCCGCCGGCATCGTCTTCAACAGCCGTTTTTTTGAATTTTTCGACTGGGGCACATGGATACTGTTCGAGGCCGCGCTCGGCGTGAAGCCGTCCGAGCTGGCGGCGGCTTTTGGCATTGCCGGGCTGCCGCTTGTCGACGCCGGCGCGCGTTTTCTGGCGCCGGCGCGCTTTGGCGACCAGGCCGAACTGAGCTCCCACGTCCGTGAATTTCGCCGTTCCAGCTTTGACGTCGAGCATCGGCTGACGGTCGGCACAATTGTGGCGGTCGAAGGACACGAAACCCGGGTCTGGGCGGCCCGCGATCCTGCCGATCCGTCGAAAATGAAGTCACAGCCGATACCGGCCGAAGTCACCGCGCGCTTCCACGCCTGATCTGCCAGCGAGGCAGCGCCGTGGATGCGACGGTTTGAAGGGCTTCGGCGTTATTGCTATGGAATCGGCAAATCAAAACGCCCAATTCAAAACGCCCAGTCCAAAACGCCTAGTTCAAAACGCCCAAGGGCCGGCATGGCGCGCATTCTTCAGTTTACGCTCAATGGCCGCGCGCGGACCGACGCGGTTCCCGACAATCTTTTGCTGCTGGACTATTTGCGGGAAATGGTCGGGTTGACCGGAACGAAAACCGGCTGTGACGGCGGTGAATGCGGCGCCTGCACAGTGCTGGTCGATGACGCGCCACGCTTGTCCTGCTTGACGCTTGCTGCCAGCGTCGAAGGTCGCCGCATCGACACGATCGAGTCGCTCGCCACAGACGGCCATTTGTCCGCCGTGCAGCGCGGCTTTCACGAGAAGCTTGGCTCGCAATGCGGCTATTGCACGCCCGGCTACATCATGGCGTCGGCCGGGCTTCTTCGCCACAACTCCAATCCAAGCGATGCGGAGATACGCGAGGCGCTCGGCAGCAACATTTGCCGCTGCACCGGCTACGTCAAAATCATTGAAGCGGTGAAGCATGCGGCTTCGCTTTGTGCCGCCGGGTTGACGCCGTGAACGAGATCGCGCCGGCGCATAACATCGGCAGTTACGTGCCGATGGTCGACGGCCCGGAAAAAGTTTCCGGGCGCGCCAAATACACCGCCGACTTCATTGTCCCCGGAATGCTCGCGGGGCGGATTTTCCGCAGCCCCTATTCGCACGCCGAAATTCTCGAGGTCGACGTTGCCGAGGCGGCGAAACTCCCAGGCGTCAAGGCGATCGTTACCGGCGCCGATTGCGACAAGGCGTTCGGCGTGTTGCCGGTGGCCCGTACCGAACATGTGCTGGCGCGCGGGCGCGTGCGCTATCGCGGCGAGCCGATTGCCGCCGTCGCGGCGATCGACGATGCGACAGCCAAGGAAGCCCTGCGCCGGATCAAGCTGAAAGTGCGCGAGCTTCCCGCCTACCACACCGCGCAACAAGCGATGGCGCCGGGCGCGATCGCGCTTCACGATCACCGCCCGCATAATCTCGAACGCGACGTGCTGTTCGAACTTGGCGATGTGGAAGCCGCCTTTGCCGCGGCCGACCTGGTCCGCGAAGGCGTCTACAATTGCGCCGAAGTCTGCCAGAACCAGATGGAGATGCACGCGGCGATCGCCGATTACGACGTGGGGCGCGATCGCATGACCGTGCATGCCTCGACCCAGGTGCCCTATTACGTGCACCTGATGCTGGCGCAGATCCTCGATATGGACATGTCGCGGATTCGCGTGATCAAGCCGCATGTCGGCGGCGGCTTCGGCTGCCGCACCGAGACGCTGAATGTCGAATTGATCGCAGCTCTACTGGCGCGCAAGGCCGGCGGCTGCGTGCGCCTCGTCGTCAATCGCGAGGAGACATTCATCACTCATCGCGGCCGCCCGGAAACCGATATCCGGCTCAAGATCGGCATGCGCAAGGACGGCTGCATCACCGGCGTTGAATGCGAATGTATTCAGCGCGGCGGCGCCCATTCCGGCTACGGCATCGTCACCATTCTCTATGCCGGGTCGATGCTGTACGCGATCTACGCACTCGACAACGTCAAATATATCGGCAAGCGCGTCTTGACCAACACGCCGCCTTGCGGCGCGTTTCGCGGCCACGGCACCGTGGACGTGCGGTTTGCGTTCGAAAGCCTGCTCGACGACATGGCGCGTGCACTCGGGCTTGACCCGTTCGCGGTGCGCCGCGCCAACCTGTTGCATGCGCCGACATTCACGCAGAACGATCTGATGGTGAATTCCTACGGCTTGCCGGAATGTCTCGATTGGGTCGAGCGCGAGAGCGGCTGGAAGGCGCGCAAGGGCAAGCTGCCGCGCGGCAAAGGCCTCGGCATGGCCTGTTCGCATTACATTAGCGGCGCATCGAAGCCGGTGAACTGGACCGGCGAGCCGCATGCCACGGTCAAGCTCAAGCTCGATTTCGACGGCTCCATCGTCTTGCTCACCGGCGCCGCCGAGATCGGCCAGGGCTCGTCGACGGTGCTGGTGCAAAGCGTCGCCGAGGTGCTC
>DASXJB010000156.1:0-10458 GCA_036497645.1 Xanthobacteraceae bacterium
CCTGCCGCAATGACACTCGAAACGAGCGGTGACCGTAGCGGCGCGTTCCTGCGGCGCGCGCTGGCGCGTGCGCTGCCGGCGACGCCCCAGGAGCGCGCCGCCGCACTATGGTCGTTTGCCTATTTTTTCACGCTCCTCGCGGGCTATTACGTGCTCCGGCCGCTCCGCGACCAGATGGCGATCACCGGCGGCATACGCAATCTGCCGTGGCTGTTTACCGCCACCTTCGTCACGCTCCTGGTCGCGCAGCCCCTTTATGGCATGCTGGTCGCGAAGCTGCCGCGTGCCCGTTTCATTCCGGTCGTCAATCATTTTTTTGTCGTCAACCTCGCGCTGTTTTGGCTCTTTCTCACGCTGCAGATCGATACCGCGCTGGTCGCACGAATATTTTACGTGTGGGTTGCGGTATTCAGCCTGTTCTCGGTGGCGGTGTTCTGGTCGTTCATGGCCGACCTGTTCACGGCCGACCAAGGTAAGCGCTTGTTCGGTTTTATTGGCGCCGGCGGCACAGCGGGCGCACTGCTTGGACCGGTCCTGACGATCTGGCTGTCGGTGCCGCTCGGCCCGACCAATCTTTTGATCCCGACAATGATTCTGATCGAAGCCGCGGTGTTCTGCGTTTGGCGTCTCGAACGTGCCGTGACGTCCCACCAAACGGCGTGTGCGCAGGACGAGCGCCTCGGCGGCGGCGCTTTTGCGGCGATCCCCGAACTTATTCGTTCGCCTTATTTGTTTGGCCTTGCCGCGTGGATTTCCTTGCAATCGTTCTGCGCGACCATCCTTTATTTCGAGCAAATCCATATCGTTGCCGCCGAGGTCCAGGGTGCGGGCGCACAAACCCGCCTTTTCGCTGCGATCGATCTTGCCGTGAATTTGCTCACGCTTGCGACGCAGCTTGTTGCCACCGGGCAATTACTGAAGCGCTTCGGCACCGGCGTTGCGGCGGCGGCGCTGCCGGCCGTGTATGCGGCGGGCTTTTTCGCGGTGTTTTTGGCCCCAACACTCGCGGCGGTATTGGCGGCCCAGGTGGCGCAGCGCTGGATCCATTTCGCGCTCGCCAATCCCGCTCGCCAAGTGTTCTATACGGTGCTTGGCCGGGAGGAGAAATACAAAGCCAAGAACCTGATCGACGTGGTCATCTATCGCGGCTCGGACGCACTGTACGGCTGGGTGTTCGACAGCTTGCAGCTTCTTGGGCTAAAGCTCGGCACGATCGCGCTCGTCGCCGCGCCGGTCTCGGCGATTTGGCTGATTCTGTCAGCGGGGTTAGGACGGGCCCAAGAGCAGCGCGCCAAGCTGATCGACGCTGCCGCCACATCCGGGCAGTAAATGGTTAAGTTGACACGGCGCCAATTCGCCAACGTGCCCATAGCTGCCTTGGCGACGGGAGCGGCGAGCTTGGCCTTGCCGGCCTTCGCACAACCCGCTTCGCCGCTGATTACACGCCCGATCCCATCGACCGGCGAGCCCCTGCCCGCCGTCGGTCTTGGCACCGCCGCCGTCTTTGACAGCGCCGAGGCCGCCACGCTGCAAAACGCACGCGCCGTCGTGCGTGCACTGATCGAAAACGGCGGCAAACTCATCGACACCGCTTCGACCTACGGCGATGCGGAACGCATTCTTGGCGACGTGATCGGCCCCGCTGATTTGCGCGGCAAGCTTTTTATCGCGACCAAGCTCGAGTCTCCCGATGTGGAAGAGCTTAAGCGCTCTTTGAATCGTCTACAGACCGCCAAGTTCGATCTTCTCCAACTCCATAATGTGAGAAACCCGCAGCAATCGCTCGGCGCCTTTCGCCAATGGAAAGCGCAAGGCGTGTGCCGTTATATCGGAATTACCTCGACCTCCCACGGCGCCTTCGCGGCGGTGGAAGCGATCCTCGGACGCGAAAAGCCCGATTTTGTACAGATCGATTATTCGATCGATGACCGCGAGGCCGAGCAACGCATTCTGCCGCTTGCGGCCGAGGTCAAGGCCGGTGTGCTGACCGCCCTGCCGTTCGGCCGCGGCCGGCTGTTTCGCGCCGTGCGCGACAGCTCCCTGCCGGATTGGGCGCAAGGCTTCGCCCGCAGCTGGGCACAATTCTTTCTCAAATATCTGTTGGGCGATCCGCGCGTGACCGCGGTCATTCCGGGCACCGCCGATCCAATCCACATGGCCGATAATCTCGGCGCGATGCGCGGACCGCTTCCCGATCCCGATCAGCGGCGGCAGATGGTGGACTTCATAGAGACGCTGTAGCCGTCTCGATCTGCTCAGCCACAACAAAAATGCGAAAGCCGCAGGACGTCTCCTGCGGCTTTCCTTTCCGCCCGCTGCAGGGAGGGGGATCAGCGGGCGCGCAAATTCGACGCGAAAAACCGGCTAGCCGTCGCGCCGGTCCTCGCCCCAGCCGCGATCATTGCCGCCGCGCATATGATGATGCGGCCGCAACATACGCGCGAGCCTGACGAAACGGTTTTTCTGATCGTCGTTGAGGCTCTGATAGAGCGGCGCACCGGCGTCGGCGACTTTTTTCAGCGCCGCGCTGGCCTTGGCCATATTGTCGGCGCGCTGCGACAGCCGCTCAAAAGGCGTGCCCGGCGACTGCTGATCGCCGGCTTGCCGCGCCTGCAGCCGCTGGATGCGCAATTGAACGAGATCGCGAACAGCCTGCTCGAACTGCGGCCAGTTCTTGGCCTGGTCGGGCGTAAGCTGGAGTCCGGCTTTCAACGCAGCGATCCGCGCGTCGGCGAAGGCGGACACATCTGCAGCGCTCGACCGGTGGCGTTGCTCGAAGCGCGGTTCGTCGTTAGCGAACCCGCTGCCGCCGCCAAAACTGTGCTGCGCATAAGCGAGCGAAGAACCAGCGAGCGCAATGAGCGCGGTCGCGGTGATCACTGGCCTCAACATGGCGATCCTCCTGAAATTCTGCACATGCCTTGAGTAGATGGCGCGGCGGGCTGCCGTACAAGTTAAAGTTTGGAAATGTGGTCTGCGAAGATTACGAACGCGTAATCTTTTTGTCCGCAAAATGACAAATTGGATTTTCTGTCAATGCAAGATTTGCCGCAGGAACAATCGCGTGCGCTCGTGCTGCGGATGTTCGAAGAACGTTTTCGGCTCGTTGATTTCGACAATTTGGCCGTCGGCCATAAAGATAATGCGATCGGCCACTTGCCGTGCGAAACCCATTTCGTGAGTGACGACGAGCATGGTGATGCCGTCGCCGGCAAGCTCGACCATGGTGTCGAGCACTTCCTTGACCATCTCAGGATCAAGTGCTGAAGTCGGCTCGTCGAACAGCATGATGTGCGGGCTCATGCACAGGGCACGCGCGATGGCGACACGCTGTTGTTGGCCGCCGGACAGCCGCGCCGGGTATTTGAGCGCTTGCTCCGGAATCCGCACGCGCCGCAGGTAACGCATGGCCAGATCTTCCGCATCCTTTTTGGGCATGTGACGCACCCAGATCGGCGCCAAGGTGCAATTTTCCAAAACTGTGAGATGCGGAAACAGATTGAACTGCTGAAACACCATTCCGACGTCGCGGCGCACCGCCAGAATCTGCTTGGGATCGTCAGTGAGCTCTTTGCCGTCGACGATGACGCGCCCGCGTTGCCAATCCTCCAGACGATTGATGCACCGAAGCATCGTAGACTTGCCGCCACCCGAGGGACCGCAGATGACGATGCGCTCGCCGCGGGCAACGGTGAGATTGATATCCCGCAGCACGTGAAAATCACCATACCATTTGTTCATGGCGATGATCTCGACGGCCCATTCCGACTTCTCGCCGCCGGTCTGCTTCGCCGTATTTATCATGTCTGTATCCGCCATATCTTGCATCTTTCAACGACGATGCGCGCGCGCCAGTCGCGTTTCGACATTTCGGGCATAGCGCGACATGCAATAACAGCACACGAAGTAGAACACCGCGGCAAAGGCATAGCCGGTCACACTGGTGACCGGCGTGGCCCAGCGCGGATCGCCGCGGGCGGCTTCGATGGTTCGCAGAAAGTCGAAAATCCCGACGATGAAGACCAACGTCGTGTCCTTGAACAATCCGATGAAAGTGTTGACGATGTTCGGCAGCGTCACCCGCAACGCCTGCGGCAGAATGACCAGGATCATCATGCGCCAATATGGCAGGCCGAGCGCCTGCGCCGCCTCATATTGGCCGCGTGGAATCGACAGCAGTCCGCCACGCACGACCTCAGCCATATAAGCCGAGGCGAACAAGGCGACGCCGATCAGCGCCCGGACGAGCTTATCCGGCGCGAAGCGGTCGGGGACGAACAGCGGCAACATGACGCTCGCCATGAACAGGACCGTAATCAGCGGCACGCCGCGGACAAATTCGATGAAGGTGATCGAGGCGAGCCTCACCGCCGGCATTGCCGAGCGCCGCCCCAGCGCCAGTAAAATGCCGAGCGGCAGCGAGGCCACGATGCCTACGGTTGCAACGACGATGGTGACGAGAATGCCACCCCATAGCGACGTCGGCACGTCGGGCAAGCCGATCATCGGCACTCCGCTCAAGAGAACGTAAGAAAGAATCGGCAGCACGATGAAGAAATAGATCGCGCCGAGGTCGCGGCGCGGCGCGCCGAGCCAGGCCAGCCAGGCAATTCCGAGCGCGAGCAGCACGAAGAACAGATCGACGCGCCAACGCTCGCTCATCGGATAGAAGCCGTAGACGAAATAGGAAGACCATACCCGCACGAAGGCCCAGCACGCGCCGGGTTCGGGGTGCTGCTCCGACGCCAGACAGGCCTCACGATCGGCGCCGGACCAGACCGCATCGAAGATGAAAAAGCGGAGCAAAGGCGGCACGATCCAGACAATGGCGGCGACGCAGATCACAGTGAGCGCAATATTGGCCGGGGACGAGAACAAGTTGGCGCGCATCCAGCCGAGCACGCCGGTGCTCGCCACCGGGGCGGGTAGCAGTTTTGCCGGTGCGTCGCGCAGATAGACCTGGTCGGCTGCCGCCATGGTTCAGCGCTCCGCGATGGCGACCCTGCGCCCGTAGAGATTCATCAAGAACGACGTGACCAGGCTGAGGAAAAGATAAACGGCCATCGTAATGGCGATCACCTCGACCGCCTGGCCGGTGATATTGAGCACGCTGCCGGCAAACACCTGCACCAGATCGGGATAGCCGATAGCCACTGCGAGCGAGGAATTCTTGGTCAGATTGAGGTATTGGCTGGTCAGCGGCGGCACGATCACGCGCATCGCCTGCGGCACCACCACCAGCCGAAGCGTCGCTCCCGAGCGCAAGCCGATCGCCTGCGCGGCTTCGGTCTGGCCGGGCGCCACGGCAAGAATACCGGCGCGCACGACCTCGGCAATGAACGCCGCGGTATAGATCGTCAGAGCGACCAGAAGCGCCGCGAATTCCGGCAAGATCTCGGTGCCGCCCCTGATATTGAAGCGGGCCATTTCCGGAAAACTGAAAGACAGCGGCGCGCCCGCAGCGAAGAACACCACAAGCGGCGCCAGCACGATTAGTCCGAAAGCGTAATACAATGTGCGCGGCGGCTGCCCGGTGCGTTCCTGGCGGCGACGGCCCCAGACCCGCAGCGCCAGCGTGGCAACAATTCCCAACAGGAGCGCGGCGACAACGTAACGAAAGTTCGGATCGAACAGCGGCTGCGGCAGAAACAGGCCGCGATTATTGAGAAACGCGCCGCCCGGGATCGCAATGCTGCCGCGCAGGTCGGGCAGCGATTTAAGAACGGCGTTGTACCAGAACAGAATTTGCAGCAAGAGCGGAACGTTGCGAACCAGTTCGACGTAGCCGCCGGCCAGATGCGACATCAGCCAATTGCGTGACAGCCGTGCGATCCCGATGGTGAAGCCGAGCGCGGTCGCCAGAACGATGCCGAGCAAGGCGACGAGAAGTGTATTAAGAAGGCCGACCCAGAACGCGCGGCCGAATGTCGAAGTGCTCGACGAGTAGGAGATCAGCGTCTGGCTGATGTCGAAACCGGCGGTGTTGTCCCAGAAGCGAAAGCCGGAGGCGATCCCGGCTTTCGCGAGATTATTGGCGGCATTGACCGCGGCCGCGTAGATGAGGCCGCCGACCACAACCACGAGCGCCGCCTGCAGCGCAATATTGGTCCATTGCTGTTTGCTGCGAACCGGGAATTGCAGCATCTTCGACATGGCCGGCGGCGACGGCGGCAGCCAGGCGAGCTAACGCACGGGCAACCCGTATTGCAGACCGCCTTTAGTCCACAACCCGTTCAGGCCGCGCGCAATCTTCAATGGCGAGCCCTGACCGACGTTCCGCTCGAAGATTTCGCCGTAATTGCCGACGGCCTTGATGATGCGATATGCCCAATCATTGGTCAGGCCGAGCGATTGGCCGAATTGGCCCTCGACGCCGAGAAGACGCCGCACATCAGGCGCGTTGGATTTCATCATATCATCGACGTTGCGTTGGGTGACGCCGAGCTCTTCGGCATCGACCAACGCCATGTGGGTCCAGCGTACGAGATCTTCCCAGGCATTGTCGCCTTGCCGTACGGCGGGAGCGAGCGGCTCCTTGGAGATGATCTCCGGCAGCACGATATGCGCGTTGGGATCGCTCAACCGCAGCCGCTCGCTGTAGAGCTGCGATGAATCGGTGGTATAGGCGTCGCAGCGACTACTATCATAGGCCTTGACCGCTTCATCGGCCGTTGCAAAGGTCACCGTCTTCAATGACATGTTATTGGCGCGGAAATAGTCCGCGAGATTGAGCTCCGTGGTGGTACCCTGCTGCACGCAGACCGCCGCGTCGTTGAGTTCGAGCGCGGAATTTACTTTCAACGACTTGCGGACCATGAAACCCTGGCCGTCATAAAAATTCACGGCGGCGAAATCGAGCCCGAGCGTCGTATCGCGCGACATAGTCCAGGTCGTGTTGCGCGCCAAAACATCGACTTCACCGGATTGCAGCGCGGTAAACCGGTTTTGCGCCGTTAGCGGCACAAATTTCACTTTGGTCGGATCGTTGAAGATCGCTGCGGCAATGGCGCGACAGTAATCGACATCGAATCCGGTCCAGTTGCCTTGCGGATCCGGAGCACCGAAACCGGCGACGACGCCGTTCGCGCCACAGACGAGCTGACCGCGATCTTGAACCGCCTTGAGCGTTTGCGCGGATGCCGCCTGCGCTGCCAACGCAAGCACCGTTGCAATGGCGAAAGCCGTAGCTAAACGTTTCATGATCAGCCCTTTCAAGGAGGCGCGCACGCCCCGACCCTTAAGGCGCGCGTCGCTTGTTACCCATCGAGGATCATCTGAGAACGATCGCATTATGAGGTCAAGGGGTTGACGAACCGGCATAATGGCCGGAAATGGCCAGACAGGCGCTAAACATGACTTACTAGGCCGGCGGGCGGCCGAATTCGGCAGGCAAGGGCACGCGAAGGTAGCTGATGAACGACAAACCGAAAGAGAGGCCGCGGCCGCGGCAGCCTGACACCAAAATCGTTACCGGCGGCCGCGACCCGACGTCGTATTACGGATTCGTCAATCCGCCGGTCTATCACGCTTCGACCGTGCTCTATCCGAGCGCCGAGGATTTTCTCGCCCACCGTGCGCGCTACCAATATGGACGGCGCGGCACGCCGACGACGGAGGCACTCGAGCTCGCTTTACAGGAGTTGGAAGGATCGCAATGCGCCGGCGTGTCGCTGCTGCCATCCGGACTTGCGGCAATCTCCAGCGCATTTTTGGCCGTCGTGCATGCCGGCGATCACGTGCTGGTCACCGATAGCGCCTATGGACCGACGCGTACTTTTTGCGACCAGATTCTGATGCGGCTCGGCGTCACGGTTACCTATTATGACCCGCTGATCGGCGCCGGCATCGGTGAATTGATCCGCCCGAATACGCGTCTCGTGTATCTGGAATCGCCAGGCTCATTGAGCTTCGAAATGCAGGATATCCCGGCGATCGCCAACGTCGCCCATAACAAAGGTGCGTTGGTCCTGATGGACAATACCTGGGCAACACCGCTTTATTTTCGTCCGCTCGAGCACGGGGTCGACATGGTGATTCAGGCCGGCACGAAATATATCGGCGGCCACTCCGACGTTATGCTCGGCACCGTATCGGCCAACGCGGCCACCGTTGCGCAGCTGAAGAACACGGTGCGCCACACCGGGCAATGCGAAGGCCCGGACGATGTCTATCTCGGATTGCGCGGCTTGCGCACGCTGGCAATTCGGCTTGAACGGCACCAAAAATCAGGACTGGCGATCGCACGCTGGCTCGAACAGCGGCCCGAAGTGTTGCGCTTGTTGCATCCGGCGCTGCCGAGTCATCCCGGGCATGCGATATGGAAACGCGATTTCTCCGGCGCCTCCGGTTTGTTCAGCGTGGTGCTCAAGCCGGTGCCGCAAAAAGTCTATTACGCCTTTCTCGATTCGCTGGAATTGTTCGGCATCGGCGCGTCATGGGGCGGCTACGAGAGTTTGGCTATCCCGTTCGATTGCGCGCCGCTGCGCACCGCAACGCGCTGGCAGCCCGGCGGCCCGACGGTGCGATTCCATATCGGCCTCGAGGCAGTCGATGATCTGATTGCCGATCTGGAGCGCGGCTTTGCGGCGCTCGCCGCAGCTGCGCGGACGTAAATCGCCTCCCTGCGCCGACCATGTGATCGAATAAGTGCGGCTTTACTGAAGCGCCCTAATAAAATTCGAAAAACAACTCCGAACGGCCGCGTGAGTCCGCTGGATACCAGGTGATTGATGATTGCTGCTTTTTTTAGTTATAATCCACACCGAGGGGTCTCCTGGGGGCATTAGCCGACAAAGGAGATCGAGATGCACATCATTAGGAAGTCGTCTCTGGCCATTATTCTTGCGCTGTTGGTCGCGGGGCCGGTGCAAGCTCAAAGCCCAACACAGGGCGACTATTACGCACCGGGGCCGACAACACCGGTACGTGCGAGCGCTGCGGAACTGAAAAGAAACCAGCAGGGCGATTACTACGTCGGCGACAAGACCATCCTCAACGCACGCCGCATGGCGGCCCTCAAAAAGTGCACTGATGGGATCAAGTTTGAGTCCGACAGTTACGTGGCATGCATGTCGAAGGAGGGCGAGGCTCCCTAGACAATCTGGAGGGCTCGTCCGATGAGACAACAGCTGACCTCGCGGTCAGCGTTGCCTGACGTTGATCGCTGCCATTCTCATTAAGACGCTTGCCGTAGTCCCGGCCAGCATCGGAGTCGCAGCTATGTCGTCAATCTCTCGCATGTCAGTCGGGTCGCACCTCGCAGCGATTGCGGTCGGCGCTTTTGCCGCGACAGCATATCTGAGCGTCAATTCAGCCAGCCCGCAATCGCTCGCAGACTACATCTCAGCGATCTGCACGAAGTCGTTTGGTTCGGCGCCTGCCGCGGAGGCTCCTTATCTCGCCGAGAATGTCAGCGCGATGACGAAGATGATGGTCGACATGGGCATCAAGCCGTCGGGCGACGTCGATACCGACTTTGTTGCGATGATGGTGCCGCACCATCGCGGTGCTATCGAGATGGCGCAGTCTGAATTGCGTTATGGGCGCAATGAGCCACTCCGGCGTATGGCTCAGGAAATCATCGTCACCCAGCTGCAGGAGATCACTGCAATGCGGTTGTCGCTTGGCCAAGCCTTGCCGCCCACCGTGGCATCGCCTGATCAGGTCCCGCCTGCGGCGATGAACGATTCGAAATCCAGTAATGCAGCCCCGGTAAAGGAGCCGTGATATGCGACGCAACATAACACTGGCCGTTCTGTTGGTTGCGACGGGTCTTGTCGGTGTCCGCTATGCCTCAGCCGGACAGGCTCCCGCGGCCGCCTCCGACCCCGATATTCCGATCAGCCATCAAGATCGCGTCTACTCCGCCGAACAGTACTCAAACACCGTTTCCGTCACCGATCCGGTCGACAACAAGCTCGTTGGCACCATCCGCCTTGGCGATCCGCTACCGGCCAATCTCAGTCCGCTCTATAAGGGCCAGTTGCTGGTGCACGGCATGGGATTTTCGCCCGATCATCGCACCATCGCGGTTGTCGCCATCGGTTCGAATGCGGTTGTCTTCATCGATACCGCGACCAATAGCGTGAAGCACGTGACTTATGTCGGCCGCTCCCCACACGAAGCATTCTATACGATGGACGGCAAAGAAGTGTGGGTCGTCGTCCGCGGCGAGAACTACGTCTCCGTACTCGACGGCACGACACACGAGGAGAAGGCGCGGATTACCGTTCCCAACGGTCCGGGCATGACGATTTTCTCGCCCGACGGCAAATACGGCTACGTTTGCTCCTCATTTACACCTGAGACCGAAGTCATC
The DNA here is from genome assembly GCA_036497645.1 of Xanthobacteraceae bacterium. Lineage (GTDB taxonomy): Bacteria > Pseudomonadota > Alphaproteobacteria > Rhizobiales > Xanthobacteraceae > BOG-931. Next base: position 10,319 of record DASXJB010000156.1, read on the forward strand.
ACCGTCGCCGATCACAGAATTGTCGGCAAGGTTCCGCAAGCGAGCCCGTTCTGTCCCAACATCGCCGCGACGCCGGACAGCAAACAGGTCTGGTTTACCCTGAAAGACACCGGCAAGACGCAAGTGTTCGATGGCCAACC
>DASXJB010000157.1:0-15374 GCA_036497645.1 Xanthobacteraceae bacterium
GCCAACAGCGCTTGCATCGCGAATTGGGGATGTCCCGGCGCCGCAGCTGCGCCCTTGCTTTCATCGCCCGCAATCAGCCGCCAGCTGTCCTCGTCGAGGTCGGTATCGAGTCCCGGCAGCACGACGGCGCCGTGCGGCAGCCGCGCAATGGCGGCGATCAAATCGGCGGTTGCCGGAATCGATCCGGTCGAGCCGGCGACAATCACCGGCCCATCGGTTTTGCGCGCGAGCCGCGCCGTCTCGGCTTTGATCAGCGCGTCGCGGCGCGCCATCGGTTCAATCGCCTGCGCTTCGCGCAGAACCTCCGGCCAGCGTTCGCGCGCGATCTGCAAAAATCGCAGCGTGATCTGCCAGAACGTGTCGAACTCGTCCGGCACCAGCTCATCCAGCCGCGCCCACGGCACGTCACGCGTTGTCATGTCGTCCATGAGCCGGGCGAGGTCATCCGCCAGAGCGGAAGCCGCCGCCGGGGTTTGCGCCACGAGCGGCGTCCCGGTCGCGCCGCGGACTTCCGGCGTTTTCGACCACGCCATCACCAGGCGCGTCAGCAGGAGCTTGCGTTCAAGCCTGCCAAGCGCCGGCGGCAATGCCAGCGCATCCGCGGCGATGCCGCCGCCCGCGCTCTCGGCGAAGGCGATCTCGTCTTCGTCGATGTCGCCGATGGCGACGATGCGCGGCAGGATGGCTCCGTCGCCGCGAAGCCGGTCAAGAAACGCCTCGCGCATCAGCCGACAGGCGCGGCGCGTCGGCAGATAAAGCGTCGCCGAGGACAGCGCCAGCGGATCGTCGGCAAAATCGAAGCCGAGCTTGCCGTCGTGCAGTGCCTCGATCAGCGTCGGCAAAAACGGCGCCGACGCCGGGATGTTGAAAACGCGAGGAGTCATGTGGGGATCGCGGAAATGGCCGCGACAGTCTAGCAGAGCTTATGCCGTTGCCGCGAGCGCCACCTCTGCCGCAGAGACCGCTTCCGGCGTGCCGACATGCATCCAGACGCCATCGAGGCGCAAGCCGAATAATCGCCCTGCGGCGGCCGCGCGATCGAACAAAGGGGTGAGCGCGAACGCACCTTGGGGGGTGGCCGCGAACAGCGCTGGCGAAAGGATTGCCGCGCCGGCATAGATGAACGGCGCCACTTCGTGTTCGCCGCGCCGGCGCAGCCGGCTGTCCGCGAGCATGCTGTAATCGCCGCGTCCTTGATAGCCGAGGCTGCCGACGCTCGGAGCCAACAATAGAAGCGCATCCATTGCGTTGGCGTCGAAATTTTCTGCCAGGCGTTCGAAGTTGGGCTTAACGCCGTCCAGCCACAGCGTGTCGGAATTGACCAGGAAGAACGGTGCAGCGCCGAGCTGCGGCAGCGCCTTGGCGATGCCGCCGCCGGTGCCAAGAAGGTTTTCGCGTTCGTCGGAAATGATGATCCGGGGGCGCTTCCGCGCCGCCAAATGCCGTTCCACGGCGTCGGCAAGATGATGCACATTGACAATCGCGCGTTCGACACCGGCTTCCGCCAGCCGATCGAGGCCGTAATCGATCAGCGATCGCCCGCCGACTGTCACCAGCGGCTTTGGCACATGGCCGTTATACGGCCGCATGCGCGTGCCAAGGCCGGCCGCCAATACGATCGCACTTTTCGGCATCATCGCGCTGCCCCACTCAGCCTAACGTCAGCCCGAATCGCCGCATCATAGCCCATCCGGAGATGGCACATTTGCGGCATACCAGCCTTTGAGCGCCGCGAGTGCCGGATGCGCCAGGGACCGTTGCAAATAGCCCCACAGCCGCGGCATATGCCGCAGATATTGCGGCTTGGCATCCCGCCGCTGCAGCCGGGCGAAAATGCCGAGGATCTTCGTCGCGCGCTGTGCCGCCAATGTGGCGTAAAGGAGCGTGAAGCCGCCGGTGTCGAAACTGCGATCGTGGCTTAGGCGCGCGCGCACGTAACGTCCGAGCAGGTTCATTTCCACGTTCTCGGGAACGTCGACGCGTGCATCCTGCAGCAGTGAAGCGACGTCGTAGGCCGCGGGTCCGATCAGCGCATCCTGAAAATCGACCAGGCCGATGCGGGCGATGCCCTCGCGCTGCGGCAGCCACAGCAGATTGGGCGAATGATAATCGCGCAGCACCCAAGTCGCCGGCGCTTCCATCGCCGGTTCCAACGCATTGCGCCACAATGTCACGAATGCGGCGCGCGGCGCCTCGCCCACAGGCGCGCCGGCATTAACGAGATACCAATCGAGTAAGAGCTCGGCTTCAATCAGAAAAGCACCGATGTCATAGCGCGGCAGGCGGTAGTCGAGTGCGCTCGTGACCGGCAAACGGTTCGGCAGATTGCGTGCGTGGAGCGAAGCCAAAAGATCGACAGCGGTCGCGTATCGCGCTTCAACGGGCGTCGGGGGATTGCCGCTGACGATGCGCTCGTCGCCCAGGTCCTCCATCAGGATCAGGCCGCGATCGAGGTCGGCGTGCAGGATTTCCGGGGCGGAGAGGTCGATGCCCCGCAATCCTGCGGCGAGCGCGATATAGGGCACGATATCTTCGGCAAGATGCGCGATGGCGCTGTATGGCTTGCCGTCGCGAACTGGCGGACCATCGGGCCGTCGCGGCGCGTTCATGAGAACGGCAGTCCGATTGCTCGAGGTGAGCCGCTCGAAGATTCGCGTTGACGCATCGCCTTGCATGCGCCGCCGCTGCGCCTCGCCAAATCCGGCCGCGTCGATGAAGCCGCGCACCAGAGCGATCCGTTCGGCCCGCGCGGCGAACGCGCCATAGCCGGTATAGCGGATTTGGCGGACATTGGGTCCGGCGGCGGGCGCAAGGGTGAAGGCGATATCGAGCCGGTCGGCCGGCAACGCTCCCGCGGCGCGATCGGGCCATTCCATCAGAACCACCGCGCCGTCCGGCACATCATCGAAGCCGAGTTCGGCAAGCTCGGTAGCGCTCCTCACCCGGTATAGATCGGCATGGACGAGCGTGAAGCGCGGCAGCTCGTAATTTTGCACCAATGTAAAAGTCGGACTCGGCACCTCGATCGTCTCGTCACCGCTGAGATGGCAAATGAGCGCGCGCGCAAACGTCGTCTTCCCGGCGCCGAGGTCGCCGGACAGCGTGACGAGGTCGCCGGGTTCGAGCGCGCCCGCGAGGTCCGTTGCGAAGCGCCGCGTCGCCTCTTCATCCGGCAATGTCACGGTAAAGCTCGCGCCCCGGGGCGCTGTCAAAAGCATCTCGGTCCCGCTATTCCGCCGCCGTCAGGTTGGCGGTTTCGGCGAGGGGAAAGGTACATGTGACGGTGGTGCCTTGTCCCACGGCAGAAGCAATCGTCACCTCGCCGCCGTGCAATTCTACAAACGACCGGACCAGTGAAAGCCCGATGCCGGGGCCGCGGTAGCGCGAGCCGAGCGAATGGGTTTCGAACCAGTCGAACACTTTTTCGAGCATGTCCGCCGGGATACCGGGGCCCGTGTCGGTAACGGAGAACACGATGGCGTCGAACCGGCGTTCGGCATGCAAAGTGACGGTCGAGCCGGGTGGAGAAAAATTCAGGGCGTTCGCCAAAAGATTGAACAGGATCTGACGCAGTCGCAGCTTGTCGGCGACGAAACTACCGATATTGGACGGCGCATTGATGTCGAGCGTGATGCCGCCGCTGACGGTGCGGTCTTGGACACCTTCGGCCGCCGCCATCATGGTTTCGCGAATATCGACCGAAGTAAGCTCGAGTTGCATGCGTCCGGCATCGATGGTCGCCAGATCGAGAATATTATTGATCAGTGCCAACAATGTATTGGTCGAGACAGTGATGTATTCGAGATATTCGCGCTGCTTCTCGGTCAAAGGACCTGTTGCCGGATCACCGAGCAGGTGGACGAAGCCGATAATATTGGTGAGCGGCGAGCGCAGCTCGTAGGAGACGTGATGGACGAAGTCGACCTTGATCTTGTCGGCGTCTTCCAGCGCCTCGTTACGCTCCCGCAGCGCCCGCTCGACGTTGACTGAATCGCTCACGTCATGAAACGCCACCAGCGTCGCACCATCGGGGAGCGGCACCGTGCTGCAGTCGATGACCCTGCCGTCACGCCGCTCAATGCGGCCGCGCGTCGTTTCGCGGCTTTCCATCGCGGTGACTGCTTCGCGCAAAGCCCGCCATGCCGGCGCATCGCCATGCAGCGGCTGGCATAAAGCGGAAATTTTCTCGACGTGCGGCCGGTCGGACAGCGCTCGCGACGATAGCCGCCACATCGCTTCAAAGGCGGCGTTGTGCAGTCGTAGCCGGCCATCGCTGCCGAAAACGGCGACTCCCTCGGCGAGCTTGTCGAGCGTTTCGCCCTGAATGTGGATCAGCTCCTCGAAACGCCGCTCAAGATCGAGCCGTTCGCTCACATCGTGGAACAGGTAAGTCACGCCGCCGTCGGGATTAGGAGTCGTCACCACGCGCAAGGTGCGTCCGTCGGGCAGATGCCAGGTGTGGTCTTTTGCTTCGACGGTGCGATAGGCTTCGTGCAGCTCCGATTTCCATTGCCTAAAGTCGCGCTCCTCAGGGAGCCTGCGTCCCATGCGCAACAATTCGATCACTGCGGAATCGGTGGGCCGCTGATCAAGAAATGCGGCGTCGAGATTCCACAGCGTGCGATAGGCCTCGTTGTAGAACGTCAATCTGTGGCTGGCGTCGAACATGGCGACGCCGGTGGGAAGCTGATCGAGCGTGCGGCGATGCGCGTCCGCGAGCCGAGTGAGCGCACTGCGCATGGTTTCAACTTCGGTCGCATCGACGCCGATGCCGGCACTGCCCGCTTCGGTAACGAAATCGAGCACGTCGAAGGTTCGCTGCGCGCCGCCAACGGCCGTGCGCAGCCGTGCGGAATAGGCACGGCCGGCGAGCCGCGCCTGCGCAACGCTTTCTTGCGCCGCCTGATCGAGAAGCTCCAGGCGGCGGTCGACCGCCTCGGCGGCGCTCTTTGCCTCGACCGCGCGCGCATAGGCGGCATTGACGAAAGTCAACCGCCCGGCCGCGTTTCGCGTCCACACCGGCGAGGGCAGGGTCTCGACCACAGCCCGCAACGCCACGGCTTCCGCGGCCAGATTTTCATAGCGCTCGAGTAATTCAACGAGTTCGCGCTTGATGCCGCCGGCATCTTTCAGTCGCAGCACCACATGTCCGCCCACCGCGCGGCCTTGCGCCTCGATCGGATGTCCCGCAAGCGTACACAGCGCCATTGAAAACGGCTCACCGCGTGCGCGCAGCGCCTTGACGGCCCGCGCCATCGCGGCGGCTTTGCCAGGGTCGAGCCAGCGGTCCAAGACCAGGAGCTCTTGTCCACCGGGCAGACCAAGCGCTGCCGGATCGCCCCCGATGCTGGGCTCGTTGGACGCCGCGGGCCAATCGATCACGACCTGCGGTTCGGACAACAGAAGCGCCTTGGCGCGATCGGCTTCCTCCCGCAACGCTGCGGTCTCGTCGCGGACGAAGGCGAGCAGCCGGGCCACGCGCCGGCGGGTCCGGACCAAGACAATCGCGGTTACGATGGCGAACAACACGGCGCCGGCGGCCAGCGCTAGAAAAGCGATTTCGTGCTGGGCAAGGCCGCGATGGGCATCAAGCACGATCTGACGTAAGGCCGGCGCGGACTGTTCTGCCGCACCGGCCGTCGACGACGCCAGTGTGGCGATTGCCGCTGCCGATCGGCCAATTCTCCGGCGGCGCCCTTGCGGGCGGCACCAGCTCGTCCGGATCGTGCCCGGCATGCCCCTTTGCCTCTGCCGGCCTCAACCGCCATCCCGCCGGCCGGTCCGCCGCGAGCGAGCCCGCGAATCGTGTGAATTTACTCTTAAGCGGAATTGCGCCGAAAGAGTCCAGATCGTGAACACAGCATTTGAGTGCCGCCGAATAAATTTCAGCGCCGCGCCTCTGCGGTCCGGGCCTCCGGCTCCTCTCCCCCGAGCGCCTGGGCGTCGCGGGCGAGGTCTTCGACATTGATGCGCGACAGCGCCACGCCGAATTCGCGTTCGGCAGCGGCCACCGCAGGCAGTACGATTTTTTTCACCAGTGTTGAGTCGGACTGAGGCTCATCGCTCTCTTCAACTGTGCCGGCCGCCTGCAGAATGTCGTTCACCGTGACGCGGCGGCGGTCGCGCGCCAGCTCATAGCCGCCGCGCGGACCGCGAATACCTTTCAAAATTCCGCAGCGAACCAGGGCCTGCAATACAGGTTCCAGATGCCGGGGAGGCAAGCTGTGCCGCGTCGCAAGCGTTTTTGCCGAGATCGGCGCGCCATGCTCCTGCATCGCGACGTCAATGACCGCAGCGACGGCGAGAACTGCTTTACGCGGCAATAGAGGCATTGAACGGAAGAAACGTCATTTGACGCGGATTGGTTCAAGGGTGCGGGTAATAATCTCGCGATCCCGTGTCGCACGCAGGTTTCCCTTGCCAAGCGTGGCTCAAGCGCCTTTGAACTTCCCTGCTACCCCGTTGAACCGAAGCCGCCGCCCTCACGCCCGGTCGCATCCAGGCTGTCCGATTCGACAATTCTGGCCTGTGTGATCGGGGCGATGATCATCTGGGCAATGCGAGTTCCCCGTGTAATTTCGAAGCTTTCGGCGCCTAAATTGACCAGGATCACCTGTATTTCGCCCCGGTAATCGGCATCGATGGTTCCCGGCGAATTGAGCACGGTGACGCCGTGGCGGAGCGCAATTCCCGAGCGCGGGCGGATCTGACCTTCATACCCGGGCGGCAAAGCGATGGCGATGCCGGTCGGAATCATCGCCCGCTCGCCCGGCGTGATCGTAACCGCGGCATCAGCGGGGACGGCGGCGACGAGATCGAGTCCGGCGGCGCGCTCGGTTTGATAGGCCGGCAGCGGCAAATCGGCCGCGTGCGGCAAGCGAACGATTCGAAGCTCGGCGCTCATCGCGTCGCCCCATCGAGCGCCGCGGCTATCCGCTCGATCAACCTGCGCGCGACCTGATCCTTGGCTTGCGCCGGCCATGATTCGACGCCGCTCGCGGTGACCAGATGCACGGTGTTCATGTCGCCGCCCATGACCCCGCTTTCGGCGGAGACGTCATTGGCGACGATCCAGTCGCAGCCTTTCTTGATCCGCTTTGCCCGCGCATTGGCGATGACATCGTCGGTTTCCGCGGCAAAGCCGACAACCAGGCGCGGGCGCCCGGACGTGCGGTGGGCGATGCCGGACAAAATATCCGGGTTCTCCGTCAGTTTGAGCGTCGGCGTCCGCCCCGGCTGTTTCTTGATCTTGCTCGCGCTTGCGCTTTCGCTGCGCCAATCGGCCACGGCAGCGGCGAAAACGGCGGCATCTGCGGGGAGCGCGGCTTCGACAGCGTCGAACATCTGCTGCGCGGTCTCTACCTTGACGATCGCAAGACCGGGAGGGTCCGGCAGATTGACCGGGCCGCTGACCAGCACGACATCGGCGCCGACCGCCGCGGCCGCTGCCGCAACGGCATGACCCTGTTTGCCCGAGGACCGATTGGCGATGTAACGCACTGGATCGATCGGCTCGTGGGTCGGGCCGGTCGTGACGATTATGCGTTTGCCTGAGAGCGCGGCGCCGCGGCGCAAGATGCTCTCGGCGGCGGCCACAATCTCCAGCGGTTCGGCCATGCGCCCAAGTCCAGCTTCGCCGCGCTCCGCCATCTCGCCGGAATTGGGTCCAACGACGCGAACGCCGTCGGCGGTCACTTGCGCCAGATTGCGCGCCGTTGCTTTGGCCGCCCACATGCGCGGATTCATCGCCGGCGCGATCAGGATCGGCTTGCCGGTCGCCAGCAGAACCGCGGTCGCCAGATCGTCGGCGTGACCGCCTGCCATTTTGGCGAGGAGGTCCGCGGTTGCCGGCGCAACGACAATGAGGTCGGAGTCGCGAGCAAGCCGGATGTGCCCGACGTCGAATTCGCTCTGCGGATCGAACAGATCGGTAAAAGCGCACTCTCCGGTGAGCGCGCCGACGGCAAGCGGCGTCACAAAATGCCGTGCGGCCGGAGTGAGGATGCAGCGCAGTCGCGCTCCGCGCTCCTGCAAGCGCCGGATCAGATCGAGCGACTTATAGGCGGCGATGCCGCCGCCGATAATGAGGAGAATGCGTGGTCCGTCTTCACTCGGCGTCGAGGTCTTGTGTTTTGGCGTCGCGGCAGGCGTGAACCGGTCGGCGGCGTCATGGTCGGTTTCCGCCGCGGCTTCGCGCAAAATCACCCGGACCTCGTCTTCCATGGATCGGCCGTGGCGCGCCGCACGCAGCCGCAGCAACTTCTTCAACGTGTCGTCGAGTTGGCGAACAGTCAGGCTGGCCAAGAGGTTTTGCCCTTATTTAGCCATAGCTTAGCAGGGCAACGCTTGCATTGCAATCAGTGCAATCAAATGGACGCAATCAGTGCCGCAGGGCGAACCACAGCAAGAGCGCCGCGATAATCCATAGCGCCCCGACCATCCAGCGGCCGCGCCGGGCTTCGGTCTTGTCGAGTTCGGCGATGGTCTGCGGCGACAGCACGAGCCCGTCGCTGGTCATTTCATCGAGCTGATCGAGCACGCGCGCGCCGCGGGTTAAGAGGCCCGGCGCATTGCCGACAAAGCGGCCGAGTTCGGCGGCGCCAAGCGCGGCGCTTTCGAGCTTGCCGGCCGCGCCGAGGTGGCGCTCCATCCATTCGCGCACAACCGGCTCGGCCGTGCGCCACATGTCGAGCTTGGGGTCGAGCGAGCGCGCCACGCCCTCCACCACGACCATGGTTTTTTGCAACAGCAACAGCTCCGGTCGGGTGCGCATATCAAACAGGCCGGTGACCTCGAACAACAGCGCCAGCAGCCGGGCCATCGAAATGTCTTCGGCCGTGCGATTGTGGATTGGCTCGCCGATGGCGCGGATCGCCTGCGCGAAATCCTCGATCGAATGCCGCGTCGGCACATAGCCGGCTTCGAAATGAACCTCGGCGGTGCGGTAATAATCGCGGGTGATAAAGCCATGCAGGATTTCGGCGAGGAACAGGCGTTCTTTGATCCCGAGCCGCCCCATGATACCGAAATCGACCGCGATCAGCCGTCCCTCGTCATCGACGAACAAATTTCCCGGATGCATGTCGGCGTGAAAGAAGCCGTCGCGCAGCGCATGGCGCAGGAAAGTTTGAATCAGCGCCCGCGCCAGCTGCGCCAGGTCGAAGCCCTTGGCCTGCAGCCGCGCCCGGTCTGACAGCGGCGTTGCATCGATCCATTCCAGCGTCAGCACGTCCTTGCTGGTGCGGTCCCAATCGACTTCCGGGACGCGAAACTCAGGATCGGCCTTGGTGTTTTCCCCCATCTCGGAAAGCGCCGCCGCCTCGAGACGAAAATCCATTTCCACCATCACCGACCGGCGCAGCGTATCGGCGACCTCGACCAGGCGCAGCCGGCGAGCCTCGGCGGAGGCGTTCTCGGCGTGCTGCGCCGCAAAGGTGAATGCGGCCAGATCGGCGTGAAAGCGGCGCTCGACGCCGGGGCGCAAGATCTTTACGGCGACAGCGCGCGTGCCGGTCGCCGTCACAACCGTGGCCCGATGCACTTGCGCAATCGAGGCGGCGGCAACCGGTGGACCGAAGGTGGCGAAAACCGAGCCGACCGGCTTGTCGAAGGACGCAGCGATCGCCGCCTCGGCTTCGGCTTGGGGAAACGGCGGCATGCGATCCTGCAAGCTCTCAAGATCGCGCGCCAGCGCGGCGCCGACCACGTCGGGTCGCGTGGCGAGAAATTGTCCGAGCTTGACATAGCTCGGGCCGAGCTTGGTGAGCGCCGCCGACAGTCGCGTTTCCGCCGGCCCAGTGGTGCGCCGCTCCAACAGCCGCGCCATTCGTATGAGCGGGCGCGCACCGACGGGCGCCACCACCGGATCGATGATGCCGAAAACGCCTTCGCGGGCGAACACGAAGCCGGCGCGGGCGAGGCGTACGAGATGCGCAGGAGCCGAGATCACAAACGCCAGCCGGAGTGCAACGTCACGATGCCGCCGCTCATCGCCTGGACCGATACGCGGGCGAAACCTGCCGCGCGCAACATCGCGGCAAAGGCTTGGGGCTTGGGAAAGCGGCGGATGGATTCCACCAGATAACGGTAGGATTCGGCGTCACCGGCCACGACCAGGCCCAGTGCCGGAATGACGTTGAATGAATAGAAATCATAGAGCCGGTCGAGGGCCGGTACGTCCACCGACGAGAATTCCAGGCAGACAAATTTGCCGCCGATCCGGAGCACGCGGAAAGCCTCGGCCAGCGCCCGTTCGATGCGCGGCACATTGCGGATGCCGAAGGCAATCGTGGCCGCGTCGAAACTGCGGTCGGCAAACGGCAGCGTCTCGGCATTGGCCTCGGCGAATGTAACCACGGCATCGCCGCCATACGTCGACGCGCGCTCACGGCCGACTTCAAGCATGTCGGGATTGATATCGCAGACGGTGACGCGGGTCTGCGCGCCGCCGGCCGCGATAATGCGAAAGGCGATATCGCCGGTGCCGCCGGCGATATCGAGCACCGAAAACGGCGCTGCTCGTGGCGGATTGACCGCCGTCACCAGCGCATCCTTCCACGCCCGATGCAGCCCGAACGACATCAGGTCGTTCATCAGATCGTAGCGGCGCGCGACGCTGTGAAAAACGTCGTTGACCAGCGCCTGCTTGGCCGCAAGCGGCACCCGTCTGGAGCCGAATTGGGCGGATTCTGTCATCGCTGCCGATCTCGCTGCGCAACCATAGCGCGGCCCGCCGGAGCAGGCTATGTCTTTGAAATTAACCACGTTGCAGCGGCGGCCATAAACCAGCAATGCCCGAACTTCCGGAAGTGGAAACGGTCCGCCGCGGCCTCGAAGCGGCCGTGGACGGCGAACGCATCACACGCGTCGAGGTTCGGCGGCCCGATCTGCGCTGGCCTCTGGCGAAGGACTTTGCGCAACGGCTCCAAGGCAAACGCGTGATCGGCGTTGGCCGTCGCGCCAAATATCTCTTGGTCGATCTATCGTCGGGAGACGTCCTTATCATGCATCTGGGCATGTCCGGATCGTTTCACGTCTTTCTCGGCCACGATGAGCGACCGGATAAGCATCTTGGCCGTTACTACCACGAGCGCAGCAAGCACCTCGCTCACGATCACGTGGTATTCCATTTGGCATCGGGCGCGAGCGTGACGTTCAACGATCCGCGCCGCTTCGGTTCGATGAAACTTGTCGCGCGCGAAGAGCTCGATGGCGAGCCGCTGTTGCGCGGGCTTGGTCCTGAGCCGCTCGGCAATGCATTTGATGCCGCGATGCTGGCGTTAGCCTGTCGGGGCAAAAAAACGAGCCTCAAAGCGGCATTGCTCGATCAGCGCGTCGTCGCCGGGCTCGGCAACATCTATGTCTGCGAGGCGCTGCACCGCGCCCACCTGTCGCCGAAGCGGCGGGCGTCGACGCTTGCCGAGCGCAATGGCGCACCGAACGAACGCGCCGGGCGGCTGGTCGACAGTATCAAAGCGGTGCTGACGCAGGCGATCGAGGACGGCGGCTCGTCGCTGCGCGATCACCGATTGACCGACGGCGAACTCGGCATGTTCCAGCATCACTTCCGCGTTTACGATCGTGCCGGCCAACCATGCCGCACGAAGGGCTGTGGCGGTACGATCAAGCGCATTGTCCAGAACGGCCGCTCGACCTTCTATTGCCCGGTGTGCCAGAAATGACTTTTGCGAGGTATCCAGAGGACTAAATGAGCGAGAACATCGTTGTTGAGACCCGCGAGCGCGTCGGCCTGATCCGGCTCAACCGCCCGCAAGCGCTCAATGCGCTCAACAGCGCGCTGATGCGCGAACTTGCTCAGGCGATCGACACGTTCGAGGCGGACGACAATATTGGCTGCATCGTCATCACCGGCTCCGACAAGGCCTTTGCCGCCGGCGCCGACATCAAGGAAATGGCCGGCAAGACTTTCACTGACGCTTTCCTCGGCGATTTCATCGGAACGTGGCATCGCGTCGCCGATGCACGCAAGCCGGTCGTCGCCGCGGTCGCCGGCTTTGCGCTCGGCGGCGGCTGCGAGCTTGCCATGCAATGCGATCTCATCATCGCGGCCGACAATGCCAGGTTCGGTCAGCCGGAAATCAAGCTTGGAATCATTCCCGGCATCGGTGGCACGCAGCGTCTGACCCACGCGGTTGGCAAAGCCAAGGCCATGGATTTGATCCTCACCGGCCGGATAATGGACGCGCAGGAAGCCGAGCGCGCCGGTCTCGTGGCGCGCATCGTGCCGCTGCAAAGCCTGCTCGACGAAGCAATCAAAGTGGCGGCGACCATCGCGGCGATGTCGCTCCCTTCAGTGCTGGCGGCAAAAGACGCGGTCAATCGCGCCTTCGAAACTTCGCAGGCCGAGGGCGTGCATTTCGAGCGGCGGGTGTTTCATTCGCTGTTCGCGACACGTGACCAGAAGGAAGGCATGGCGGCCTTTATCGAGAAGCGACCGCCGAAGTTCGAGAACAAATAGGCCTTTGCATCATCAACGGGGAGGACACTGACATGCCGAACAACCTTCGCTTCTCGAATCCGGACGCCATCGCCAAGCCGCCGGGCTATAGCCATGTCGTGGAAGTGATCGGACCGGGACGCCTGGTTTATTTTGCCGGCCAGCTCGGCATGGACAGGTCCGGCAAGATGGGCGCCACTGCGCGCGAACAGATGGAGCTGGCGTTCGAGAACTTAAAGGCGGCGCTCGTCTCATTGGGCGCCGGCTTCGAGCATCTCGTCAAGGTCAACAACTATATCGTGAACATCGGCGCCAATATCGCGCTGTTCCGCGAAGTACGAGACACGTACGTCAACACCGCTGCGCCACCAGCCAGCACCACGATCGGCGTGCCCGAGCTGGCGCGGCCGGGTGCTTTGTTCGAGATCGAGGCGGTCGCGATACTGCCGTCTGGGCAACGAGCTTGACCTACTCACGATTGGAAACCGTCTCATGAAAAAGAGCGAACAGGATCCAAACCTCAAGCGGAACTACTGCACTGCCTTCGAGCTCGATTGACCCCGCCAGCGTTGACTGCGTCGGCGCGCGGACCCGGAGCGCATTGACGCCAATCCAATCGCTAAGCGGCGAAGATTGTCGAGTTCGAGAGGTCGCGACAGCCAAACCGGCTCGCTCCATGCACTTTCGGCAATACGGCTTGCGCTGTATGCTCGGGCGTACGTCGCGATCGCCAGCGGATCGCCGGCGGATCGCCATGGAGACCGTCATGCCCGTGCAAGAACGCAAGCTCGTGCACTCCGACATCAAGTCGGAAAATCCACCGGAGCGCGCCGCCCATTATTTGGATGTGCCCAACATGCCGTGGGAGGCCACAAAATTTCCGGGGATCAAGATCAAGGTGCTCTACACCGACGACAGCGGCATCACCACGGCTTTGTTCAAGCTCGAGCCCGGCGCTGTGGTACCCCTGCACGAGCACACTGCCCTCGAACAGACCTACGTGATCGAGGGCTCGCTGGAGGACCACGAGGGCATATGCGGGCCGGGTCAATTCGTCTGGCGGCCGGCCGGCAATCAGCATGAGGCGGTAGCGCCGAACGGGGCTGTGCTGCTTGGCTTTTTTCTAAAGCCCAATCGTTTCGCATACGGCGAGAAATTCTTTACCGCGCCAGGGGTGCGCTAGCGCACCGGTTTTTGTCTCCGGCGCACGGCCCTATATTGTCGGCATGCTCAGCGACGACGAGCTTGAACGCTATGCGCGTCACATTGTGCTCCGCGAGGTCGGCGGCCCGGGGCAGGCGGCACTCCGTCGCACGCGCGTGCTGGTTATTGGCGCCGGCGGCCTTGGCGCGCCGGTGCTGCTCTATCTCGCCGCTGCCGGGGTCGGCACGCTCGGCGTCGTCGATGACGACGTGGTCACGCTGTCGAATTTGCAGCGGCAGGTCATCCACGCCACGCCTGACATCGGCGCCCCGAAAGTCGAGACCGCAGCGGCGACGATCCGGCGGCTCAATCCGAATGTCACGGTGACGCCGCACAATGTCCGGCTTGCCGCGGATAACGCGCTGGCGCTGATCGAGGATTACGACATTGTCGCCGATGGATCGGACAATTTCGCCACGCGGTATCTCGTCTCCGACGCCTGCTTTTTCGCCAAGAGGCCGCTGGTTACGGCCGCGCTTGGCACCTTCGACGGCACGCTCACAACGATCCGGGCGTTCGAACGCGGCGCCGACGGCAAGCCCAATCCCACATACCGCTGCCTGTTTCCGGAGCCGCCGCCGCCCGGCAGCGTTCCGGCTTGCGCCGAAGCCGGCGTCCTCGGGGCGCTTGCCGGCGTGGTCGGGTCGATGATGGCGCTCGAAGTGATCCGGGAAATCGTCGGCTTCGGCGAAGGCTTGGTCGGCCGGCTTCTGATGATCGACGCGCGCGCCATGCGTTTCGAGACACTGCGCTACACCTGGGATGCGGCGAATCCGCTGAACGGCGAGAAACCGACTATACGTAATCTGTCGGTGCATCAGTACTAAACTGCAGGCTTTCAGCTTAGCGCGCCTGACCGTGATAGACGCTATTCGGCCGCATGTCGGTTGCGGAGGCGACGCGATTGGTCATGTTGAAAAAGCCGGCGACTGCGGCGATGTCCCAAATGTCCCGATCGGAAAATCCGGCGCGGCGCAAGCGGGCGCGGTCATCCTCCTCAATGAGCCAAGGCTCGGCGGTGAGCTTAACGGCAAAATCGAGCATGGCGCGCTCGCGTTGCGACAGCCGCGCCGCCCGGTAATTCATGGCCATGAGCTCGCCGAGCGGCGGATCGCCGGACAATTGCCGCACCGCCACGCCGTGCGGTACCAGACAATAATAGCAGCGGTTGTGCGCCGAAACCGCGACCGCGATCATTTCGCGTTCGAGCTTGCTCAAGCCGGATGGCGCCAGCATCAAATCGTTGTACATGGCAACAAAGGCTGAGAGCTTCGCCATGTCAAAGGTGTAGGCCTTGAGCACATTGGGAACGAAGCCGAGTTTTTCCTCGCATTTGGCGAAATAGGCCGACATCTCCGGCGTTAATTCTTCCGGCTTAAGCTTCAGCGCCGTGATCTTAAGATCATCATCCGCCGCCGCGGGCCGGCGCTGCCGTTGCGCGTTCCGGCCGGCCTTGTTGTTTCGTTTAAGCATGATTTCTCGCTGTTGCTCTTGTTAACCCGTGCGCCGCCGGCCCCTGCGCCATACAGACACGCAGACAGGTGCTGCTAGCAGATCACCGTCATGAACGATTAGTATTATTGTGCATCGTAAGCAGAGCAAACATGAACCGACAAGCCAATCCTGCAGTCGGCGACCAAAGTGGCGATGTCGCGCTCATCGCGGCCGCCGCCAAGCTCTTGACCGAGCGGAAGTCCCCGGTACCGGGCGATTT
>DASXJB010000158.1:0-23699 GCA_036497645.1 Xanthobacteraceae bacterium
TCCCTGGTACGTGCTGATGGAGCTGTCGTCGCAGCGGCGCGAAGGCTTGCGCGAGGTGCTCGAAGCGGTGCTCGCCGAAGGGCTAGAGCGCAGGCTCGTCCTCGACGCCACCATCGCAGAGGCCATCGAACAGGGCAAAGCGTTCTGGCGCGTGCGCGAAATGTTCGGCGAGGTGCAGCGCTTCGCCGGCGGCTCGATCAAGCACGATATTTCCGTGCCGGTCGCCGCCGTGCCGGCGTTCATTCGCGAGGCCGACGCCGCGGTGACGGCGCTTATTCCCGGCGCGCGGCCGCTGCCCTTCGGCCACCTCGGCGACGGCAACATCCACTACAATGTCAATCAGCCGGCCGGCGCCGACAAGGAGCAGTTCCTCAAGCGCTGGGACGAGGTCAACGCCGCCGTGTTCGCGGTGGTGAAAAAATACGGCGGCTCGATTTCGGCCGAACACGGTGTCGGCGTGATGAAGCGCGATCTGTTGCCGAGCGTGAAAGATCCCGTGGCGCTCGATCTGATGAAGAGCCTCAAGCGCCTCCTCGACCCGAACGGCATATTGAATCCGGGCAAGGTGCTTTAAGTCGCGTCATTGCGAGCGAAGCGAAGCAACCCAGAAGCGATATATGAAATTCGAAATTTTCGAATTCTGGATTGCTTCGTCGCCCCGTTGGGACTCCTCGCAATGACGATCAGACAATGAGCGAAAAGCATGGAACAACAAACGCAAGCCTCCCAAAACACATCACAAGACACATCGCAAGATATCCTCTACGAATTGCGCGACGGCATCGGCCGGATCACGTTCAATCGCCCGCAGGCGCGCAATGCCTTCACCTTCGCGATGTATGAGCGGCTCGCCGCAATTTGCGACGAGGCCAATCGCGACCGCGCGATCAAGGTGCTGGTGCTCCAGGGCGCCGGCGACAAGGCGTTTGCCTCGGGCACCGACATCAATCAGTTTCGTGCTTTCACCACGCCGCAGCACGCGCTCGAATACGAATCCCGCATTGACCGCGTGCTCACCCAGCTCGAACAATGCCGCGTCCCGACCATCGCCGCGATCAACGGCGCCTGCACCGGCGGCGGCGCCGGCATTGCCGCCTGCTGCGATCTGCGCATCGGTACCAAAACAACGCGAATCGGATTTCCGATCGCGCGCACGCTCGGCAATTGTCTGTCGATGTCGAGTATCAGCCGGCTCACGGCCTTGGTCGGACCGGCGCGGGTGAAGGACCTCATCTTCACCGCGCGCCTGCTCGACGCCGAGGAAGCCGCCGGCCGCGGGCTCCTCAACGAAGTCGTCGACGATTTGCCGGCGCTGCAAAAGCGCGCCGATGAGCTCGCGATTCTGATCGCCGGCCATGCGCCGCTGACGCTCAACGCCACCAAACAGGCTTTGGTCCGGCTCACGCGGCGGCTGTCGCGCGAGGAAGGCGAGGATTTGATCCTCATGTGCTACATGAGCCGCGACTTCCGCGAGGGCCTCGACGCCTTCCTCAACAAGCGGCCGCCGCAATGGACCGGCGAATAGCAACCGAACAAGTCTACTCGATCACCTCGTCGGCACTAGCAAGTAGGGGAGCTGGCACGTCAAGGCCGAGCGCTTTCGCGGTTTTTAGATTGATTGCGAGTTGGTACTTCACCGGGGACTGCACCGGCAATTCGCCAGGCTTCTCGCCCTTGAGAATGCGATCGACATAGCCGGCGGCACGCCGGAATTGGTCGATTCGGTCAGGCCCGTAACAAATTAGGGCGCCGCCGGAAATGATGAACGGATCCGGGTAGATGGCGGGTAGCTTGTATTGAGCAGCTAGCTTGATGATTGAATAAAGATGGCCCGTTACCGCTGCGCTTCCTGTTATGATCAGACCTCCGTTCGCACTGCGTGCGAACGTGCCGATAGCGTTCGCTATCTCATCTGCTCCAGCGACACTGAGCGGGCTAACCTGGACTCCGAGTGAGGGAGCGAGAGCTTGAATGGCGCCGAACTGGGCAATCCCGGAAGGGTTGGATTGATCGCGAAGGACCGCCACTCGCGTTACGTGGGGGGCGATCTGTTTAAGGAAATCCAGCCACTTTCCGCTCAAACTGTATTCGAAAATCATAAAGCCCGTAATATTGCCGCCTGGTCGCGCTAGGTTGTCGACGAAGCCGGCACCGAGTGGATCGGCGACGCGCGTGAAGACGATAGGTACAGTCCGAGTAGCGGTTTGGCTTGCGGCCACTCCCGGCGTGCCTGCGACAAGAATCACGTCTGGTGCCAATGCGACCAATTCTGTTGCGTATTTGCGAGCCGCCTCGGGATTTCCGGCGTACCAGCGGTAGTCGATCTGGACGTTACGGCCGATGGTCCAACCGTGTTCAGACAAACCCTGAGAGAATGCTCCGACAAGGGCGGGCGTTTCTGGATCATCGGCGGAGGTATTCAGCAGCGCAGCAATCCGCCGCACGGTGACCGGCTGCGCGTGCGCGGCAAACGGCCGTGTTGCCGCCGCGCCGCCGAGTAGCGTGATGAACTCGCGCCGCCTCACTCGATCACCTCGTCGGCGCGGCCGAGCAGCGACAGCGGGACGTCGATTCCCAATGCCTTAGCGGTTTTAAGATTGATGATCAGCTCAACCTTCGTTGCCTGCTCCACCGGCAACTGTGCCGGCTTCTCGCCTTTGAGAATTCTTCCGGTATAGACGCCGACCAGATGGTAGTATTCCGTTTCATCGCTTCCATAGCTCATCAAACCGCCGGCTGCAGCAAATGGGCGATACTGGTAGATCGCTGGCACTTTGTAGCGCAGCGCCAACGTGGCCAAATGCTCTCCTCTGCCTACAAAAAATGTACTGGGACCGATGATGAGCGCAGCCGCTTTTAATTGGACCGCGCGGGCGAACACCGACTCGAAATCGCGTTCAGTGCTAGCATTCAGCACGTGGAGCCCTAGCCCGAGGCTGCGAGCCGCGGCCTGTAGCGCGCGCAGAAAGGGCTCCGCAAGCGCCGGACCGGTCGGGTCGACGAGCACAGCAAAGTCGGTAGCCGCGGGCAGCAATGCGTGCAGCACTTCCAACCGTTTCGGCCCAATTTCCACGTTCAAATTGGTCACGCCAGTCAGGTTTCCACCTGGTCGATTCAGACTCTCTACAAATCCAACCTTGATCGGGTCGACTGCCACGGCGAATACGATCGGAATTGTCGTGGTCGCGGCCTTGGCCGCCACCGCCCCGGGCGTGCCGCTGGCCGCCACGATCACGTTCACACCACGCTGGACCAGGTCGGCTGCCAGCGCCGGTAGTCGCTCAACATCATCCTGCGCCCAACGATATTCGATCGCGACGTTCTGGCCTTCGACATATCCTGCCTCTTTTAACCCCTCGCGGAATACGCCCAAACGGATCGCGTATAGGTCGGGCGACGACGTGCCGAGAAACCCGATCACCGGCATCGCCGATTGCTGTGCACGAATCGGAATCGGGCGCGCAATAGTCGTGCCAGTCAGGCCCATGCCGACAATGAATTCGCGTCGCCGCATGGTCCGCTTTCCGGGCTTAGACCAGTGCATTCAAACCGCAATGACGACGATCAAATCAGGAAATTGGCCCGGGCGGAATGGGTCAGCGAATGACGGCGGCGCATTATTTCCTCCCCCGCGGGAGGTGGCGAGTGAAGCGAGCCGGAGGGGGCGCGTGCTGCACCTCTCCCCGCTTAGCGGCGAGAGGCAGAATTCCATCTCACTCGATCACCTCGTCGGCAATCTGCTGGAGATGCACCGGCACGTCGAGACCCAGCGCCTTAGCGGTCTTGAGGTTGATGACAAGCTGATACTTCGTTGGTGCTTGCACCGGCATCTCGGCGGGTTTCTCGCCCTTGAGGATGCGGTCAACGTAACCGGCCGCGCGGCGGTACAGGTCGACCCGATCAGGCCCATAGGAGAGCAGGCCGCCAGCCGTGACGAAGGTGCGATCAAAATAGATCGCGGGTAGCTTGTGCCTCGCCGCAAGTGTGATGATTAGATCGCGATGAACAAAGGCTGGCCCGCCCGCGGTCAAAATCAGACCACCATTCGGCGATCGCGCGAAAGCGGTGAGGGTGCGCTCGATCTCGTTGGCGTCGCGCTTGTTGAACGAGCTGACCTCCACCCTGAGCGATGGCGCCACGGCCTGAATGACGCCGAACTGGGCAGGACCGGTAGGTGTGTCGGGATCTCCAAGGACCGCCACCCGCGCCACATCGGGCGCGATTTGCTTGAGCAACTCCAACCATTTTCCGCTGATGCTGTATTCGAAAAGCATGAAGCCGGTGGCGTTGCCACCCGGCCGCGCCAAACTGTCGACAAAACCGCCGGCGACTGGATCGGCGATGATAGGGAACACGATCGGCAACGTGCGCGTCGCCTGCATCAACGGCCCCACGGTCGACGTGCCAGGTGCCAGGATGACGTCAGGCGCGAGCGCGGCTAGTTCTGCCGCGTGTTTCCGAATCTCGGTGGCATTGGTCGTGGCCCAGTGGATATCGACGCGAATATTACGGCCATCGATCCAACCCAGTTCTTGCAGCGCCTGTCGGAACGCGCCGATCCAGAGCCGATAGTCCGGATCATCCTGGGATATGGGCAGGAGCACCCCTACTCGCCGTATTTTCTCGGCCTGTTGTGCTCGCACGGCGAGGGGCCATGCAGCCGCCGCGCCGGAAAGTAGCGTGATGAGTTCGCGTCGCCGCATGGCGCGCCCCCAGCTGATGCTGTGACAATTCAGCTCAATCTCGAGGATCAAATCAGGAAATCGCGATCGGCGAAATAGGTGAGCGAATAACGGCACCCCCCAATATCTTCATTCCTCCCCACACCGGGGAGAGCGAGAAAGTCACTCGATCTGCGGAATTTTGGCGCTGGCGATCAATTCCTTGAAGAACGGCACGTTCTTGGCGATCCGCTCCTTGACTGCGTCCGGCCCGGCGGCGACCAGCGCGTAGCCGAGCGTAATGACGCGGTTCTTGATGTCGTCTTGCGCCATCACTGCCAGCGTCGCTTTGCTGAAACGCCCGAGAAGTTGCGGCGGCGTGCCGGCCGGCGCCAGCAGAAAGTGCTCGGTCTCGAGCGTGACGTCGGGAAAGCCAGCTTCCTTGAAGGTCGGCACGTCGGGCAAATTGACCCAGCGTGTTTGCGTGGTAACGGCAAGTCCGCGCATCACGCCGGCCTGCACTTGCGCCTGCGCGCCGGGTAATGCCGTCAACAACAAATCGACGGTTCCGGTGAGGAGCGCCTGCGTCGCGGGACCGCCGCCGTTGAACGGAATGTTGGTTATGTCGACGCCAGCTTTGAGCTTGAACAGTTCCATCGCCAATTGCGGCGTGGTGCCGTTACCGGGGCTCGCATAATTGAGCTTGCCCGGCTCGGCTTTAGCGCGCGCCACCACTTCGGACAAGGAATTGAGGCTGCCCTTGGCGTTCACCGCGAGAAAATTCGGCGCCACCGGAAGCGTCGCGATCGGGGCAAAATCTTTCGCCGGATCGTAAGCAACGTTCTTGTAGAGCGCGGGGTTGACCACGAGCGCGCTACTGGTGAGGAGAAGCGTGTAGCCGTCCGGTTCGGCGCGCGCGGCCTCGACCATGCCGATATTGGCGCCGGCGCCGGCGCGGTTTTCGACGATCACGGTTTGGCCAAGCGCCTGCTGCAGCGGCGATTGCAGAAGCCGCGCCAGCACATCGGATGATCCCGCCGGCGCAAACGGCACGATGATGCGGATCGGCCGGCTGGGATTTAATTGCGCACGCGCTGCAAATGGGCGGAAAAGCGCGGCGCTCGCGAGAAGAGTGAGAAAGGCTCGGCGCTTCAGATGTTCCCCTCCCCCGCCCGGGCCGCGCTTGCGCGCGCCCGAGTGCAAGCTTGCTGGGGAGGGGTTAGGGGTGGGGGTGAAAAGGTATGATCGCGAGCGTGTTCGCCTCGTCGTTTCCGAGCTACCCCCCTCCCCGCCCTCCCCCACAAGGGGGGGAGGGAAGATTATCTTTCGGAAAATCCACTCGCTTCATTCGATCACCGCTCATTCAAATTCACTTTGCGAACTCACTTCGCTTCGACCACATTGTACGCCGCCAGCGGGCGGCTGATGCCCTTGAGCGCAAAATCGCCGACAGGTTCAACGCTGATTGCGTCTTCCACCGCCATAAGGACGCGCGGGCTGATGAGGATCTGCCCGGGTTTGGCTTCGTCGCATAAGCGCGACGCCACGTTCGACACCGTGCCGATCGCGGCATAATCGAAGCGGCCTTCGAAACCGATAGTGCCGAGCGTCGCATAGCCGTGCGCGATGCCGATGCCGAAGCCGAGCTCGTGGCCGAGCCGCCGCCACTTCTCGATCAGCGCGCTTAGCGCCGCGCGCATATCGAGCGCCATGCGCACCGCTTGGAGCGCCGGATTGTCGACCGGTACCGGATCGTTGAACACCACCATCACCCCGTCGCCGGCATAGCGCTCGAGCGTGCCGCTATATTTGATGATGATCGCGCCGATCGCGGCGTGATATTGGCGGAGCAGCGTCATCACGTCTTCTGGATCGGAGCTTTCCGAAAATCCGGTGAAACCGCGCAGGTCGCAGAACAAGGCAGTGATCTCGCGCCGGTGGCTTTCGAGCTGCCGCTCGGCGCCGGACGCAACGATGAGATCGGCCACTTGCGGCGGCAAGAAGCGCCGCAGCCGGCCCATGCGCTCGATCTCGCCGACCTGATCGGCGACGCGCTGTTCGAGCTGCTGATTCAACTTGACGACTTCTTCCGTTCGCTGCCGCAGCTCATTCAGCAGCCGCGCGTTCTCTATGGCGATCACAGCTTGAGCGGCGAAGTTCCGCAGTAGCGAAACTTGCTGGTCTGTGAACGGTCGAACTTCCTTGCGGTAGACGGTCAAAGCACCGAGCAGCACTTTGTCTTTGCGAAGCGCTACAACAAGGGCGGTCCGAGCGCCGCCCAGGTCTACAACCGCTCGACGAAGCGGATTACCAAGTCGATACGCATCCTCTTCCATTTGATCGCTGTGAATAAGCTCCTCGCCCTCAACAAGTCGCCAATGTGCGTCTCCTGGCCGAGGCTGGTCCATTCCTGTCTGGAAATAAGCAGCAAGAGCGTCCGGCACGCCTCGCTGCGCAGCGCGTTCAAAGCGCACCCCGTCGTAGGTAGTCACGAATCCGAACGCGGCCTCACAAAGATGCAGGGCTTTATCAAGGATCGTGGCGAATACTGGCTCTAAGTCGCCCGGCGAAGAACTGATGATGCGCAGTACGTCGGCAGTTGCCGTCTGCTGCTCCAACGATTCCCGCAGCTCGCTGAGCAGCCGCGCGTTCTCGATGGCAATGACGGCTTGGGCGGCAAAGTTTTTGACAAGTTCGATCTGTTTGTCGGTGAACGGGCGAACTTCTTGGCGATAGATGATAACGGCGCCGATCAGGTCGCTATCTTTGAGCATTGGACGATGACTTGAGTTCGTGCGCCGGCCAGCCTAGCTGCCATGCCAGGAACGACTGCAGCGGCATCGTCGGGCGTGTGGCACACCTCTTTCGTCAGCATTACGCGTTCGAGCTGGCCACCCGGAGTGGGTTGAAATGCTCCGCGCTGCCTATTGAAGTCGGCATACTCCTGCGGGGCACTGACTTCTGCTGCGAAGTGAAAGGCATTACCGTCAAAACGATACAGCATGCCGAATATCGCCTCGCAGAGCCGCGTGGCATTTCCCAGCAAAGCCTGAAACACCGGCTCAAGCTCGCCAGGTGACGAACTGATTACCCGTAAAACGTCCGAGGTCGCCGTCTGCTGCTGCAGCGATTCGCGCAGTTCATTGAGGAGCCGGGCGTTCTCGATGGCAATCACCGCCTGCGCGGCGAAGTTCGTCAGCAGTTCGATCTCCTTGTCGGAAAAGAGGCGCACTTCTTGGCGATAGATCACGATCGCACCAACCAAGACATCATCTTTGAGCAACGGAATATCGACCAAAGTTCGCGCACCAGCGAGCTCCACCGTGGCGACACGCAGCGGATCGCGTTCGGCGTAGGCCGCACCCGCCTTGAGATCCTCGGTCTGGTTGACCTGTTTGGTCTTGACCAGGCGGGCAAGCCCTGTCTGCGGTCCGGGATGGATGGTGGGATTGCTCCGCCACCATTCGGTTACAGCGGCCGGCGCGCCGTACATCGCCACGATCGTAAATTTGTCGCCGTCACAGAGGAATAAATTTCCGAACTTGGCGCCGCAAATGTTCACGGCGTTATCGAGGATCGCTTCAAAAACCGGAGTGAGATCGCCGGGCGAACTCGAAATGACCTTGAGAACTTCGGCGGCCGCGGTCTGCTGCTGCAGCGCTTCGCGCAATTCGTTGAGCAGCCGCGCGTTCTCGATCGCGATGACGGCCTGGGCAGCGAAGTTTTTGACGAGCTCGATTTGTTTGTCGGTGAAGGGACGGACCTCTTGACGATAAATGCCTATGATTCCGACGACCTCATTGTTCTTAAGCATCGGCACACCGATGAGTGTGCGCGCCTTCGCAATTTTAATCGTGGCGATACGCATTCTCATGCCGTGCGTCGGGGCGTTACTGACATCGTCGATTTGAACGACCCTGCCTGTACTGGCGATGCGCCCCATGGCGCTCTCCGCATCGGGCTCGACCAACGGTTCGGCAAACAAATAATCGCGATATTCTTTTGATGCGCCATGGATTGCGACAATTTGAAATTTATCGCCCTGGCGAAGCCAAAGGTTACCCAAGCTTGCTTGACAGATTTGAACAGCGTTCTGAAGCATCGCTTGGAATACCGGCTCCAGCCCGCCCGGCGAGGAACTGATGACGCGGAGCACTTCCGACGTCGCCACCTGCCGTTCCAGCGCTTCGTTTAATTCGCGCTGGAGCCGCGCGACGTCTGGTTGCGGATCGTTCGGCGAAGTCCGCCCGCCCTTCGGCGTAACCGCGCTGCTTCGTTTCGCCTTCACAGGCTTGCGCCGCGGCGGCCTCGCCGCTCCGCCGCGCGATTTGGACCTCTGTTTCATGCTCGCCCCGAAGCTATCGCCGGGACTGTAGCGGGTCGGGCTAGCCCACCGGAAGTGGCTTGCGTCACCTGCCGAACAGCCGCGCCGGCGTATCGACCAGAATGCGGCGGCGCATTTGTTCGTCCGGCGTCCAATCGTGAAAAAGATCGAGCAAATGGCCGTCGTCCGGCATGACCGCCGCCGGGATCGAGGGATGGGGCCAGTCAGTGCCCCACATCAGCCGCTCCGGATTGGCGGCAACGAGTGCATCCTGCAGCGGCTTTGCATCGGGATAATCGGGAAATTGCGTGGAGAGGCGATAGACGGCGGAAAGCTTCACATAAGCGTGGCCGTCGCCGACGAGCTTGATCAGCGCCTGGAAATTCGGATCGCGAAGGCCCTGCACCGCTGGCGCCATGCCGAGATGATCGACGATCACGGTTAAGTCCCGCGCGATCTCCCGTAGCGCGGGAGCGGTTTCCGCCAGCATGCGGTGATCGCAGAAGAACTGCACCACCCAGCCGAGCTCGGCCATGGTCTTGCGAAACACCTCGAAGACATCGAGACCAACGCCGCGGATGTAATTCGGCCGCTGCGGAAACAGATGAAAGCGTAAACCGCGCATGCCGCGCGCGTCCCATTCACGCAACACTTCGGGCTTGATGCGCGTGTCGGTGATGGCGACGCCGCGCAGCCGCGCCGGAAAGCGTGTCAGCGCATCAAGTACAACGCGATTGTCATAGACATGCGCGTTGCCTTGCACGACGAGGCCGTTGCTGAAGCCGAGATGATCAAGCAGCGCGACGAAGCGCTCGACCGGCGCGTCGGGCGGCGTGTAGCCGCGGCCAGGCTGATACGGAAACTTGTCCGATGGACCGAAAATATGCGCGTGCGTGTCCCAGGCGCCGGGCGGCGGTTTTATGCGCGGCCGGCGCGGGTGCGGCACCGGCCCGGCAATGCGCGGCGGGTCATCAGAAATATTTCCTCTCCCCCTTGCTTACCCCAACTTGATATTCGCTTCCTTCACCACGCGGCTCCACAGCGCCATCTGGTCTTCAACATAGGCGCGGAATTCTTCCGGTGAATTCTGCCGCGATTCGATGTTGAGCTCGGCGAAGCGCGCGGTCACTTGCGGCGAACCGATCGCGGCGTTCAACGCGGCATTGAGCTTCTTCACGATCGCAGCGGGCGTGCCGTGCGGGATGAACACGCCGTTCCAGTCATAGCCTTCGAAGCCCGGCAGCGTGTCGGACATCGGCGGAATGTCCGGCAAACTCGCAAGCCGGCCCTTGCCGGTATGCGCGATGGCTTTGACCTTGCCGCCCTTGATCAAGCCGAACGCCGACGAACCATTGGCGAAGAAAAACTTCACCTGTCCGGCCATGACATCGCTCAGCGCCAAGCCGCCGCCGCGATAGGGCACGTGATTGATCGTGATCCCGGTGCGCTGCCGGAACAGTTCGAGCAAAAGATGCTGCAGCGTACCGTTGCCGGACGAGGCCACGTCGATGCCGCCGGGCGTCGCTTTGGCGAGCGCGATGACCTCTGAAACCGTATTCGCCGGCACGGTCGGCGTGACGACGAGAATGTTCGGCACCAGCGCGACCAAAAACACCGGATCGAAATCCTTGCGGTAGTCGAACGGCAGATTGGAGTAGAGCGAGCCGTTGACCGAAAACGCGGTGGCGTCGTGCAAGATCGTGTAGCCGTCGGGCGCGGCCTTCGCGACCGCTTCCTCCCCGATTGTGCCGCCGGCGCCGCCGCGATTCTCGATGGCGAATTGCTGGCCGAGATCCTCGCTGAGCCGGGCATAGACGATGCGCGCGGTTGTGTCGGCACCGCCGGCGGGCGGATAAGGCACCATGACGCGCACCGGACGCGTCGGCCAATCCGCTTGCGAGTGCGCCGCGCGCGGGCGCATGAGCGCGGCGGCTGCGAGCAAAGAAAGAAATGCGCGGCGAGGAAAACCACCTCTTCTCGCCGTGCGGGGAGAGGTGACACAAGTTTCGTGCCGCTCCATCCTCGCCATCAGTTCCCTCCCCGCTTTTTCACTAAGCTAGCACCCTTGCCGGCCGGAACAATGACACCGCAGTCAGTAATCGGGTGGTTTAGGCGCGTCGAAGCCACGACATTGCGCACAAAGGATCCTTTTTGGAGTGCGCCATGTTGAACCGTAATGCCGCGGCAGCAGCGCCGCAAATTTTCAGCGCCCGGCTGCACGCACCTCGATCGCCGTCGATCGCACAATTTCTTCGCCTCGGATTTCACGCATTCACTGCTTGGCGACGCCGGCGGCGCGAGCGCAAGGAGCTCTATGACTTTCTGGCCAGCGATCATCGTATTGCGGCGGATATCGGATATCGGCATCAGCGGCTGTGAAGCGCGCCTTTCCCGGATGCTAAAACAGCGTCGGCTGGTCGTCCGATTTCTTGCTTTTCTCCGGCTTCGCCCGTTGCGGCGGCGCCGCTTGTTCGGCGGCAGCCTGCGCCGACAGCTGTGCGATCAGCGCCTCAGAATCGTTGGCCACGCGATTGACCGCCGGAGAAATCGGATAGACTTCAAGCAGCGCATCGTCCGCCGGCTTGATCAGCGACGCCGCCTCCTCGGCCGGCACGGCATCGCAATCGAGCCAGCGATCGAAATCTGCAGGGGCGATGAACGCCGGCATGCGGGGATGAATCGCCGACAGCGTATGATTGGCGTCGGTCGTGACGATGGCGGCGGTGTCGAGCTCTTCGCCGTTGGGACCGGTCCAGGTCTCCCATAGCCCTGCGAAAGCAAGCGGCGGCGCCGGGCCATTCTCGGCGTCTCTGGCGCGCACGAAATAAGGTTGCTTCGGTCCGCTCGCTGCGCCCGCCTGCCATTCATAAAAGCCGTCGGTGGGAATGAGACAACGCCGCCGCCGCATGGCGTTGCGGAAGGCCGGCTTGTCGAGAACGGATTCGCCGCGGGCATTGATGAGGAGCGGAAACGTTTTCGGGTCCTCGACCCAGGACGGCAACAGGCCCCAGCGCATCAGCGCGAACGACCGCTTCCCGTCGACGAGCCGCACGATCGGGATCGGCTGGGTCGGGGCAACGTTGTAGCGCGACGGAAAATTCGGCTGCTCGCCATAGCGGAACAGCGCCCGGATTGCCTCCGGCGTGGAAAAAATGACGTAACGTCCGCACATGGTTTATGCCGCCGGTTTAAGCCGCTGGCCACTTTTCGGGATCATGCTCCGGTCGCCCTGATATAAGACGGATCGGGCAAAACTTTAATGAGTAACGGCGATAACGCGCGGACTTATCCAACGCGGCCATATCTGGCGGTGAGTGCGGCAATATTCCGCGGCGGCCGTGTGCTGATCGTACGGCGGGCGCGTCCGCCGGCGCACGGGCTCTATACGCTGCCGGGCGGCGGCGTCGAACTCGGCGAGACCCTGGAAGAGGCGATCATCCGCGAAGTCCGCGAGGAGACCCGGCTTGCGATCGCGCCGCTCGCGCTGGTCGGCTTCCGCGAGGCGATCGCGCGCGACGCCGCCGGACGCGTCGAGCGCCATTTCGTTATTCTTCCCTTCGCGGCGCGCTGGATCGCGGGCGAGGTTGCGCTGAGCGAGGAACTCGCCGAAGCGCATTGGCGCAAGCCCGACGAGCTTGCCGGCCTGAAAACGACCGACGGACTCGCGGAGATCGTCGCCGCCGCCGCCGAACGCGTGGCGCTCGCGCGCTGATCGCCAAGATCAATGAGACCTGCATGAGGCTTGTATGAGGCTTGCCGTGCGCTTCGTCTGCATTATGTTGCCGCCTATGCCCGTATTTCGCATCGCCCCAGCCGTTGCGCTCACGCTGTGCCTCGCCATCGCGCCGGCGCAGGCGCAATTCTGGGGCAACAATGGTTGGGGCAACAGCTGGGGTGGCGGCTGGGGCTCGCCATACCGGCAGGCTCCGCGGCCGTCGGCGCCTTCGACGCCCAAGCCCCCGGCGCAAGCGCCGGGTCCGCCCGGTCCGGCCGTCGAAGACATGCCGGCGCCCTACGATCGCGATCTGCAGCGGTTGTCGGAAATTCTCGGCGCGCTGCATTTTCTGCGCGGCATTTGCAACGGCAACGAAGGCCAGAAATGGCGCACCGAGGCGCAAGCGCTGATCGACGCCGAAGCGCCGAGCGGAACGCGCCGCGAGCAGATGGTCGCGGGTTTCAATCGCGGCTATCGCGGCTTTCAGCAGACCTACCGCAGCTGCACGCCTGCCGCCGACATTGTCATCCATCGCTATCTGGAAGAAGGCGCCAAGATCGCCCGCGACATCACCGCCCGCTACGCGAATTAGCTTCTTTGACGTTTGGCGGTTCTTTTCTTTTCGCTGGTTGTTGACCCCCACCCTACCCTCCCCCTTACAAGGGGAGGATCAGGTGGGGGTCGCATTTCGGCGATGCATCCATTCGGCAGTCTTTCAATGATTATCCGCATTAACCCTGCCCAAGGTTCGGCCCCAAAGGCCTGTCGCGGCCTGCTAACGTGACCTTCCTGGTTCTGAGGGGAACGCCGGAAGCCGACGCACGGGGATGATGACACCGACGCAGAATGTTACGCCTCGCGGCGCCTTGGCCGAGAGCGACCAGAAACGCCTGGCGCTTGGCTATTTTCAGGACGCGTGGGCCGAGGCGATCCATGACGGCATCGAAGGCGATTGCCTGGCCCAGACCGCACTGTTTCTCGCCTTCGCCGAACTGATCGCGACCTATGGCGAGGAACCCGCCGCCCGCTATGCCGACAATCTCGGGCAGCGCATCCGCAACGGCGAATTTTCCGTCAAGCTGTCGCGCCAATAAGCCATCTTATTTGCGTTCTCCCCCGTTTTAGCTGGCATTCTTAAAGGCACGGCGGCTAGCCGCCTGTTGCCCCTTCCCCACTGCGGTGTGGGAGGATTGTTTGCCTTGCGATCACAGGGCCGCACCCTTACTCATAACGCTATGAAAGCCGCCCTCCTCCCCGACCGCGGGGTTATCAAAGTTATCGGCGACGACGCCCGCAAATTCCTCCATGGGCTCGTCACCGCCGATATTCTCGATCTCACGCCAGGCACGGCGCGATTCTGCGCGCTGCTCACCCCGCAAGGAAAGATCATCGCCGATTTCTTCGTGACCGAAGCGCCGCAAGCCGAGGGCGGCGGGTTCTTTCTCGACATTCCGAGCGCTTTAGCGGCAACGCTGGTCGAAAAGCTCAATCTGTACAAGCTGCGCGCCAAAGTCCTGATCGAGGATCTCACCGAAATCCTTGGCGTGCTCGCGGTCTGGGACGGCAGCGGCACGAGCAAACAAGCCAAGGCTAATCAAGGCAAAACCAAACAAGGCTTGAGCTGTGCCGATCCGCGCCTGCCGGCGCTCGGATTTCGCGTGATGATTGCGCCGCATCGCGCCGCCGAGGCGGGAAGCGAACTTGGCGCAGCGCTTGTGGGCGCGGAGGATTATGAGGCGCACCGCATCGCGCTCGGCGTGCCGCGCGGCGGGCTTGATTTCGCGTATGGCGACGCTTTTCCCCATGAAGCCGATATGGATCAGCTCGGCGGGATCGATTTCGCCAAAGGCTGCTATGTCGGCCAGGAAGTGGTGTCACGCATCGAGCATCGCGGCATCGCGCGCACCCGCGCGGTGGCGCTCCGCTATGACGGCGCCACGCCGGAAAGCGGCGCCCCGATTACCGCCGGCGAGCGCCAGGTCGGCACCATGGGCTCGGCCGCTCGCGGCCGCGGCATCGCGCTCATTCGGCTCGATCGGGTGGCGGAGGCCGAACCGGCCGCGCTTGCGGCGGGTGGCATACCCATTCGCCTCATCAAGCCGGACTGGGCGCGCTTTTCGTTCCCCGGTGAGATCAAGGCCGCAGAATGAAAGATCAAGCTCTCGAAAATCTGGTGCGCTGTCCGTGGCCGAAGCAGGACCCGCTCTATATCGCCTATCACGACAACGAATGGGGCGTGCCGGAATTCGACAATCGCGCGCTTTACGAAAAACTCGTGCTCGATGGTTTCCAGGCCGGCTTGTCGTGGATCACCATCCTGCGCAAGCGCGACAATTTCCGCCGCGCCTTCGACGGCTTTGATCCGGAAAAGATCGCGCGCTACCGGAGCGCGAAAGTCGAACGGCTAATGGGCGACGCCGGCATCGTACGCAATCGCGCTAAGATCGAAGGTACGGTGCTCTCGGCGCGCGCCTGGCTTGAGGTGATGGAGAAGGGGCCGGGATTTTCAAAGCTGCTGTGGGACTTCGTCGACGGCCGGCCGAAGGTCAACCGCTTTCGCAGCATTCGTCAGGTGCCGGCCGAAACCGCGGTGTCGCGCGCGATGTCGAAGGAACTGGCGCAACGCGGATTCAAGTTTTGCGGGCCGACCATCGTCTATGCCTTCATGCAGGCGGTCGGCATGGTCAACGATCATCTTGTCAGCTGCTATCGCCATCAGGGAGTACAAAACTTGGCGGTGCAGGCGCTCGGCGGTTAGCTGTGTCACCGTCGTTGCCGCGGAGCCGTGGGGGCCTTCATGGCAAGCCGCATGCCGCCGGCAGGCCGATGGCGAAGCGCGGTCTTCGTGCCGTCGGCACCCAGCGCGCCTGGCAGCGCATGCTCTCGGGGCGACGATTGGACCTGCTCGACCCCTCACCGCTCGACATCGAAATCGAGGATATCGCGCACGGGCTCGCCCGCGTCGCGCGCTGGAATGGCCAGACCAGCGGCGCGCATATCTACTCGGTGGCGCAGCATTGTCTGTTCGTCGAAGCGCTGGCGCGAGCCCGATCGCCGCGGCTCGACAACCGCTGCCGGCTCGCGATCCTTCTCCATGACGCGCCCGAATACGTCATCGGCGACATGATCTCGCCATTCAAGGCGGTGATCGGCGACGCATACAAGGCAATCGAGCGGCGGCTCTTAACCGCGATCCACCTGCGCTTTGGGCTCCCCGCCACCACGCCGCCGCCGATCGCGGCGTTGATCAAGGCCGCCGACCGGCAAGCCGCGTTTCTCGAAGCCACCCGGCTGGCCGGCTTCGACCCCGCCGAAGCCCGGCGGTTCTTCGGCCGGCCGCCGAAATTCTCCGCGGCGATGGAGCGCGATTATCTCAAGCCGTGGCCCGCCGAGACCGCGCAAGCGCGCTATCTCGAACGATTCAACCGGCTCGCCCGGCAATAAAGTTCGCGGACGAATCCCCTTTCCCCGCATGCGGCAAGAGGTCAATACCAGCGGCGCATGACTGGATAAATCTTGCGCAGCGCGTGAACACGTCATAGTTGCGGCAGGCGCGAATCCTATATGAATGGGGCACCCCAATCCCTATATAAAACGCAACGGCTTTCCGACGATGATTCACGTTTGCTCCCTGGCCCGGCTTGAAGAAACGGTCGAACAAACTGGTGCGCGGCACGTCGTGTCGCTGATCGGCGATGAAGCGCGCGTGGCGCGGCCGTCCTGCATCGTGGCGAAAAATCATCTCTGGCTGCGCCTGCACGACATTTCCGCCCCGCTCGACGGCTATATCGTGCCGGCGGAGGAGCACATCACCGATCTCTTTAATTTCGTGCGCGAATGGGATCGCCGGGCACCGCTGGTCGTGCACTGCTACATGGGCATCAGCCGCTCGACGGCGAGCGCCTATGCGACCGTGTGCGCGCTCAATCCGCGGCGTGACGAAGCGAGCATCGCGCGGGCGCTGCGGCGCGCATCGCCGACCGCGACGCCGAATGCGCGCATCGTCTCGCTCGCCGATCGGCTGCTCGACCGCGACGGCCGCATGATTGCGGCCATTGAAGAAATCGGACGCGGTGATTTGACCGCTGAAGCGGCGCCGTTCCGGCTCGACCTGGAGTGAGGAACAAAGATCGCGGATCCCAACGGCGAGCGATTGAGTGTGGTTAGTGCTGTTGGTGGCAATATTCGGGCGAGACCAACTCATAATTGTCCGACTGATAGCGGACATAGCAACTGTCGCGCCACCAATAATAACGGTACACGGCACTTGGATTGCCACTTTGGTAAGTGCGAACGGTCGCCTTGAGCTCACCTCAGCAGCAATGGTTGCACCGGCCGCTCCGCCATCAGTGCACCTGCGGGCGCAGAGACAGTTGATTGTTGACCCGCGGATTGTTCGGCCATCGAGGATAGAGGTGGGCTGGCAAAAAGCGATGCCAACGCCGCGAAAAGTATCGCGCGCGTGGCTTTCGTCGTGGCTGATAGCTTCCACATGGGCATTTTTTGATGCCCTGCAAATCTACGCAAAGAGTAGGTGTTTTCAGAATGGGTTGGAAGCGCCAGATTTCCAGCACCGGCAACATTCCGAATTTGTATGTCGCGACAAGAACCTAGCCGATCGGAGACTAAGGCCGCCACAAAATCCGCTGCCCGCCTCCCTTCCGCGTAACAGGCGGCAGGTCGGTTCGGAACAAAAAGTATTAAGTGGTTTTTAGCCCGATCGGCGCACAATCCCGGGGTGAGCAAGCAGCTTCGGGCATAGTCAAATGCAGTGCGCAAATCTGACCGACGATGAATTGTGGCGTGCGATTTCTCGAAATACAGAGGCGATGTCGGACCTTGTCCATCAAATGCTTGAATTCAAGACTGGGGCCAATGCCGCCGGCGCGCGAACAAGGCGCGTGTCGAATGTGCAAACGATCAACGCGTTAGAGCGGCAATATCGCATTTATACGGCCGAGCTTCGCCGCCGCTATCCATAACGCAAGGCGTTTGTTCAAGAAGTCGCAGCGCCGCAACCGCGCGTCCGATTTTCCCCAACGCCCGCTGCTGAACGAAATATCTCTTTCGAAAACCGGCCTCTACCGCCCGATCAAGGTGCAGGCCTAGGCTTATTCGGATCACGCTTCATTGCGGCAGCGACGGGCGCAGCACCGGCCGCATATTGGCCATCGGAGTGGTCTCCGTCGTCGACTGCTCATCGCCGCTGCTGATCAGGTGGCTGCGCGGATTACGCTGATAGAAATCGCAATAAGCAAAACCCAAGCCGGCAAGCGAGCCGCGGAAACTGCGGTAATCGATCTTCTCGACCCGGAAGCACGGCGTGAACGGCAGGCCCGCCAGATGCGCGCACATCGACCCACCGTCGACCCGGATCGTGCCGGCCGGCAGCGCCGCAAAGCGCGTCTGACCCTGACCGCGAATTTTGATGGTGCCGACCACGGAGCCGTCGGAATAGATCCGTCCCATTCCGGACGTGCCCTCGAAACAGGTATAGGCGAACAGCTTGCCGACGACGAAGGCGCGCGCCTGCTCCGGTCCGAGCTCCTCGGCGATGCCCTGCCCCAAACCCAACAAGCCGGCCGTCAAAACGGACGCACAAACAAGCGACCACCGCGCTGACATCGGCCACTCCACCCCAACGGCTACTACACTGTTAACAACATTTCTTAACCGTCTCCTTACCATAGCAGAGCCCCGCATCGTGGCCGAAATGAGCAAACAGGCCGGACCGTTTACCTGATTTTTACCACAATACGCCCGCGCACCTTGCCTTCGACGATGCGCCCGCCCGCGGCAATAACGTCATCAAGTCCGATTTCGTTTACCATGGCGGCGATCTTGTCGCGGTCGAGGTCGGCCTCGAGCCGGCGCCACGCCGCTTCTCTGTGCGGCAGCGGACACATCACGGAATCGATGCCGATGAGCGAAACCGCGCGCAGAATGAACGGCGCGACGGTGGTCGGCAGATCCATGCCCCCGGCAAGCCCGCAGGCCGCGACCGCCCCGCCGTAGCGGGTCATCGACAACACATTGGCAAGCGTGGTCGAACCGACCGCGTCGATCCCGCCAGCCCAGCGCTCCTTGGCGAGCGGCCGTGCCGGCCCGGTTAGCTCGCTACGGTCGATGATTTCGCTGGCGCCAAGGCTTTTCAGATACGCCGCCTCTTGCGTCCGTCCGGTCGAAGCGGCGACGGCATAACCGAGCTTGGCGAGAAGCGCGACCGCAACTGAGCCGACGCCGCCGGCGGCGCCGGTCACGATCACCGGCCCGCGCGGCGGATCGATGCCGGCGTGCTCGAGCGCCATCACCGCAAGCATGGCGGTATAGCCGGCGGTGCCGATCGCCATGGTATCGCGCGCGCTGATGCCGGCTGGGCGCCGCACCAGCCAGTCGCGTTTGACGCGCGCCTTCTCGGCATAGGCACCGAGATGCGTTTCGCCGAGCCCCCAGCCGTTGAGGACGACCTGATCGCCCGGTTTCCATTTCGGATGGGTGGAGGATTCCACGGTGCCGGCGAAATCAACCCCGGCGATCATCGGAAAGCGCCGCACCACCGGCGCCTTTCCGGTAATGGCGAGACCGTCCTTGTAGTTCACCGTCGACCATTCGACGCGGACGGTGACGTCGCCGTCCATCAGATCTTTTTCGTCGAAGTCGGTGAGCCGCACCGTCTGGCCGATGTCGGTTTTGTCGATGACGATCGCTTTGAAAGTCGCCATGCAATGATCTTACGCGCGGGCGCGCGTAGAAAACAACTCGGCAAAATCAGATTGGATCGAGGGCCGGCGTGTTCAGGCCGGTACTGCGGCGACGCGCGCGACCGGCTTCTCCACGATCGGCATATTGATCAGCGCCGATAGCACGCCGAATAGGATTGCCAGCCACCACACCATATTATACGAGCCGGTGCGGTCGAACACGAGGCCGCCGAGCCAGACGCCGAGGAAGCCGCCGACCTGGTGGCTGAAAAAGGCGAAACCGGCGAGCGTCGCCAGCCAGCGCGTCCCGAACATCAAGGCAATGATGCCGTTGGTCGGCGGCACGGTGGAGAGCCACATCAGGCCCATGGTGGCGCCGAAGATCAGACAAGTGACCGGCGTGACCGGAAACGCAATGAACACCAGGATCGCGGCCGCGCGAATGAAATAGATGATCGACAGCAGATAGCGCTTCGGCATGCGGTCGCCGAGCCAGCCGGCGGTGACCGAACCGAGGATGTTGAACAGGCCGATGGTGGCGATGGTCCAGCCGCCGACCTGCGCCGACAATCCGCGGTCGACGAGATAGGACGGCAGGTGCACGGTGATGAATTGCAGCTGGAAGCCGCAGGTGAAGAAGCCGAGCACCAAGAGCACATAGGAGCGGTGGACGAAGGCTTCGCCCAAGGCCTGCCGCAGCGACTGCGATCCGGCAGGCGCGGCGTCTGGCGGCGTCGCCAGCGCCAGCGACAGCGGCAGCACCGCAAGCATGCTGACCGCGAAGATCACGAGCGTCTGCTGCCAGCCGAACGTATCCATCAGCGCCACTGCGACCGGTGAATAGAGAAATTGTCCAAACGAACCCGCCGCGGTGCCAAAACCGAAAGCGCGCGACCGCCATTGCAGCGGCACGATCTTGCCGAGCGCCGCAAGCACCACCGGGAACGAACAGCCGGCCAGACCGAAACCGATGAGCACGCCGGCCGAGAGATCGAGCATGGGTGCGCTAGCCGCATGCGCCATGAGTACGAGACCAAGCGCGTACAGCAACGCGCCGCCGCACAGTACCTTCACGCTCCCAAAGCGGTCGGCGATGATGCCGCCGAGCGGTTGGCCAACGCCCCATAACAGATTCTGCAGAGCCAGCGCGAACGCGAACACGTCGCGGCCCCAATGATTGGCATTGGAGAGCGGGGTCAAGAAGAAGCCGAGCGTCGAGCGCGGGCCGAAAGCGATCAGCGCAATCAAACTGCCGAAGCCGATCACCAGCGCCGGCGTGCGCCAGCTAGCGATGCTCTGGCTGGCAATGGTTTTAGAAACGTTGCTCATGTCGCCCCGGCGAACTTCAGATTCGAAAAGTCGCGCAGCATAGAGGCTGGATGTGGATGTCCAAAACGAAAACTGCCAGATGACGGATCGACCAGCGCATGGCTGTTCCGCCTATGCTGCGGAGCGTAGCCGCCGAGCCGAGGCGGCGCGGTTTGCCATAATTGGCGGGAGTGACTATTGATTTCGCGGCAAGGACTAGCCGGTGCCGGACACCAATGTCGCCTGACCCGACGCTTTCCGCATCGCTGCTGCGCGCCGATGCTTTCCTGTCGCCGCTTGAAATCGAGGCGGCGGTCACGCGCGCGCTCGAAGAAGATCTCGGCCGCGCCGGCGACATCACCTCGGTCGCGACGATTCCCGACGATCTCGGCGGCCGTGCCGCAGTCATCGCGCGCGAAGCCGGCGTGATCGCCTGGCTGCCGCTGGTCGCCGCGGCGTTCCGGCGGCTCGCGCCGGACATCGCGATCGCGCCGCATGGGCGCGACGGCGCGCCGGTGCAGCGCGGCGCCAACCTGATGACGATTTCCGGCAATGCGCGGGCGATCCTCGGCGCCGAACGCGTGGCGCTCAACTTCCTCGGGCACCTGTCCGGAATCGCCACCGCGACGGCGGCGTTCGTCGCGCGCATCGCGCATTCCAGGGCGCGCATCATCTGCACGCGCAAGACCACGCCCGGTTTGCGGGCGCTGGAAAAATACGCGGTGCGCTGCGGCGGCGGCTATAATCATCGCTTCGGTCTCGACGACGCGATCCTGATCAAGGACAATCACATTGCGGTCGCCGGCGGCATTCGGCCGGTGCTTGAACGCGCCAAAGGCGCCGCCGGTCATCTCGTCAAGATCGAGATCGAGGTCGACTCGCTTTCTCAGCTCAAAGAGGTGCTCGACGTCGGGCTTGCCGATGTCGTGCTGATCGACAATTTCGATCTGGCCGCGATGCGCAAAGCGGTGGAGATGGTCGCGGGGCGGCTTGTAATCGAAGCATCCGGCGGCATCACGCTCGCAAGCGCCGCGGCAATCGCCGAGACCGGCGTTGATTACTTGTCCTCCGGCGCGCTCACGCACTCGGTGCAAAATCTCGACGTCGGGCTTGATATCGCGATGTGAGGAACTGGCTTCGACCCGAGCACTGCAGTTAGGTCGAATCGGTATCGTCATTGCGAGCGAAGCGAAGCAATCCAGAGTTCAGTTGTGTTCTGGATTGCTTCGTCGCTGTGCTCCTCGCAATGACGAGCGGAATTCGCTTATATCTTCCCCAATCACGTCCGCGCGCCCGCCGGTGGCGCGGCGGCTTGCGGCGCCTTCGCATCGGGTTTGGCGCCCTCGGGCTTGCCGCTCGGCGTCTCACTACTCGCGCTCGGCGCCGCCGGGGCGGTCTTGCCCCAGACCGGCTCGCCTTCGCCGTCGCCCCAATTGCGCGGCCGGTAAAATGTATGGACGCCGAGCTTGAACAAGCGCGTCATTTCATGAACCCAGCTCGGGTGCACCCAGTAAGCATGGTAATGCGTGGCGTGGCCGACTTCGGCCAGCCAGATTTTGCCGTCGAGGGTG
Source organism: Xanthobacteraceae bacterium (assembly GCA_036497645.1). GTDB lineage: Bacteria > Pseudomonadota > Alphaproteobacteria > Rhizobiales > Xanthobacteraceae > BOG-931. The sequence goes on from DASXJB010000158.1 coordinate 22,281, forward strand.
TCCTTGGCGATGCTTTTCGCCTGCTCCCACATGTCGGGCTCGTCGATGCGGCTCAAATCCTTGCCCTCGCAGGCAAAGGTGAACTGGCAGGCGAGATGCCGATGCGCGTTCTGATAGACGACGCCGCAGACATCGTGCGGATAGTAACCTGAGAACACGCGGTTCATCACCACCTGCGCCACCGCCTCCTGGCCTTTGCGCACCTCGCCGCGCGCTTCGAAATAGACCGCATCGGCGAGACACTTCTCGGCCTTGGCGCGCGCCTTGCCCTCGAGGCCGAGCCGTTGTGCCGGTGTCTGCAAGCGGCTCACGTCGTCCTTGCCGGCGACCGACTCGCCTGAGCCGGTATCGTTGTCGGTGCCCTCGAGTGCCGAGAGTTTGATATTCGAGTCTGCGGATTGCGCCGCAAGTTCGGCCGACGGCGATACCAGAATAGGTTCCGCCCCCGGCGCCCAGCTTTGCAGCTTGCTGGGCGAGCCCATGACGCCGCCGCCGAAATAGATCGCGCTGCTGCGGTCGGCGGCATCGGCGTCGAGGAACGACATGCCGCTGAGCGAAGACGACGGCCCATATTCCGCTTCCCCCGGCGCCGGAATTTCCGGCGGCCTGTCGGCCAAAGCGGCATCCTCCTCATCGGCGGCCGTTGCCATTTTGGTTTGCGGTGGCGAGGCTTGCGCTTGCGGTGGCGAGGCTTGAGCTTGCGGCAGCGATGGTTTCGGCACGGTGACCGCGTCTAGCGCAGGCGCAGCAGAATCGGCGGCCGGCCCAGCGGGATTGAGCGCCACATGCTCTGCCACTTGCTCATCGTGCGCGTCCATTGCCGAAGCGGCGGGTGCGGGCGCCGCCGCCGGTGCATTGTCCGAAAGAGCCGGCGCGATCACGTTCGCCGGCAGCCGATCGGCTTTGTGACTGCGCTCGACGGTCGGATATTCGATTTGGCGCGCCGGCCGCGCATGGATCGGCTCGTCGATCTTCCAGGAAAAAGCGTCCAGCGAACGCGGATCGAAATTGACGGTCTGAAAACCGAGCGGCTGCGGGATTGCTGAGCCAATCGGGCGCGAATAGCTGAATGTAGCCGCCCGGACCGGCGACACAATCAAATGCCAATGGGAAGGAGCTTGGCGCTCGCGCCCGATCAGCGCGGCGAGGTCCTGATAGCCGACCGATGTGGGAGACAACGCGGCGCAGAACGCGCTCAACCAGAAGCGGACGTAACAACACGCGCCCGTGACCCCGCTACGCGACGCAGACATTACCCCTCACGCCAACACGCGCCCGAACTCGCGCCCAACCCTCGCGCCCGTCACGCGCACATGGTTATGGAAGCGCCACCGCAGTGGCGCGAATGCGACAGGTTTATTTATTGTCGGGTTAACGTTGCGAAGCCGTTAACCGCCGGATTTCCGCGGTTTCACGCTA
>DASXJB010000159.1:0-7073 GCA_036497645.1 Xanthobacteraceae bacterium
GGCACGTTCAATGGCACGATATCAGTTAGGCTCGCCGGTCAAAGCTTCAATGGGGTCTGTGTCATGAAGAGCGACGTAACCGGTCAAACCGAAACCGATATCCTCACCCTCGACGTTTCCGACGATGCGCTGGAGCGCGCCCGGCGGTTGCCGATGGCCAGCGCATAACCGTCGGGATTTGCACCGACTGGTATTCCTGCGGCTGGCCGCTTTCGCCCGCGGAGCGAACGGCGCCACGCCGGGGCTGATCCGCCGACGCGCGAGAAGCGCCGACCGACGAGGCGCGGCGGTTTGCGCCCGGACTGAGTGCGCCGCCGACGCTGCTTGCCGGAGCGGGCGAAGTGATCGAATAGGAAAGTGATCGAATAGGCCCTGCGTTTCGCGCGAGCGCGACAACGACTCTTCCGACCATCGATGCGCCGCTCAAAAAGCTGGCGGCTTTATGAATATGCCGCAGCGCGCAGGCGGATCAGCTACACTCGGCTATCGATCGGAGGGTGATCATGAGGCGCGAAGTGACCGTTGAATCCCGTCTTGCTCCCATCGCCAGCGCTTTGGCGTTTGCGTTGGGCGCCGCGGCTATTGGCGCGATCGCAATAGGAGCGCTCGCCATTGGCCGGCTTGCGATCGATCGCGTCGTGGTCAAGCGCGCGCGGTTTGGCAAATTGGAGGTCGAAGAATTGACGGTTCGCAAGTTGCACGTTGTCGAGGACTAAAGGATCCGCTCGGTGATACTCAGCGCCCGAAATCAGCCCTGGTGCTCAATCCGTTGCGTCGCGGTGCTATTGCAAATTCAGCGCGACGAACCGCGTATCGCCGTTGCCGTTGGATACCAACAGCACCGCGATCTTCTTGCCTTGCCCCTTGAGCTGATCGACGCGCTTCTGCATGTCGGCGGGGCTGGCGACGGCCTGATATTGCACCTCGACGATCACGTCGCCCGGCGCCAGCCGCTTGTCCGGCTCGGCCATGGCGACGCTCGGATCGACACCGGTGACCAGCACGCCGTTCACCGCGCTCTTGATCTTGAACTTGCGGCGCAGGTCGTCGGATAGTCCGGACAGTTCGAGGCCGAGCGTTTTCTGCACCACCGATTTGTCGGGCGGGGCTTCCTGCTTGGCGCTGGCTTCGACGACTTTCTCGTTGTCCTGCAGCCGCCCGACCGTGACTTTGTGCGTCTCCTGCTTGCCTTTGCGGATGACGACGACATCGACGACCTTGCCGACCGGCGCGTCGGCGACGACGCGCGGCAGGTCGTGCATTTCCTTGATGTCGTGGCCGTCGAACGACACTACGACATCGCCTGGCTCGATGCCGGCGGGTTTTGCCGGCCCCTTGTCGTCCACACCGGCGACAAGCGCGCCGCGCGCCGGCGAGATGTTCAGGCTCTCGGCGATGTCGTCGGTGACCTGCTGGATGCGCACGCCGAGCCAGCCGCGGCGGGTTTCGCCGAATTGGCGCAGCTGATCGATCACCGCGACCGCGCTGTTAGACGGCACGGCAAAGCCGATGCCGATCGAGCCGCCCGACGGTGAAATGATCGCGGTGTTGACGCCGACTACTTCGCCGTTGAGGCTGAACAAAGGCCCGCCGGAGTTGCCGCGATTAATCGCGGCGTCGGTCTGGATGTAGTTGTCGTAGGGCCCGGAATTGATGTCGCGGTTGCGCGCCGAGACGATGCCGGCGGTCACCGAACCGCCGAGGCTGAACGGATTGCCGATGGCGATGACCCATTCGCCGAGCCGCAGCTTTTCGGAGTCGCCGAATTTGACCGCCTTGATCGGCTTGTCGGAATGCACGCGCAACAGCGCCAGATCGCTCTTGTTGTCCTTGCCGACGAGCGTTGCCTTCAGCTTGGTGCCGTCATTGAGAATGACGTTGATCTCGTCGGCATCGGCAATGACGTGATTGTTGGTCACGACCAAGCCCGACGCGTCGATGATGAAGCCGGAGCCAAGCGAGTTGATGCGGCGCGGCGTCTGCTCGTTGCCGCCGCCTCCGCGCTTGTTCTTGAAGAACTGATCGAAGAACTCTTCCATCGGCGAGCCGGGCGGCAGGTCGGGAAGTTCGGTGACGCGCGGATCGACTTTTTGCGAGGTCGAAATGTTGACGACCGCGTCGATCACCTGCTCGGCGACGTCGGCGATATTCTCCGGCCCTCGCGCTGCCGCCGGCTGGGCCGCGGTCAAGCAAAGCGCCGCCGCCAGCGCGGCGGCAGGCATCAAGCGGATGGGCAGATTGCGGTCGAACAAGCGAGCGGAAAAGCGATGCAAATTCAATGGATCGAACGGCATGGAGAGGCTCGGGCTCCTGGTAAGGCGAGGCATTGGAAATAACGATTCGGCAAGGTGCTCCTGTCGCGGCTAAGACGCAAGGCCGCACCGGGCCGGAGGATCAACGCCGAAAGATCAATTAGGGTTCGGATTGGGGCGGAATAGCGACTGCCGATTGGGCGCACCCCGAAATGACGGCGATGATCGGCGTGGCGGGCTTATGTCGGCTACTCGTCCGTGAACCAGTGTTTGCCGAGGACAACAATTTTCCGTCGATTCCTCCTGCTGATCGACGACGTCCACGGGCGTTCCGCGCTTGAGCATGATGCAGCCCTTCCACTTCACCGGATAAGCCGGACGCCCATTGTTGAGACTTGCGATCGTGCGCTCATGCGCTTCCGCCCAGCTCGGGCAAAACCGGGTGTCGTGCGTCAGCAGCTTTACTTCGGCGAGGGCAGGCGCGACGCCGAGGCAAGTTAAAATCGCAATAACAAAACGGAATCCGCGCAGCAGGCGCAACCTCGTTTGTCTAATGCACGTAATCGATGGCGTTGTACGGACGAGGTCGGAACTTACGTCCGTCAATGTGCATGAGCGCAATATAGCGCAATGCCTCTTTGCGCTCTCCGCCCTATTGGCGGCATCGCCGTCATTGGCATCACTGGTAGTTCGCGTTCGCGATTACCAACGCGTTCTCGATTAACCCGGCGCGCGATTCCCCGGTCGCGCCCGGGTTCCTTATTCCCTCAACTGAAAACCGATCTGCGCGCGGAACAAACCTGTCGTCGGATCGATGGTCCGTAGAATATCGAAGAATCTTTCGTTCATTCTTTGAAAGCGTTTTTTGCGCGCCTGCTCGTACAATTTCGCTGCTGGGCGAAATCACGAGTGGGACATGCACAATCTGATCGCGCCGGATTTTCTTTACGCCGTGTCCGGGTTTTGCGTCGGCGCTCTGGTCGGCATGACCGGAGTCGGCGGCGGCTCGTTGTTGACGCCGCTGCTCATCTTGCTATTCGGCGTCCACCCGACGACGGCGGTCGGCACCGACTTATTGTTTGCCGCCTCCACCAAGGCGACCGGCACCATCGTTCATAGCGCCGCGCGAACGATCGATTGGTTGCTGGTCGGTACGCTGGCGCTCGGCAGCGCGCCGGCGACCGTTGCCACACTTGTTGTGCTGTCGCACTTCGATCTCAATGGCGCCACCGCTCAGCACGCGCTCACCGTCGCGCTCGGCGGCGTGCTGCTCGTCACCGCATCGTTTTTGCTGGCGGGCCGAAAGATTCGCCAACGCTATGCCGGCCGCCTGAACGGCCTCGATCCGCGCTACACGCGTCTTCTGACTGTCGTGCTGGGCCTGGTAATGGGTGCGCTGGTCACCGCCACATCGGTCGGCGCCGGCGCTATCGGCGTGACCGTGCTGTTGATGCTGCATCCGAAAATGCCACCCGGCCGGGTGGTCGGGTCGGACATTGCGCATGCAGTGCCGCTGACGCTCCTTGCCGGCGCCGGCCATTGGTATCTCGGCTCGGTCGATTGGAGCCTGCTCGGCAATTTATTGATCGGATCGATACCGGGCATCATCCTGGGCAGCTATCTGGCGACGCGCGCGCGTGACGCCGTGGTGCGTATCGCGCTTGCCAGCGTGCTCGTGATCGTCGGGATCCGGCTGCTGGGCTGAAAAGATGTTTGTGCCTTCTACTCGATCACGCAAAAGCGAATAACAACAAAATTGGCTTTCAGGTCTTTAGGGTATAGGCTCACTCCTTGGGGACTGACAGCTGCGCCTACTATGGTCTGCTGCACGCGACACGCTGCTGGGCAGTGTGATGCGCGATCCCCCATTCCCGGGGGTAGGGGATATGGCCACAAGAAAGAGCAATCTCCGACTAAGTGCGAAGGATCTGGTCTCGATCGCCGGTGATTTAGGGACCCAGGCGCGCGTATTCAACGACAATGAAGTTCGTCAGCTCTTGCGAGCCGCGGTTGAACGCGCGGGTACGCAAGTCGCATTCGCCAAGCGCCATGGCCTCGACCGCACGCATCTCAATCAGGTTCTAAAAGAAAAAAGTCGGATCAGCACGTCGGTGCTGAAGTGCCTCGGACTTTGCAAAGCATACACGATCGATCCGGCCGCAAATCTGGGCAGAACGACCCAAGCACACTCCCTCGCTCCTGCACTAGAACAATTCAATGCCTGACATTCGATCACTCGAGCTGTGACCGAGGGCACAGACGATATCTTAGCGAAGCGTAATAGAGTGCCGTAGCAAGCGCGATGGTCCATCGAGGGACGCATGGATCGCGACACCATTCTCAAGCAAATCGAACGTTATGAAAAACTGTTAGCGGCCGTCGGCGACGAGGCTGAGCGAAGGTCAATACTCAAGCTGCTTGAAAAAGAACACGCCAAGCTTGAAGAAGAGGATCGGAGAGCTGGCGAGTCCAAATAATCGGGCCGACGAGCACCCGACAAACGTAGCTTGCCCCTAATGCATGATCCCGAAACGTGGACGCCGGTTTCCCGCCTGCGCGAAGCCTAAGCTGGCGGTGTCTCCTTTATTTTGATGCTTCGGCGGGCGAAGGCACGTCGGAAAAGATCATGCTCAAAAACGAGCTAAAGCGAAATTCCGAATCAACTTGAATTTATTTCGCTTTAGCCGCGCACCAGCCAGACGATGAGCACGCCGATGATCGCCGAAACGATGCCGGCGAGGCGCAGCTGACCGTTCGGCGCGCCGAGCACGGTCTTCATCATGTGTTTGGCGCCGTCGGGAAAAGCCGCGAGCACCAGCCCTTCGAGCGCAAAGAACAGACCCAACGCCACGATAAAGTCCGACATCGGCGGTCCGTGCCCGGCGGCTTTTCGTTATTTGTTAGCGCTGCGCGCGCGGCGGACTGGGAGCCGATGGCGCCGCCGCGCCCGCCGGCGCTGCGGCGGCCGCGGCATTATTCGGCGTCGCTTTGCCGGTCGGATCGCCAAAGAAGCGGAAGAAGTCGGAATCCGGGCGGAGCACCAGATGCGTGTCGCCATGCTGCATGCTGCGCTCATAGGCCTGCATGGTGCGATAGAAGCTGAAGAAGTCGGTGTCCTTGCCATAGGCGTCGGCAAAGATGCGGTTGCGCTCGGCGTCGCCCTGGCCGCGAATGTTTTCCGCCTGCGAAGTGGCCTCGGCGAGCAGCACCGTGACGTCGCGGTCCGCCCTGGCGCGGATTTCCTGGCTCTTCTGGCTGCCCTGGGCGCGGAACTCGGCGGCTTCGCGCTGCCGCTCGGTTTGCATGCGCTGATAGACCGCCTGGCTGTTCTGTTCCGGAAGATCGACGCGGCGAATGCGCACGTCGACGATCTCGATGCCGAACGGCTGCGCGTCGCGATCGAGCTGTTCGCGCATTTGCATCATCAGCGCCTCGCGGCGGTTGCGCACCGCGTCGGCGAGCGTCGCTGCGCCGAGCACACGCCGCAACGCCGAGTTCAAGAGAATCGAAAGCTGCGAGCTGGCGCCGTCCGGACCGACGGTCTGATAGAACTTCAGCGGATCGGTGATGCGATAGCGCGCGAAGGCGTCGACCACCAGCCGCTCGCCGGCCTGTGCGGCACGTGGGATAGCGGCATCCGACCTGTCCTGGCTCGAGGCGATCACCTCTTGCGCCGGCGATTCGATGGCGAGTATGCGTTTGTCGATATAGATGACGGCGTCGATGAACGGGATCTTGGCATTCAATCCCGGCTCGGTGATGACGCGCACCGGCTGGCCGAGCCGCACCACCAAAGCCTGCCTGGTCTGATAGACGGTGAAAAAAGTGCTGTAGGCGACAACCAGCGCGATCAGCAGCACCAGTGCAACCGCGCCGCCGGCGAGACTAAGTCTCATCAGTTGCCTCCCGCCGGCTGCTGTTGTTGACCCGAACGTTCGCGCGGTAAGCTTTGCAGCGGGAGATAGGGCACGACGCCGGACTGCCCTCCAGCGTCGATGATGGTTTTGTCGGTGCCGCCGAGCACCCGCTCCATGGTTTCGAGATAGATCCGCTGCCGCGTCACGTCCGGCGCCTTCTTGTACTGCTCGTAGACTTGGCTGAAGCGCGAGGCCTGGCCCTTGGCTTCGGCGACGGTCTGTTCGCGATAGGCTTCGGCGTCCTGGGTGATCTTGGCGGCGCGGCCGCGCGCTTCCGGAACGACTCTGTTGGCATAGGTCTGCGCTTCGTTCTGCGCGCGCTCGAGATCGGAACGCGCCGCCTGCACGTCGCGGAAGGCGTCGAGCACTTGAGTCGGCGGATCGACCTTCTGCAATTGCACCTGCTGCACCATGACGCCGGCGCCGTAATCGTCGAGCGTCTTCTGCATGCTTTCCTGCACCGCGGTTTCGATGGTCTGCCGCGCGCCGGTGAGAATGGCCTGAATGTTGGAATGCCCGATCACCTCGCGCATCGCGCTTTCGCCGACCGCCTTCACCGTGCCTTCGGGCGCCTGCACGTTAAAAAGGTAATCGCCGACGTGGTCCGGCTTGACCTTCCAAAGCACCGAGAAATCGACGTCGACGATGTTCTCGTCGCCGGTGAGCATCAAGGCTTCCTCCGGCACGTCGCGCATCGTGCTGCCGCGGCGCAGATCGAAACCGATGTCGATCTTGTTGACGCGTAGCGCTTGCGGCGTCAGCACACTCTCGATCGGGTAGGGCAGGTGATAATTCAGCCCGGGCGGCACTTCGCGCACGAACTTGCCGAAGCGGAGCACAACGCCAAGCTCATCGGGCTCGACGCGGAAGAATCCGGAAAAGCCCCACAACACCACCACCGCCA
>DASXJB010000160.1:0-5457 GCA_036497645.1 Xanthobacteraceae bacterium
GTATTCAGTCTCGGCAAGGAGCAGTCCGGCGACGAAGCCGCCGAGCGCCATGGAGAGGCCGGCTTGATTGGCAATAACTCCGGCCGCGATGATGACGAACAAAGCGGTCGCGATGAAAAGGTCGCTTGAGCGCGTGGAAGCAACCAGCCGGAACAACGGCCGCAGCAGAAAACGCCCGAACAGGACGATCACGGCAAGCGCGATCACCGCCTGCACGAAGGCATTGGCGAGGCTGCCGAGCACCGTGCCCTTTGGACCGGCGGCGAGGAGACCAATGAATATCAGGATTGGGATGACCGCGAGGTCTTGCGCCAGCAGCACGGAAAAGCTGGCGCGACCGGCAGTTGTCTTCATCCGCTCTTGCTTTGAGAGCAGTTCGAGCACGATCGCCGTCGATGAAAGTGACAGGCTCGCGCCGAGGATGATCGCTTCGGGGAGTGTTTTTCCCGAATAAGCGGCAGCCCCCGCCAGCAAAGCCGTGGTGACCAAGATCTGCAATCCGCCGACGCCAAAAACCAAGCGCCGCATGGTCATGAGCCGAGGCAGCGACAATTCCAGGCCGATCAGAAACAGCAAAAAAACAATGCCAAGCTCAGCGATGCCGGCGACGTCGCTGTAGTCGCCAATCGTAAACCAGAACAGCAGCGGAAAAGATTGGATCAGCGAACCAAGCCCGAGCGGCCCCAACAATGCGCCGGCGGCGAGATAGCCGAGCACGGGGCTAAAACCGAGCCGGCTCAGAATCGGCACCAGGATCCCGGCCGTGCCGAGCACGACCAGGGCGTCACTGTAGGCTGCCACGTTAATCGTCGAGGTCACCAACACCTCCAGCCGACCGCGTCGGGCAAGCCATAATGTTGCGAATCATAGCAAGCCGCAAAACTGCCCCGCCTTCCGCAACTTAAGAACTTCCTCGCGGGCGTGATCGCCTCGCCACAGTGCAAATAAATTCGGCTTTTCTTCTGCGAAAACCAGAGACTCTCGGTTGACCGGGGTCAATGGCTTTGGTCTCCTTGCGACGACTGACGCATGGTATATGCGCCGCTTCTGGCTTGGCGGCAGCGTTTGCTGTCGGTCATGGTGCGATCCGGCGCGGCGGCGGGCCTTTGGGGGCCGAGATTCAGGTGACAAGCAGCACAAAGCGCGCACCTTTACGCTTGATTGCGGGGGTGGCCGGCGGGGCGGCGATCATCGTTGCGTTCACGGCCACGGTTTCCGCCCAGAGCGGCTCGGATTTCCTCAATAACATCGATCCGCTGTTTGCCGGCGTGGTCGCGCACCCGGGCAATCTCGACAACACGATTGCGTATGCGGCATCGGCCGCCGCGCACGGCGATATCGAGTCTGCGATCAGCACTTACGAGCAGCTCCGCTTTTATAATCCCAGGCTTGCCGCCACGCGCTACCAGCTCGGCGTGCTTTATTATCAGCTTGGCTCATACGCTCAGGCGCGTGGCTATTTGCAAACCGCGCTTCAGATGCCGGACGTCACGCCCGAGCTTCGCCAGAGGATCGAGGATCTGCTCGAGCTGGTCGACAAAAGCTGCAGCCCGATCAATTCTTCGGTTTCGCGCAAACCGGCCTGCGCTATCAAAGCAATGCCAGTCTCGGCGCCGGATCGCAGACCGTACTGGCTTCCGGCGGAACGATTAACAGCAACTTTCTTGCCCGACCGGACTGGAACTGGTTCGGTACTGTCGGCCTCAACTACGTCCACGATTTCCAAACTCAGACCGGCGAGACTTTCGAAGCTTCGGTCATCGCCTATGACGCGCAGCAATTTTCATTGCACCAGTTCGATATCGGTCTCGTTGAACTTCGCGCCGGTCCGCGTTTTGCGTTTTCGCCGGGCGACATCAACGGCCTGACCGTGAAACCCTATGTCATCGCCACCGGCGCAACGCTCGCCGACACGGCCTATATGGGCGGCATCGGCGGCGGACTGACACTGCATGCGACGGTCGGAAATGTTTCGCTCGATCCCTACGGCGAAGTGGTTCAGCAAAGCTTTCGCAATTCCAGTTTCTACCCGCTGGCCAGCGGTTTGAGCGGCACGCTCTCGACCGTCGGCCTGCAGGCTTCCGGTCCGATTGCTTCAGGAGTGGCCTGGCAATCGCGGCTCGCCTATGCGCGCGCCAGCGACCAATTCGCCTTCGATAGCTACAAAAGCTTTGCCGCCGACGTCTGGCTGCCATGGGCGTTTTATTGGCCGACTCCGTGGGCCGGCAGTTCGCGGTGGACGATCATCCCCACCGCCGGCGTGACAACCTGGAACTATGACGCCCACGACCCGTTCGTCGCGCCATTCACCACTGCGCATACTACCGAATGGCGGGTCGGACTTGGCGTCGAAGTACCGATCTGGCGAAAACTCGTCTTGGGATCGCTGCTGCAATACCGAAACGCGACATCGAACGTAGCGGCGTTCTCGTATCGCGACTTGGCAATCAGCGCTGGACCGTTGATCAGGTTCTGAAGAGGCATCGATGGCTGGGAAAATTCACTCTGTGGCCTTGGCGTTCGCGATCGCACTCGTCGCCGCCGCGCCCGCCATGGTGCAGCGAGGGGATGGCGCAGCAGATCGGCACCGCGACCGCGGTCAATCCCAGTACCGAGGGCACGCCGCCCGGCGGCTCGACCACGACGCTTACCGTGGGCGCGCGCGTGCTGCACAAGGAACGCATCCACACCTCGCCCACCGGCTCCGTGCATCTCCTGTTTCTCGACAAAAGCACGCTGAGCATTGCGCCGAATACGAGCCTGGTGATCGACGAGTTTGTCTACGATCCCGCTTCCAAGAGCGGCCACATGCTGACCAAATTGACGCAAGGCACGCTGCAATATATCGGCGGCGAGCTCAGCCATCAGGGCGGGGTGACAGTCCAGACGCCTGCGGCCGTGATCGGCATCCGCGGCGGTATCGGCATCTTTAGTCAGGGCCCAAACGGATTGCAGGCCGGCAATCTCAAGGGCTACCAAAGCATTCAAAACGGCGCCGGTACGACCAATACGATCACCGGCTTTATGTCCATCATTCCCAACTGGAACACACCGCCGGGACCGCCGTTTCCGATCCCGCCCGACCTCGCCATCCATAACATCACGATTGTGTCGAGCGTAAACGGCCAGACCGGCGGTGGGCCGCCGTTGCACGACCTGCCCACGACCGGTTTTGCCTGCGGCACTAATTCGACGCCGCCCTGCTCGTGGTCGCCGACCAATACCGGCGAGAACGACGCGCTGCAGATCCTCATCGAGTCGACGCAACGGGGATCGCTGCCGAACCCGCCGCCACCGCCGCCTCCCACCGACTTTTTGCGGGTGCGGTGAGCGCACGACGCGGAAGTGACGCGCGACAGACATTGACGCACGGCAGAAGTTTTCGCAGCATTCGCGTCGCGGCCCGCCTAATCACGATCGCGCTGACATGACCGACACGACCATCACCGCGATTCGCACCACCGTGCTGCGCGTGCCGTGGCCACAGACGCCGTGGCTCAAGGGCCATGCCTTCGGGCCGATGCGCGAGTTTTTGGTGCTCGACGTCGAGACGCGGGGCGGCATTGCCGGCATGGGCTATCTGTTCCTGTTCCGCCCGGGCATGCGGACGATCGCGGCCTGCCTTGATGAATGCGTGATCCCGCGCGTGCTCGGCAAGGACGCGAGCGCGGTCGAGGCGATCTGGCAGGATCTGTGGCGCTCAACCGTCACCTATGGCCGCGCCGGCATTGCGGTGATGGCGATGTCGGTTCTCGACATCGCGCTGTGGGACGTGCTCGGCAAAGCCGCCAAGCTGCCGCTGCACCGGCTGTGGGGGCATTACCGCGCGCAATTGCCGGCTTACGGCAGCGGCTGCTTTCGCGGCAGCGGCGGCGACGGCATGATCGCGAAAGCGCTGCACTACAAGGAGCGCGGTTACAAAGCGATCAAGATGCAGGTCGCGCACACCGCCGATCTCGCCGCCGACCTCGACAATGTCGCGCGCATGCGCGAGGCGCTCGGTCCCGACATCGACATGATGATCGACGTCAATATGGGTTGGACCGCCGATGTCGCGATCCAGATGGGCCGAGAATTCCAAGACTACAATGTCTACTGGCTGGAAGAGCCGGTCGTGCCCGACGATTTTGCCGGCTACTTACGCATTGCCGAGGCGCTCGAATTGCGCGTGGTCGGCGGCGAGACCCATTTCACCCGTTTTGATCTCAAGCCGTTTTTCGAAAATCCGCGGCTGCCGATCCTGCAGCCCGATCCTATGCGCGGCGGATTGACCGAACTGCGCAAGATCGCGACCGTCGCCGACACCTGGGGCATGACGATCGCGCCGCATCTGTTTCCGGAGCTCAACGTGCAACTCCTCGCCTCGATTTCGAACGGGTTGTGGATCGAGGACATGGGGCTCGCCGACGATATCTGGGTCGAGCCGGTGCCGGTGGTGAACGGCTTTATCATCGCGCCGGAACGGCCCGGCCACGGCCTCGCCTTCAAGCCGGAAATACTGCGCGATTGCGCGGTGAAGGAGTGAAAGCTAGCGGGCCATCGGCAGCCGAACGCGATGCGCCGTTGGCTCGAGTTCGGCGTGCTGCTTCAAAGTTACCTGCAATTGAAAAGGCGAGGAGAGTGTAACGCCGCACGTGCTCGTGAAACTCTATTCAGGCAGATCGGAACAACAGAAAGCGCGACTTGCCGAAGTGGTGTCTCAAGCGGTCGTGGCCGCATGAATTTGGATGAAAAGTCGGTGTCAGTGGCTATTGAAGACGTCGAACCCGAGAATTGGACGCGCGAGGTTTACAAGCCGGATATTCTGAATAATCCGAAGATCTACAAGAAACCCGGCTATGAGGAGTGATGACGCTCTCAGTCGGAAACGACTAAGGATCAATGACGCCATGCCAGAGCTCGCCGCATGGGATAGTTTTTACGTGATCGTCGGTTCGGCCGCCGGCGCGCTGATCGGATTGCAGTTCGTCGTGGTGACGCTGATTGCGCAAAAGGCGATTACACCGGAGCCGGAAGCGAGCGCCGCGTTTGGCACGCCGACGATCGTTCATTTCGGCGCGGCTTTGCTGTTGTCGGCGCTCTTGCGCGCGCCGTGGCAAACCATCACCACGCCGGTCATACTTTGGGCCGCGATCGGATTGTGCGGCGTGATCTACAGCCTCAACGTTATCTGGCGCATGCGCAGGCAAGGCGCGTACGAACCGCAATTCGAGGACTGGTCGTTTCATGTCGCGCTGCCGGTGGCGGCCTATGCAATACTGGTGCTATCGGCAATTGCCGCATTGTCCCACATGCCCGAGAGTCTGTTTGGAGTTGGCGCAGCGGCCCTGCTGTTGTTGTTCATTGGCATCCACAATGCCTGGGACGCGGTCTTTTATCACGTATTTTTCAGTAAGCGCGGCACCGACGACGATAGCCGCTGAATGCCGCCAAAGCCGCGCTAGCGGAGACGCCGCA
>DASXJB010000161.1:0-4242 GCA_036497645.1 Xanthobacteraceae bacterium
CACGAGCCCGCCGAGAGTGTAGTCCGTGGTTGCCATGCTGAAATCGAGCAAAGCAGTCCGCTCGAGCGCCCATTGCACGAAAGTGGCGAACAGCGCGAAAGCGACCCAAACCAGGAAATAGCCAGCAGCAAACCAAACGGTTGCACTGAGCGGCTTGCCCAGCGCCTCGGTTTGCCGGCCCACGCGGGCATACATCAGAAACATCGGCGCCGCCGAGGGCGTCATCATGCCGACCATCATCACTGTCCACATGGCGAAGACGAATGCGAACTCCATCGGCCGCCACGGCGTATCCGTCGGCATCATGAGTCCCATGCCCGATGGGATCATCCGCAAGCCGGTCATATCCATGCCGCCCATGTCCATGTCGGCGGAGAGCCAAAACAAGTAGCCCCACGCTGAAGCGGAGAGTAAGGCGACTGCGAGCACGATGACGACGCGATCGCGCCGGAGCACGGCCGCGCCGGTTGGTACGGGATGGACAATCTCGCAACCGACACCGCAATCACGAAGCTTTTGTGCGATAAGAGCCGCTATCGGATAGCTACTATCGCCGGCCACTGACGGTCCACCGCCGTCGGAAGCGGTCGGTTTCAAAGACTGGACACTGCCTTCGATTGGACCATTGCTCTCGTCTGCCATACATGGACACCAACAAAGTGCCTTTACTTTACAACGAAGCGTAAAAAAAGTGGACCGATAAAATCTCCAATTGAACGCGTCACCTATTCTCCGCAGCGATAGGACGCTGCTCACAGCTTTGCATTGCTGACATTGATTGCCGCAATTGGTCAGACGCTCTCATCCGCCATGGCGCGAGGTCGGCCTGACGGTCGCATACTGCTGCATCGCTCAATTTGTTTGCAGAAGCCGTCTCGCGCGATAGCCCGGTCATTAAGTTTGCAACTTGATTGCGGCGGTCAGCATTGGATCAGCGACAGTTCGTTGAAGGGTTTGCTCAGCAAGCCAAGCGCTCCGCTCTCCATCGCGCGGTTTCGATGTTTTTCATTCGGAAAGGCGGTAATCAAAATTATCGGGATGCGACATCCCTGCGAGCGCAGCGCTTCCTGCAACTCAAGGCCGTTTAGTCCGGGCATTTGCAAGTCGGTGATCAGGCATGCCGTTTCTGCGATCACACCAGATTCAAGGAAATGCTCTGCGGAGATGAAGGTGCGGGCTTTATAACCTAAAGACGATCTCCCTTATGCCATCGCGCGCGAGCGCGTCATCGTCGACGATCGAGATCAATGTGTGGTCTTCAGACATTGCCGTCTCGCACTACGCTTTGAGCAAGGCAAGCGTTCGTCTCGACGCGACTTCCTACGCCGATGGAGGCGGTTCGCTCAGAACAGAAATGTGATGCTGACGATCAGAATGCTGGCTGCTGCAATTATTAGAATGTCAGAGCCGTCAAAGCTTCTAAAAACATGCAACATAGGCACCCTCATGGTGCCCGAACACCCTAAGTAGAAGCTCTTATTAAGTTAACAACCCTGTGAAATTGATCTGAGTCAAAAACCAAGCCAGCTGTGCACTAACAGTTCGCCTTGGGTCACAACCAGACATTTAGCAGACATCAGAACTCTACTTTCGAACGCCGCAGCGCCGGCGGATTCGCGTTAAGCAGTACTGATCACAACTTCGTAAATTAACCAACGTTCATAATCTGGACTGTCACGAACGATGTAAAATCGGGGCCGCTCTCCCCCCACAAGAGAGCACGGCCCCGACCGAGTCCCCATCCCCCGAACACCCCGACGAGGTTGGGGCCGACATTATCAAAAATGAATTATGGCGTACGGTGGGCAACAAATTGGCAGCGCAAATTTTTTCTGAGTTGTTGTGGCAAGGGACATACGACCGATGTGCGACCCGCAAGAAGACTTCTAACGTGCCGCGCGGGCCAACCTGACATTGAAGCGCCTTCCACCCGGTGTCCGCTTTACCCCTGAAAGCAGACGTTAGCCCCCGCGATTTATGAGTACATGCCCTAGACCAGTCACGTCAGCAGCTCTTGGACGGCGCGCGCCGCCTCATTGATGGCCAGATGCGCATAGGCATCGCCGCCGGCGTCGGAATTGGCGATCGCAACCCGACCGAACGGCTGCCGCGCCAGTTTGAGAACGCGATCATCATAGTCGTCGGGATCGAACAGCGAATTCGCCACATAGCCGTAGCCGTGCGGCCAGCGATTGACGGTGATCGCCGCGATGTCGCGCTCGCTGTCGAATCCGCCGGGACCGAGCGTCCGGCCGAGCTGATCGCGAATGCGCGCCTCGAAATCTGCGAAGGTCATGGCCAGGAGCTTGGCCTGGCCGATGTGAAATTGCGCACGCGCGTCGAGGCCGGAATTCGCTGAGCCGGGCACGTGGACGAGATGTAAGACGATCGGCTCCGCCGGATCGCGCGGATGCCGATAGCCGCCAAGATCGACCGGAAAATCCAGCGCAATATGACTGAAAAAGCCCATCGGCGCGGCGATGTCGGCGACCTTGAGCGCAAGCCATGGCTGCCAATTGCGCACGACGACATTGGTGTAAACGAGCGGTGTTTTGACGTTGAGCGCGAGCGCCTCGCGTTGCGTCTGCGGCAGTTCAGGCATCAAATAGGGGATCATCATGTGAAAACAGGCCAGGACGGCGCATTTCGCCGTCACGCGATGCGCTGCGCCGGCATTGACATAGCCGATGCGCACGGCGTCGCCGCGTTGCCGCACATCGATGACCGTCGACTGCAAACGGATGCGCACGTTGCTACCGGCACGATCAAGTGCGTCATAGTCAAAGCCGGCGAGCACGATGTCGTCCATTGTGCGGCCGGGCGCGGCATCCGGAACGAGCGCGCGCACCAGAAGGCGCGCCAGCGACGCATTGCCGTCGGGGAAATGATAAATGTACGGCTCGTCCCATTCCGGATGATCGTCGGTGGGAAGTTTCAATCCGGCGAAGCCTGGATAGCCGAAGCTGCGCAGATCGAACGCCGACACGGCATCGCAGCCAAGCCCGAAGAAGCCGAGCGGGCGACCCTGAAAGCAGTTGGCCACCTCGCCGCTGCAGCCGCAGATCTTGACGAGGTAATCCCGGTAACTCGTGGTCTTGAGAATCTTGGCTTTTTCCTCGGCTGACTTGCCGGCCAGCGGATCGCGGCCGGGATCATAGAGCGCGAGCAGCTCCTGTTTGCTGGCGTCGGCAATTGGCATGGACGCAATGAAATTTGCCAGCTCAGCGCCCTTATCCGCGCCCCGGGACAACAGTGCGTCGCCGACAATGAGCGCATCGCGGCCGAATGTTTCGCGATCGAAAAATACGCCGCGCGACAAACCGAGCGACGAATAGAAGCCGCGGTCAAACGCACTGTCGAACCGGGAGAGTTCGACGCCGAGATCGCGCAAGAGACCTTTGGCCACGTCGCTCCACAGTGTTTTTGGCGATTGGATCGATTGGCTGCCGCCATAGCCGATCAGCGTGCGAGCCCCGGCTGAGAATTCGTTACGCTTGGCGTGGCCGCCGAAATCGTCATGATTGTCGAGAACGAGAATGCGGGCCTCCGCACCGACCGCGCGACGATAGAACCATGCGGCGGCAAGGCCGCTGATGCCGCCGCCGACCACGACCAGATCGTAAGTCTCTTCGCTCGGCGCGTCGTCGATGCCGAAGCGCCGGCCCTCGCGCGCGAAGGCATGCGCGACTTCGAACGAGCCGGGATGCTGGCCGCGCAGGCCGGTCAGCGCCGGCGGATATTGCGCAGGCGCGGCTGCGATTTGATCGGCCGGCGTCAAGCCGGCGGCGATCGCCAAGGCGGTACCGCCGAGAAAATCGCGGCGCGTGATGGATGGCATCCGGAAATCTACCATCGCCTCTTCCCTCCGGGCGAGTCTATTGGTCGCGGATAATGGATGCTAATTTTCTTTCATGACGACGCATGAACCCATCCTGATCGCGGGTGGCGGACTTGGCGGGCTGACGACTGCGCTCGCTTTGGCGCGGCGTGGCCACCCCACGCGCGCGTGCTTGAAGGCGCGGCGGAATTCGGCGCCATCGGCTACGGCATCCAATTCGGGCCGAATGTTTTTCACGTCTTTGACCGGCTCGGATTGATGGAAAGTCCTTGCCGTCGCCGATGCTCCAGCGGCGGTGTTGATGCTGGATGCGCTTGACGGCAAGGAACTGGTGCACATTCCAACCGGCGCCTCGTTCCGGGCGCGTTTTAAATATCCTTACGTGATTGTTCATCGCATCGACC
>DASXJB010000162.1:0-3781 GCA_036497645.1 Xanthobacteraceae bacterium
AGCCTGTTTGAAGGCATCGAATGAGGTAAACGCCGAAGAATCGGCCAAGAACCCCAATTTCAAGAAGGTGCTGGCTTCGATCGACGCATTCCGCAACGATGAAAATCTGTGGTGGCAGGTCGCTGAATACTCATTCGAGACCTTCATGATCAGCAGTAGCACCAAGACCTGAGGCGGCCAAAATCTCCGCGGAATATACGGGGCCGGCCCAGCGCCGGCCCCGTAATTTTTTAACGTCGCGGCTCAACATCGAGCGGCGGCGGCTCAACCGGCTGTATCATTTGCTCGAAGCGCCGTTGCAATTCGCGATCGGAAATAGCGGGCGGCTTGCGGCTGCGATCGTCAGCGCCTTCGCCGACATGGGTGAGCTGCGGTACCAGCAGAACTGCAAGCAATAGAGCGGCCTGCGCGAACAGATACGGCAATAAGGAGCGCAGCAACGCGCGAAAAGGAATCGGCTGCTTGAGAACGGTGCGCGTCATCATGACGGCGTAGCCGATCAATGGATTGATGAAACTCGCTTGCAGGGCGAGCAAGACGAGAACGGCGACCCAGCGCGCATCCGCTACGCGGATGAGGAGCGGCGGAATGACGATCGGCACGACGACGAAAATGATCTCGAAGGCGTCGAGCACCAACGCACTGAGCCCGATCCCGCCAAGCACGATGAGCGTGGCGCTCAGCGTGCCGCCCGGGATGGCAGCTATCCAGTCGGCGACGAGTTGATCGGTGCCAAGGATTCGTAGCACCAGAGTTAAAGTCGTAGCGGCTACCAAGAGAAAGAATAAGGCGCCAGTGAGTGCCAGCGCGTCGCGCAATACTTCGTTGAGAACGGGAAGCGGCAATCGCCCGGTGACGAAACCTGCAACGAGGAGGATGAAGCCGCCCATGGCCGCTGCCTCAACGGCATAAAAATATCCAGTGGTGACGCCGCCGAGCAGGATCAATATCGCCGCCACCGTCACCGCGGCCAGTACTGCCTGCTGCACCGTCGGCCGCGGCGCGGCCGTCAAAGCCGCCGCTTGGTCCGGCTTGAGCCGGCGATTGAACCACCAACCGATCGCGATGCAGGCGGCGAGATAGAGGGCGGCAGGGACCAACGCGCCGTGAAATACATCCTGCGTATTGATCACGCGGTCTTCGCGGCCGGTTGCGGTGACCGCAATCGTATGGGCGTTGAGCATGGCGTCACCAAGAAGGATCAGCGCCAGCGAGGGCGGCACGACGACGCCAAGCGTGCTCGCCACAGTGATGATTGCGGCGCGGCGCGGTAGCGCAATCCCGGAGGCGGCAAGCCGCGGCTCGGCCACACGTGATAAAGCCAACACGCTCGCGCCCACCGAACCGTTCATCGGTCCGAGCAAGGCGCCGAGCACTAATCCCGAAACCACCGGGGCCGCCGGCCCGCGTAGGATGGCGGTGGAGCAACGATAGAGCGCGTCAGCGAGCGGCAGGCGATTAATAAGCGCGCCCATCAGCACATAGAGCGGGATGGCTTGGAGCAGGTCGTTTTCGAGCAGATTGATCAGACGTTCGGGCAGGACGCCGAGGAGCTGTACTGGCGCCGCCCCGCTTATTGCTCCTACCGCGGCGCCGAAGCAGGCCGCCGCCAGCAATACGACTGCTGCCGGGATGCCGGTGAAAACGACGCCAAGACCGACGAAGATTAGCAAGCTCAGGCCGAGCCAGGGCATTACGGCGGTCATTGCGACGTCGGCCCCCGGACCGGCCGCACTAGCTCGATCACGCCCTCGATCAGGACCAACAGCGCCAGGACCAACAGCGCCAGCTTGATAATGAAATAGCCGGGATTGCCCGTGTCGGAAAAATGCTCCTGCAGCAACGTCGAATCACGCACGATATTCCAGCTCGTCATCAAGACGATAATCGACCACGGAATGAGACCAAACAGCGCCCCGGCCCGCGCCAGCCATTGCCGCGTATTATCTGAATAATTTCGCGATATCGTGTCCGCTGCGAGGTGCGTTCTGGCGCGTGTGGCGGCGGCAATGCTGGCCGCGACGTAGAGCGCAAACAGCCATTGGCCGAGATCATTGGCTTCGCGCGAGTAAGCACCGACAATCGTGCGCAGCGGCCATTGCAGGAACAGTAACGTCACCACGGGCAGCGCCAGCCATTTGGCGGCAGCCAACACGAAGCCAACGATCTGATCGAGGAATCGCAATATGCCGCTCGCGGCGATCTTTCCGGAATCCGTCAGATAACAGACCAGCGCGAATATTCGCGTCTTTCGAGCAGCCCTACAAGTCTGCGGAGCGGTGACATGCCAGCCTTTCGCAACGCACGGCTAAGACATGTGCAATTGGGCCGAGTGCGATTCGCAATCGAAGCCGCCGAAAACTTTAGCGCCAGGTCGATGTGAGCGCAGCCCAGCGCGGCTATTTGAAGTTGGGCGGCTGGGTGAGATCGATCGGCGGCAAATCGATCTGTGGAATATTGATCTGCACCTTGTTGGGATCGATCTGCGACAACCCGGCTTTGTAGTGCATGACCATGCTGGGGAACATGATCACCGAAATCACCATTATGAGCTGGATCACGACGAACGGCACGGCGCCCCAATAAATCTGGCCGGTCGTCACGCCTGGCGTCAGCTTGCCGCTGATACGGTCGAGGAAAGAGTCGCGCGGCGCCACGGAGCGCAGATAGAACAATGCGAAGCCAAACGGCGGATGCAGGAATGAAGTCTGCATATTGACGCCGAGAATGACGCCAAACCAGATCAGATCGATGCCGAGGTGTTCCGCGGCAGGGCCGAGCAGCGGAATGACAATGAAGGCCAGTTCGAAATAGTCGAGGAAGAACGCCAGTACGAAGACGAAGGCGTTGACGAAGAGCAAGAAGCCGATCTGGCCGCCGGGGAGCGACGTGAGCAGGCTTTCGACCCAGATGTGACCGCTGACACCATAGAAAGTCAGCGAGAAGACCCGCGCGCCAATCAGGATGAAGATGACGAAGGCCGACAATTTCGCGGTGGACTCTATCGCCTGGCGAACCAGATCCCAGGTCAAGCGGCGCTTGAGTGCGCCGAGAATGAGCGCGCCGCTCGCCCCCATGGCGCCACCCTCGGTGGGCGTGGCGACGCCGATGAAGATAGTGCCGAGCACGAGGAAAATCAGAAAGAGCGGCGGCACCATCACGAATGTCGTCTGCTGCGCCATCCGCGAAAGAAAGCGGAATCCGGTAACGCGCTCGATGGCCCAGTTCACGACGGCAACGCCGAAGGCGAAGAGAATCCCGAAGAACATGGTCAGCACGACGAAGTCGGCGCCATGCGTCTGCGAATTGCGCATCATGAACCAGCCGAACACCGCGCTGGCAATGGTGAGGGCGAGCAGCGACCAAAGCCCGCGGCTGCCGTCGTCCTCGCGAAAGCCTACGACCTCCATCGGCAGCCCGGGCGTCGCCTTTGGGAAAAAGGCCGAAACGATGAAAGCGTAGAGCGCATACATTCCGGCCAAAGTAATGCCGGGAATAAAAGCGCCCTCGTACATGTCGCCGACCGATTTGCCGAGCTGATCGGCCATCACGATGAGAACCAATGACGGCGGTATGATCTGCGCCAGTGTGCCCGAGGCGGCGATAACGCCCGAGGCGAAGCGGCGGTCATAACCGTAGCGCAACATGATCGGCAGCGAGATCAATCCCATCGAGATGACCGACGCGGCGACGACGCCCGTCGTGGCGGCCAGCAGCGCGCCGACGAAGATCACGGCGTAGGCCAAGCCGCCGCGAACGGTACCGAACAGCTGGCCGATCG
>DASXJB010000163.1:0-11074 GCA_036497645.1 Xanthobacteraceae bacterium
TGTTGTAGTTTTGTAATCTGAGGCTGATCGTGGAGGTCTCGCCGGGGCGCAGCGTCACCGCCGGATAATCGCTCATCAGAAAAATGCCTTTGACGTCTTTAGGCGCATCTTCGGCAAAGGCTCGCGACCCCGATGGGATCGTGAGCGGCGCCGCTAAAACGGCAATGGCTGCCGCAATAGCGGCGATCAACCCATATCGCATTGGCATAACTCCCGTGCAGGCAATTGGATCAGTGCCCTACCCCGTCGCACACTGAAGCGCTCGGGCGGGGAACGGGCATTCTCGGCGTAATCGTGACAAAATCATGCAGACGCCCGCCTATTTGACAAGCTCTAGCGCGGAAGTCCTGCGGTAGAGAGACGCAGTTAACGGGAGCCAAGCTTTATGCCGCAGGAAGCGCAGATCAGCGCCGGAATACTGGCGTTTCGCCGTAGGCCTGAGCTCGAAGTCCTCCTCGGCCATCCGGGTGGCCCGTTTTGGGCAAAGAAGGACGACGGAGCCTGGACCATCCCGAAGGGCCTGGTCGAACCCGGCGACGAACTTATCACCGCGGCACAGCGCGAATTCACCGAAGAAACAAATCTTGTCGCTGAAGGCGACATGATTGAGTTCGCGCCTGTCGCTCAAAAAAGCGGGAAAATCGTGCACGCCTTTGCCCTGGAAGCAGACTTCGATCTTTCGCAATTCGCCAGTAACACGTTTATGGTGGAGTGGCCGCCTAAATCGGGTCGACGACAAAGTTTTCCGGAAATCGATCGCATCGCTTATTTCGCGCTGCCAATGGCGCAGCTGAAGATTATTGCCTATCAGCTCCCGCTGCTGGCCGAGCTTGAAAGACGGATAAGCCTGCCCCGCCGATCGTGACGCGCATCATAGTTGACATTCGCGCGAGGGGGCTATTAGCGCAAAACCTCTTCGCGCAAGACTTGTTAGCGCAAGACTTGCGGCCAATCGACCTCGTCTTCCGCCAAGACCCAAGTCTCGCGCCGCGCCGCATCCCGCCATTCATCCCAGGCAGGCAGTGCCATCATCGCGCGCATATAGCCCAACGCCGTTGAGCTCACCTCAACCGCATAAGTGTGAAATCGCCACACGACAGGAGCAAACATCGCATCGGCGGCGCCGAATGAGCCAAACAGGAATGGACCGCCAGCGCCATACTTGTTTCGGCATTCGCTCCAAATCGCATCGATGCGCACCACATCCTTGGCGGCGCCGGCATCAAGAGGCCGGAATTTCACCGGCCGCGCGACGTTCATCGGCAGGTGACGCCGCAGCGAAACAAATCCCGCATGCATCTCCGATGCAATCGCGCGAGCATGCGCTCGCGCTGCAGCGCGCTCGGGCCATAATCCGGCGGCGGGAAACTTTTCTGCGAGATATTCCAAGATCGCCAGCGATTCCCACACGCGCACGTCGCCGTCGCTGAGCACCGGGACACGTCCGGAACCGCCCAACTCCGTTACCCGCGTTTTGAAATCGGCAGCGTCAAGCGACCCCACGGTCTCGTCGAACTTGATGCCCGCGACCTTCATCGCCAGCCATGGTCGAAACGACCAGGATGAGTAATTCTTATTGCCGATGACCAGATGCAGCGACATCACGTCTCGCAGGGCGGGCTGTAAGCGGTCCAAGACGCCGCCAAACAAGATTTCATTAAAGCCGATAACGATGCAACCGGATCGAAAATCGGGTCAGACCAGGCCGGTGACCACGGCGAGAAAAGATACAAATAGTACGGCGGCCAAGGTGAACATCACCGTCAGCGCCATCTCACCCCATTGCGCAATCGGCGCGGCGCACTCGGCCGTGGTTTCGACTGGCTCGGCAGACAAAGGGGCGGGCGTATCGCTCGACATCAACGGACCCTTCCGGATGACAACAATCCGGAATATTCGGCGGCAGCGATGAAGGATTGGTAAAGGTAAGGGCTTGCGCCAAACGCCCGGCATCGCAGCGACGCGGTTTGTGAATGAAAGTGCGTATCTTGGTCTTGTCCGAGCCCGCCCAGAGGCGGCCCATCCGCTCCTAGGGCGCGGGAAACAATTCTGAGGTCTTGCCGGTCAACCAGTATGCGCCAAGGCCAACCCATTCATGCACGGCGTAATCGGTCATCGCCAGTCCTCCGGCGAAGGATGTAAAAAGCTCCGCCGCATCGCGTCGTCCTCGCGTATGCCAATTGACCGGATAAGCCTCCACCGGAAAACCGGCGGCGCGAAAGGCGGCGATCGCACGCGGCATGTGGGAGGCCGAAGTCACCAAGAGCCACCGCTCCCCTGGCTTGGGATCGGCGAGCAGGCGCGAGAACACCGCGTTTTCAATCGTGTTGCGTGATTGTTCCTCCGCGGTGATGCGGTCGTGCGCGACGCCGAGCGCCGCGAATTCTTTCACCGCGAGCGGCGCTTCCAGGGGCTCCGTCTGATCGAGCGAGGCTGTCCCGCCGGTATATATAACGCGGGCATTCGGATAGCGGCGCGCCAGCTCCGCCGTAACCGTAAGGCGCTCAGCCGAGCCATTGAGCGCGACGACGCCGTGCGCCTCCGAGACACCAGGTGAAATTGCTCCACCGAGGACCACAATGCCATCGGGAGCCCCACGGGAGGCATCCCAGGGTGGGAAACGGCCTTCCAGCGGCAACAACAGTATGCGTCCAAGCGGCGAATACCCGACCAAAGCAATGAGCACGAGACTGGTGACAATGAGCCAACTGGCGAGCCGCCGAAACCGCGTGAACAACAGGACAAGGCCGATCAACCCGATTGCCATCAGCAGATTTGATGGCATGACGAGGTAGCCCATCGTCTTTGAAAGAACGAAAAACACTCACCGCTCCGATTAGAAACCGTCTCTAATCATGATGCCCCCGCATCATGGCGCGTGCTCCGGTCCTTAAGCATAGCCGATCGGCCGTTAGGCTCGGCCTCTCCTGCCAGTAAACACGCGGCAAGGGCGGAACTCAGTCACCCGCCTTCATTCTCGCGCCTTGCGCCAGGCGGCATAGCGGGCCTTGGCCTCGTCATTGGGCGGATAAAGGCCGGGCAGCTTCACGCCTTTCTCGACCTCGCCAAAGACCCAGCTTTCATACAGCTCGTGTTCGGCGCCTTCGTGAGCAACGAAGTCGACCAAATTCTGAGGAATTACCACCGCACCGTCATCATCCACGACAATCACGTCACCGGGAAACACGGCGCAGCCGCCGCAGCCGATCGGCTGCTGCCAACCGACAAAAGTCAGGCCATTGACCGATGCCGGAGCGGCAACACCGGCGCACCACACTGGAAGTGCACTCGCCAAAACTCCGGCGCGGTCACGCATGACGCCATCTGTAACCAGCGCCGCGACGTTACGCTTCTTCATTCGAGCGCAAAGGATGTCGCCAAAGATTCCGGCGCTCGGCACGCCCATTGCATCCGCGACTGCGACCACACCCTCCGGCATGTCCTCGATTGCGGCGCGGGTCGAGATCGGGCTGGCCCAGCTCTCCGGCGTCGCCAAATCCTCGCGCGCCGGCACGAACCGCAATGTGAATGCCGGCCCAACAATTCGCTCGCCGCCGAGGACAAGCGGTTTCGGACCATTCATCCAGCAGCGCCGGATGCCCTTCTTTAACAACATCGTGGTGATAGTGGCGGTCGTCACCTTGCGCAGAATGTCGAACAAAGCAACCCTCATATTGGCTCCCCTTGGCAGATCAAGCCGGCATGATACCAAGCCGTTCGTCGCGCCGGCGAAGCCACGCCACGAGCGGGATCGACAGCAGCACCATCCAGGTCTTGCCCACGACCTGCCCGGCTAGGAAATCGAGCGAGCCGAAAGCGAGCCATAGGAATGCAATCGAATCTACGACCACACCGGCGCAGCTCGATGCAATGACGGCCGCCACCAGCCGGCGGCGCGCCAGCGGGGTGTAAACCGCGAGATCGGCAAACTCGGAAAGAAAAAAAGCGGTCGCCGAAGCCACCACCAGCGAGGCAGGTGCGTACAATACCGAAAGACCGCTGCCGACCAGAACCGCCAGCGCTGATATTGCGGTGCCGAGGCGCCGCTGCACCAGATCGCGCAAAACCAGCGCTATGCCTACCATGGTGACGCCGGACGGAGCCATCAAACCGGGAGCGACGGGCACGAGACATGGACCGTTCGGCACGCAGCTGGTCCCTACATTGCCGATCAGCCAGTTGGCAGCGGGAATCGTGAGTGCAAAAAGAACTAAGAACAATATTCCCTCTCGTGTACGTTGCCGCTCTGGATTCATAATCCCGCCTTCCATTTTGCATAACCGGCCGCGCGCAAACGGCACGCCGGACATTCGCCGCAGCCCAAGCCCCAATCGTGACGATGTTCGCGGTCACCGAGATAGCAGGTGTGCGTCTCGGCGAGAAGGATATCAATCAAATCCGCGCCGCCGATCTCATGCGCGAGCGCGAAGGTCGCAGCCTTGTCGATCCACATCAGCGGCGTATGAATGACAAAACGGCGGTCGGTGCCGAGCGTCAAAGCAAGTTGTATCGCCTTGATGGTATCGTCACGGCAATCCGGATAGCCGGAGAAGTCGGTTTCGCACATGCCGGCAACGAGGTGACCGATATCGCGCCGATAGGCGATCGCACCAGCGAAAGCGAAGAACACCAGATTTCGTCCCGGTACGAAGGTCGTCGGCAGACCGGATTGAGCGATCCCGATTTCCGCCTGGCGGGTGAGCGCTGTTTCTGAAATCTCAGCAAGCGCGTCGATACGCACGATGTGGTCTTCGCCGAACCGCTCGCGCCAATTTTGTGAGTGTGCCGCCAACGCCGAACGAATGCGCGGACGCACCTCAAGTTCAACGGCGTGACGCTGGCCGTAAGCAAAACCGATCGTTTCCACTCGGGCAAAGCGCTCGAGCGCCCAGGCAAGACAGACAGTTGAATCCTGCCCTCCAGAAAACAGGACAAGCGCGCTCTGCAACAGGCTCACTGCGCTTATCCCTTAAGCCAGGCGCCGATCCTTTTGACGGCCTCGCGCATGTCTTCGCGCGATCCGGCATAGCATAGGCGCAGGAAATTTCGGCCGTGGATCGGATCGAAATCGACGCCAGGAGTTGCCGCCACGCCCGCCTGTTCGAGCATGCGTTTGGCGAAGTCAAAACTGTCGTCCGAGAAGCGCGAAGTGTCGACGTAGAGATAAAATGCACCATCGACCGGCAAGAAGGAGTCGAGGCCCGCCCGCGGTAGTCCATCCAGCAGGATGCGGCGATTCTCCTCATAACCATGTTTTACGTTTTCCAGCTCATCGCGGCCGTCGAAGGCCGCCTGTGCCGCGATCTGCGAAAGGGTGGGAACGGATATCGCCAAGTTTTGCTGCAGGCGCTCCACCGTGCGAAGCAGTGACGGCGGCACGACCATCCAGCCGACGCGCCAACCCGTCATGCAAAAATATTTGGAGAAGGAATTGACGACGATCGTATTCGCAGACAGCGAGATCGCGCTCTGCGCCCGGAAAGCATAATCGAGTCCGTGGTAGATTTCGTCGGAGATCACGGCAATCCCGGCGTCCTCGGCGGATTGGATGAGTGCGCCGAGCGCCGCCGCGCTCATCATCGTTCCAGTCGGATTGGCCGGAGAACCGATCACCACGCCTTTGAGAGGGCGGGCGCGATGTTGCGCAAGCAGCAGATCGCCGGTGAGCGCCCAACGCGTGGCCGCACTGGTTTCGATCAGCACGGGCTCGCAATCCAGCGCGCTGAGAATGTGTCGGTACGGCGGATACCCGGGGATAGGCACTGCGACGCGATCGCCAGCCTCGAACAGGGCGAGAAAGGCCAGCATGAACGCCGCCGAGGATCCCGTGGTGACGACGACGCGCTCGGGATCGACTTCGAGGCCACACCATTGCGCATAGGCCTGCGCGATACGCTGGCGCAGCGGCGCGATTCCCAGTGTGGCGGTGTAGCCATGGGGACCATTGCCGAGCGCAGCCCGCACCGCGGCGATTGCAGTCGCTGGCGCACCGGCGGCCGGCTGGCCGACCTCCATGTGCACAATGGTGCGGCCTTGCGCTTCCAGCCGCGCCGCCGCAGCCATCACGTCCATGACCATAAACGGCGGGACGCCACTGCGCGCCGAAGGTTGCAGCAAAGCTTTTGCCCTTTCCAACATGAGGCGTATTCAATTCCTTATTTGCTTGATCGGGTTACGCCCCGCTGATGCCGTATTCGGCGGGTCTGGTGCATATTCGCAATAGTCGCCAGCGCGTGTGTTGACCCTAACCCCTTCGGTCCATAGGTTGCCGCCGGAACAAGCCGATTCAACATCACATGATGGTTGCTCGATCTCCTAGCAAGACGCGGCCGCCGAGACCAGCTATGCGAGCCATCGCGGCGCTGACGGCCGCAGCCGTCGGGCTTGCGAGTTTTCCGGCCCGGCCGCAGACCGGCGCGAGCGCCGGGATTCCGATGATTCGGGATGCCGAGATCGAACAACTGCTGCGCGACTACACGGCGCCGATTTTTCGCGTCGCCGGTCTGGCCGATCAAAATATTCACGTCGTCATCATCGACGATAAAAGCTTCAACGCCTTTGTAATGGATGCGCACCGCATTTTCATCAATGTGGGCGCCTTGATGCAGGCGACCTCGCCCAATCAGGTCATCGGCGTGCTGGCGCACGAAACCGGCCACATCGTTGGCGGGCATCTTTCCAAGATTCGACAAGAGCTGGCGAACGTGCAGACGGCTGCCCTGATCGGGTTGTTGCTTGGTGTCGGCGCCATGGTCGCTGGCGCGCGTTCCGGCAGCGCCGATACTGGCAATGTCGGCATGGCGGCGATCACGGCGCCGCAAGCGCTCGGATTGAACAGGCTGTTAGCCTATCAGCGCGCCCAGGAAGAATCGGCCGATCGCGCCGGCGTGCGTTTCCTGACGATGACAGGTCAGTCGGCAAAAGGGATGTATGACACGTTTAAGCGCTTTGCCGACGAATCGCTGTTCTCGGCGCAAGGCGCGAATCCTTATTTCCAGAACCACCCTATGCCGCAAGAGCGCATGGCGGCGCTGACTGAATTGGTGAAGACTCCGTACTGGGCGAAGAAAGATCCGCCGGAACTCCAATTCCGGCACGACATGATGAGGGCGAAACTTTTTGGCTTCACCGAACGGCCGGCAACCATTCTGGCGCATTATCCCTCAACCGATACCAGCCTGCCGGCGCGCTATGCGCGCGCTATTTCTGCTTATCGGTTTGGCGATCCGCGCAACGCGATCGCCCAGATCGACAGCTTGCTTCAGGCAATGCCGAATTATCCCTATTTTTACGAGCTGAAAGGGCAAGCGCTGCTGGAAGGCGGCCGCCCCGCGGATGCGATCGCACCGTTGCGCCATGCCGTGCAACTGGCGCCGAATTCCCCGCTTATTCAGATTCTGCTTGCCCAGGCGATCGTCGCAACAAATGATGCAAAATCCGCGGATGAGGCAATTTCACTTCTACACTCAGCCATCATCAAGGAGCCCGAAGTAGCCGACGCCTACACGACGCTGGCGATGGCCTATGCGCGCAAGAATAGTCTCGCCGACGCGGATCTTGCCTCGGCCCAGGCGGCCTTCGCGCGTGGTGACAACAAGACCGCGCGCGAACTCGCCGAACGCGCCAAGCAGCGTTTTCCGATCGGATCACCGGGCTGGGTTCGGGCGGACGATATCGTTGCATTCAACAAGAACCAGAAGCAGAATCCGCTTCGCCCCGGTCAATAAAGAAAAGGACGATTAAAATGGCGTGGAGCTTACGCACGGCATTTGCGATCTTGATCATCATGCTGTTGGCGCCGCTCGCGACAGCGCAGGATCGCAGCCCGCAAGCAAAACCGACGACGGCTCCCGCGTCCGCAATGGGCGCACCAGAAACGTTCTCGGCGGCCCAAGCTCGTGAAATAGAGAACATTGTCAAAAATTACCTCGTGCAACATCCCGAGGTGTTGCAAGATGCCATGGAGGCGCTGGATCGCCGACAGAAGGAAGCCGAGGCGGACAAAGCCCGCGTCACGATCAAAGACAACAACTCCACCATATTCAATTCGACCCACCAGGTAGTGCTCGGCAACCCGCAGGGCAAGATAACCATGGTGGAATTCTTCGACTACAACTGTGCCTTCTGTAAGCGCGCGCTTGTCGACATGCTCGATTTGTTGAAGACGGATTCCGATCTCAAATTTGTTCTTAAAGAATTTCCAGTTTTGGGTCCCGGCTCGGTCGAAGCCGCGCATGTCGCCGTTGCCGCGCGCATGCAAGATCCTTTAGGAAAGAAATACATGGAATTCCATCAGAAACTGCTCGGCGGTCGCGGCCCTGCCGACAAAATGCGCGCGCTGGCGGTCGCCAAAGATGTCGGTTTCGACATGGGACGGCTGGAAAAGGACATGAATAGCGATGAGGTAAAGGCCACCATTGAGGAGAATATGAAACTGGCCGACGCACTTGGCGTCACCGGAACGCCGACCTACGTCGTCGGCGACGAGGTCGTGGTCGGGGCCGTCGGTCTGGATGAGCTGCGCGCCAAGATCAAAAGCGAACGGAAATAATCGTCCGGTAGGCCGCGATCGCACGGCGATTAAGGATTGACGGTGCACATGCCGCGTTCGCCCTGATCCCGCTTCCACTTTGCAGAGGCCTTCCTTATAACGAGTTCACGCGGGATGGCCCGCGGCAACAGCCGGCTCAGCGCGCATGGCCAAGACTATTTATGTCCTCAACGGACCCAACCTCAATTTGCTCGGCACGCGCGAGCCGCACATCTATGGCCGCTCGACGCTCGCCGATGTCGAAAAGCTCTGCCGCACGACGGCCGAGCGACACGGATTTGCGCCGGTATTCCGCCAATCCAATCACGAGGGCCAGATCATCGATTGGATCAATGAGGCGCGGGCCGAAAAAGCGGCCGGGCTTATCATAAATCCCGCGGGCCACACGACGACATCGGTCGCAATTCTGGACGCGCTGCTCGCGATGGAAGCGCCGGTCATTGAGGTGCATATCAGCAATATCCATGCCCGCGAGGAGTTTCGCCGGCATTCTTATGTTTCTCGTGCCGCGCGAGCGGTGATATGCGGCTTCGGTATTAACGGGTATGCGCTCGGGATCGCCGGTCTTGCCAGCCTGCTCGACGCCAAGGAGTAATCGTGGCGCGCAAGTCCGATAGTCCGGGAACGCCCGCAATCGATCACGAAGCCATTCGCGAGATGGCGAAGTTGCTTGACGAAACCGGTCTGACCGAGATTGCCGTCGAGCGCGACGGCGTGTCGATCCGCGTCGCACGATATTCCGGCGGCCTCGGCCGTGCGCGCGCCGAATCCGCGGCGCCGACACCGGCGGCGGTTGCCTCCACGCCGCTGCCGATCGATCCGGCGCAGCACCCCGGAGTAGTCGCCTCGCCGATGGTTGGAACGGCCTATCTTGCACCCGAACCCAGTGCGCGTCCCTTCGTGGAAATCGGCACGGTGGTAAAAACGGGCGACCCGCTGATGATTATCGAAGCGATGAAGACGATGAACCAGATCCCGGCACCGCGGCCCGGAACAGTGATCCAGATTCTCGTCGACGACGGCCAGCCGGTGGAGTACGGCCAGCCGCTCATGATCATCGAATGAAGCGAAACCTGAGCCGGCGCAGAACATAGGCGGCGAGGATGTTCGACAAGATCCTCATTGCCAATCGCGGAGAAATCGCGCTGCGGGTGTTGCGCGCCTGCAAGGAGCTGGGCATCGCCACGGTCGCGGTACACTCCACCGCGGACGAAGACGCGATGCATGTACGTTTGGCGGATGAAAGCGTCTGCATCGGGCCTCCCGCCGCCAAAGACAGCTACCTCAACATTCCTGCTCTGCTCGCAGCCTGCGAGATCTCCGGCGCCGACGCCGTGCATCCCGGCTACGGCTTTCTCTCCGAAAACGCCCGGTTTGCCGAAATACTCGCCGAGCACAACGTGCATTTCATCGGTCCGCGCCCAGAGCACATTCGCCTGATGGGCGACAAGATCGCGGCCAAACGCGCCGCAAAGGAGCTCGGGATTCCGGTAGTTCCGGGCTCCGAAGGCGATGTCGGCAGCGAAGCTCACGCGCAGCGCCTTGGGCGCGAGATCGGCTATCCATTGATGCTCAAAGCGGCTGCGGGCGGAGGCGGCCGCGGCATGCGTGTGGTGACTGAAGAATCTCAACTTGCTTCAGCATTGGCATCGGCGCGCACCGAAGCGAAGGCTGCCTTCGGCGACGACACGCTCTATGTCGAAAAGTACCTCGCCCGACCGCGTCATATCGAGATCCAGGTGCTCGGCGACGGCAAGGGCGGCGCAATCCATCTCGGCGAGCGCGACTGCTCATTGCAGCGCCGCCACCAGAAGGTCTGGGAAGAGGGCCCCTCCCCGGCGCTCAATAGCAACACGCGCGACGAGATCGGCGAGACCGTCGCCAAGGCCATGCGCGCCATCAAATATCTCGGCGTGGGCACAGTCGAATTTTTATACGAGAACGGCAAATTCTATTTCATCGAAATGAATACGCGGATTCAGGTCGAGCATCCGGTGACCGAGATGATCACCGATATCGATCTCATCCTGGAGCAGGTCCGAGTTGCGGCCGGCGGCGACCTGCAATTGACGCAGGATGAACTCAAGTTTTACGGCCACGCCATCGAGTGCAGGATCAATGCCGAAAACCCGGTGTCGTTTCGGCCCTCGCCCGGAAAGATCGTGCATTATCATCCGCCCGGCGGCTTGGGGGTACGCGTCGATTCCGCCGTCTATAACGGCTACACGATTCCGCCGTACTACGATTCGCTGGTCGGTAAGCTGATCGTCCGCGGTAAGACGCGGAGCGAATGCCTGATGCGATTAAAGCGCGCGTTGGACGAATTCGTCGTCGATGGCGTCGAGACCACGCTGCCGTTGTTTCGCGCGCTGGCGCGGGAAAAGGACGTCATCGACGGCCAATACCACATCCATTGGCTCGAGGAATTCCTGGCCCGCGGCGGCTTGCCAGAGTAAGCCTCACGCAGGCACGGCGACTGGCGTAGCGCGCACTGCGGCGGCTACCAACCGTCCGAGGACGGCG
>DASXJB010000164.1:0-12302 GCA_036497645.1 Xanthobacteraceae bacterium
CGGCAATGTCAGGAACGACAGCCCGGATCTGTTCGCGCCATTGGCCGCTCAGCGTTGAGGTATCGCGGGCGATAAGCAAATCCCGTCAACACGTGCCAGCACATGGCTGATGTCATAAGGCGTTCCTCAAGGGGAGTTGCACGCTTCCGCGGTGGCCTATATCGTCTGGAACTTGCTAAAAGGAACGTCCCCGCGGCCTTCGCGCTGCAATGGGACAGGGGAGAGCCCGCGACACCGGGTCGCCGGGGAACATCTCTGCGATTGCTGTAGTTGCTCTTTGAATGTTCGGGGCGGATCGAGGCAAATCCCCGAATGCGGCCGGGAGGAAATATTGCGGTTTTCCACCAGCCTCCGCGAGCTGATCGGCAAGCGTGATTTTTACGCGGGCGGCTTGATGCTTTTGCTGGGCCTTGGGATCGCGCTGAAAGGCTCCAGCTACCGCGGCGGAACCCTCATGCATATGGGACCCGGCTTTTTGCCGACATCCCTTGGCATCCTCCTCGCTCTGCTTGGCATTGTGATTGCCGCCGCAAGCTTGTCGGGCGACGGCGACGGCGACAGCCACGGGCACGGGGGCGGCCAGAGTATCTTGCCGGAACATCCGCAATGGTGGGCTTGGTTCTGCATTCTGATGAGCCCGGTGGCGTTCATCATGTTCGGGCGTTATTTCGGCATGCTGCCGGGAACCTTCGCTTGCGTCTTCATTGCCGCGCTTGGCGATAAAACGGCGACCTGGAAGGGCACGATCATCCTGGCAACTGTCGTAACCGCCTTCGGCGTGACGCTGTTTTCCTATTTCCTCCAAGTACCGATGCCGATTCTGACGTTTAGAGGCGAACTGTGATTGAAGCTGCACTTAGCGGTCTTTGGTACGGCTTCGGCGTCGCCTTCGAGCCGCACAATCTCATGTGGTGCTTTGTCGGCGTGCTCGTCGGCAACATGGTCGGCGTGCTTCCCGGCATGGGGCCGCTCGCCACGATTTCGATCTTGCTGCCGCTGACCTTCGGCATGAAGCCGGTCGGCGCCATCCTGATGCTGGGCGGCGTCATGTACGGCGCGCAATATGGCGGGGCGATCTGCTCCATTCTGCTCAACTTGCCATGCCATCCGCCGCATGCGGTGACCTGTCTCGACGGCTTCCCAATGACCAAGCAGGGACGCGGCGGCGTAGCGCTCGGCCTCACTGTCTTTGCTTCATTCGTCGGCGCCTCCTGGGGGATCACCGAAATGATCTTCCTGTCGCCGCTTCTAGTAAGGGCGGCGCTGCAATTTGGTCCCGCCGAGGTTTGCTCCCTGATGTTGTTGGGCTTGCTCGCTGGCTCGACACTGGCGCGCGGTTCGCCGATCAAGGGCGTGGCCATGACCGTGGTCGGCCTGTTTCTGGGTTCGGTCGGCACCGATCTCGAAACCGGCTCGGAACGCTACACCTTCGGCATGACCGAACTCGACGACGGCATCGAGCTGATTGCGCTGGCGCTCGGCCTGTTCGGCATTGCCGAGTTCATGAACAGCGTCAACCAGGTCGCGCCGATCAATACCAAGTACACCAATGTCGGCATTAAGGACATGCGGCCCACCAAGGCCGACATGAAGCGGGCATTCTTTCCGATGTGGCGTGGCACCATCGTCGGCAGCCTCTGTGCGCTCATTCCCGGCACCGGCCCGACGATTGCCTCGTTCGTCGCCTATGCGACCGAAAAGAAAATTTCGAAACATCCGGAAAAATTCGGCACCGGCCTGATCGAAGGCGTGGTGTGCCCAGAGGCTTCCACGCACTCCTCGGTGCAAGGCGATTTCATCCCGACGATGAGCCTTGGCATCCCCGGCGACGCGGTGATGGCGCTTCTTCTTGGCGCCTTGATGATCCAAGGCATTGTGCCCGGCCCGCAGCTGATCTCGCAGCATCCGGATATTTTCTGGGGCCTGGTGGCGAGTTTCTGGATCGGCAACATCATGCTGGTCCTGCTCAACGTGCCGCTGATCGGCATCTGGGTGAAGATGCTCGCGATCCCGTATCGCTTCCTTTACCCCAGCGCGATGTTCTTCGTTTGCATCGGCGTCTATGCCGCCAATAACGACTTCTTCCAGGTCGGCGAAGTCGCAGTGATCGGGCTGTTCGGCTACATTTTGCTACGGCTGGGCTTCCATCCCGCGCCTATCCTGCTCGGCTTCGTCCTTGGGCCGCGGTTCGAAGAAAACTTCCGCCGTGCCATGCTGATTTCTCGCGGCGACATCTTCGTGTTCGTCGAGCGGCCGATCAGCGCCGTGTTCGTCGCGCTGTGCGCGCTCCTGATCGGATCGCAAATCTACTTCCGACTGCGCGGCGCCAAAGCCGACCTCGAACCGGCAGCCGAAAACATCGTGAGCGGCGAAGTTCCGACGGCGCTCGCGGCGCAGCGCGTGCCGGCGACGCCGGCGGAATAATTCCTGTCCGCAAATCGCTTCGAGCCGTCAGATCGTCATGGCCGGACTTGTTCCGGCCACCTCGCTTGGGCAGGCACTTTCAACGCAATCCGCGCTTGAGCACGCGCGCCAGCCGATCCGAGAACGAACGAGCATCGGCGGGCCGATCACCGTCGAGCAAGCGCGCCTCCTCATAGAGAAGATGCGCAGCATCCTCCTTGAACGCGCGATCGGCCTCGCCAAGCGCGGCGAGCGCCGCGATCAATTCGTGCTGGGGATTGACCTCGAGCACCGGCTTCGATGCTGAAGTTAGCCGGCCGGCGCCGGCGAGGAGCCGTTCGAGAGCGCGATCCGGGCCTTTGTCCGGGGCCACCAAACACACTGCGCTGTCGGTGAGCCGGTCCGAGGCGCGTACTTCCGCGACCGCTTCCCCGAGCGTCGACTTTAGGAAGCCGAGGAACTCCTTGATCGGTTCAGCAGTGGTCGGCGCTGCCGTTTGGGTGGCATCGAGATAGGGAATAAGCGCAAGGTCGGCCGCGCCCTGCGTCACCGACTTGAATGGCTTGCCGTCAAAACCTGCGCTCGGTACGACCCAGAACGTATCGACCGGATCGGTCATTAGCAGCACTTCGATGCCGCGGGCGCGGAAACCTTCCAGATGCGGTGAGGATTTAAGCCGCGAGAGATCGTCACCGGCAATGTAGTAGATGGCCGTCTGATTGGGTCGCAGCGACGCCAGGTATTCTTTCAAGCTGCGCCACGCATCCGATGCAGTCGTCTTGAAGCGGGCG
This sequence comes from Xanthobacteraceae bacterium, assembly GCA_036497645.1. Lineage (GTDB taxonomy): Bacteria > Pseudomonadota > Alphaproteobacteria > Rhizobiales > Xanthobacteraceae > BOG-931. Next base: position 3,195 of record DASXJB010000164.1, read on the forward strand.
AGCTTTAATAGTGCCTCACGGCGCTCAAAGTCCTCGTAGATGCCCTCTTTGAGCACCGCGCCGAACACATCCCAGATCTTGGCGAAGGTCTGCGGCTCTTTGTCCGCGAGCCGCTCCAGCTCGCGGAACACACGGCTCGTTGTGCCCTTTTTAATCGCGGCCAGAAGCAGGCTCTCCTGGATTTTTTCGCGCGAGACATTGAGCGGCAAGTCGGCGCTGTCGACGACGCCGCGCACGAAACGCAAATAGCGCGGCAATATTTCCGCCTGGTCAGTGATGAAAACACGCTTGACATAAAGCTTGATCCGGCCAGCACGATCGGGATCGAATAAATCGAATGGCCGCGAACTCGGAACGAACAGCAGCGCGGTGTAGTCCTGCTGCCCTTCGGCCCGAAAATGAATTGTCAACGCCGGCTCATCGAAGGCGCCGGCCACGCTGCGGTAAAAGTCGGTGTAATCGGCGGGCGCGACATCGGATTTCGGTTTGGTCCATAGCGCGGCGCCGTCGGTGATTTCGACCGGTGCCGCCCCGGGTTTTTCGATGATCGCTATCGGGACCGGCACGTGGCCGGACCGGTCCCGGACCAGCCGCTCGATGGTGAGGCGCTCGGTATAGCTCTTCGCCGCATCGGTAAGATGGAGCACGACGCGTGTGCCGCGGCGTGGGGCTGCGGCGCCGGCGGCCGGCGTAACCGAAAAATCGCCCTTGCCGTCCGACGACCAGAGCCATGCCTCTTCCGTACCAGCACGGCGCGAAATGACCTCGACGCGTTCGGCGACCATGAAGGCCGAATAAAAGCCGACGCCGAACCGACCGATCAGCGCCTGTCCTTCGGCGCCCTCCCCGCTTTGCCCGGCTTCAATGCGGTCCAGAAAGGCTTTGGTGCCGGAGCGCGCAATCGTGCCGAGCGCATCGATCAGCTCGTCACGATCCATGCCGATGCCGTTGTCTTCGACGACAAGCTGCCGTGCATCGAGCGCCACCGTAATGCGCGGCTTGGGGTCGTCGCCAAGGAGGGCCGGCGCGGCAATGGCTTCATAGCGCAGCCGCTCGCAGGCATCGGCGGAGTTTGCGATCAGTTCGCGCAAAAATACCGATTTGTCGGAATAGACCGAGTGCACCATCAGGTGCAAAAGCTTGGCGACGTCGGCCTCGAACGGCCGGCGTTCCGATTGCGCGCTCTCGGCTGTTTCCGCGGCAGGCACGTTTTTTCCCCGGCAAATTTGCAATTGCCGGTTTCGAGATGGCAAGACAATGCCGGCGTTTCAAGCCCCTTTACGCGGCCGCGGGTTGTCGGGCGGATTGCCGGCGTCACCAGCTAAACCAGGTCTCGCCTTCGATCTCGGGAAGCCCTGCTCGCCCATGGTCGGCACCTCCGGCAGGTCCTGCGAGCGCGACTTGGTGCTGCCGCGGAATTTCCAGCCCGTAGTCCGATGGCCTCTAGGCCAGTGTGGCGCGCCCCAAATTATCGTCATACGATTTGGAAAGTGCTGCACCTGGAGAGCGCGCATGAGGCGACGAGAGCTTATTGCCTTACTAGGAACTATCCTCGCGGTGTGGCCGCTGAGCGCCCTAGGACAAACAGAAAGAACGCAGACCTGGCCGACACGTCCGGTAAAGCTCATTGTGGGATTCGCGCCCGGCGGTCCCACAGATCTAGTCGCGCGTCTGGTCGCGCAAAAACTGACCGAAGAAACCGGCAAGAACTTCTTTGTCGAGAACGTCTCGGGTGCCGGTGGGAACGTCGGCGCTGTTCGGGCGGCGAAGTCTTCGCCAGATGGTTACACGTTTCTGGTGACTGGCGGCAATATCACGAACAATCAGTATCTGTTCGCGGATCCGGGCTATGATCCGCTAAAGGACTTCGATGCGGTGACGCTCGCCGCCGCCACTCCTGTGGTGCTCGCCGTCAATCCGTCGGTTCCGGCGACGACCGTCAAAGAGCTGGTCGCGTGGATCCGCGGCAATCCAGGCAAGGAAAGCTACGCCTCACCCGGCACCGGCACCCCGCCGCAACTGGTTGGCGCGCTGTTCCAGCATACGTTACAGCTCGATCTGGTGCACGTGCCGTTCGATGGCGGTGGCACGGCTGTGCAGGCGACGGTCGGGGGACACACGCCGATATCGTTCGGCGCAATGGCGCCTGCAGTGCCGCTGATCAAAGCCGGTCAGCTGCGAGCGCTGGCGGTGACGGGAAAGGAGCGATCGCCTGCATTACCGGAAATCCTGACCATGGCTGAGGCAGGATTTCCGGAGGTCGAGGGCACAACGTGGACCGCCTTCGTCGCACCCGTCGGCACACCCAAGGACATTGTTGCAAAACTTCACGACATCATCGTCACGAGCCTTGCGCAACCCGACGTGAAGGCGAAGCTTGCGGCAATGGCCTATGTGCCGATTGGCTCTACGCCCCTCGAGTGTGCAGAGTTCTTTCAGTCTGAGATGGCAAAGTGGGGACCAGTGATCAAACAGGCGGGCCTGAAGGCGGAATAAAATGGGCCTGGCTGTCCACTTCTGGCGGAAGAGGCAAAAATAAAAGGCGTCGGTCCGCTTGAGCGCTGCACGCAGATCAAAAACATCAACATGCGATGGTGAGGGCACTACACCGGCACACGCACCGTCGCCCGTAATCCGCCGAGCGAACTATCGCCGAGCGTGATGTCGCCGCCGTGCGAGCGTGCGATATCGCGAGCGATGGCGAGACCTAGGCCGGTGCCGCCTTCATCCTGGTTGCGGGCATCATCGAGACGCAGGAATGGCTTGAACACGTCCTCGCGCATTTGCGGGGGGATGCCCGGTCCGTCATCGTTCACCGTCACCGTGAGCCAGCGGTGGTCGCGATGACCGGTGATCGCCACGGTCGAGGCAAAGCGCGACGCATTGCTGACGAGGTTGGCGAGGCAGCGTTTGAAGGCGGCCGGCCGCACCGTGACCTCCGGCTGGCCGTGGAAGTTCACGCTGGCGCGATGGCCGTGCCGTTCGCTGTCCAGTCGCAATTCCTCCAACAGCGCGGCGATGTCGGTCGGACCCGGCTGCTCGCCCATATCGCCGCGGGCAAAGGCCAGATAGGCCTCTAGCATGCCAGCCATCTCATCGATGTCTTTTTTAATGGCATCAATTTCCGGACTGTCGCCGAGCAGCGCCAGTTCGAGCTTGAAGCGCGTGAGGATCGTTCGCAGGTCATGCGACACTCCGGCAAGCATCGTGGTGCGCTGCTCGATGGCGCGCTCGATGCGGCTCTTCATTTCCAGGAACGCGGCGGCGGCGCGCCGCACTTCACGCGCGCCGCGCGGACGGAAGTTTAGCGCCTCGCGGCCCTTGCCGAAGGCTTCGGCGGCGTCGGCCAGCCGTACAATCGGGCGAATCTGATTACGCAGGAAGGCGATGGCGATGGCGAGCACTACGAGAGACGTAGCGACCATCCAGACCAGGAAGATCCAGGAATTCGGATCGTAGACATCGGCGCGCTTGGCGAACACGCGCATCACCGCGTCGTCTAGCTTGACCCGGATTTCCACGATATTCGATCGCCCAACGGTATCGATCCAGAACGGCAGGCCGATCTGCTTTCTGATCTCGTCGGAGAGCGCGGCGTCGAGCTGGGAGAAGAATGGTTTCGGCCCTGGCGGCGGCAATTGCGTGCCGGGGAGAAAGTCGACGACCAGGCCTAGCCGATCCTGGGCAATGCGCTTTAACTGGGCGTGATCGGGATCCTGTGGGAAAGTCTTATAGGCGTCGATGAGCGTGGCGATTTCCTGGGTCACCGCCGATGACAGATAAGTCGTCACCAGATTCCAGTGTCGCTCCATGAAAAGAAACGCGACCACCGATTGCAGCACCACCATCGGCACGATGATGATCAAGAGCGAGCGGGCATAAAGCCCTTTCGGCATGAGCGCTTTGATCGCGCGATTGAGCCGATCCCAGGGACCGGTGATTGGCGCAGTCAGCGCACCGGCGGCATTGGTAACGGCGCCGGCCGCGGCCATCAGCTGCCCAGCGGCATTGCGCAATCGTCCGATGCCATCGTCGAGACTGGTCATGAGCCGCTCAAGCCTGTGGGGCCGTTGAAATTGCGGCGCCGCTTAAGTCGCCGGCACCAAACGATAACCAATGCCGCGCACTGTCTGCACGATCAGCGGATTACCAGGATCGCGTTCGATCTTGCGCCGAAGCCGGTTGACCTGCACGTCTACAGTGCGCTCGCTGACGGGCCCGCCATTGCCGGCGAGCGCCTGGCGGGCCACCGTTTCGCCTGGACTAGCCGTCAATATCCGCAGCATGTCGCGCTCGCGGTCGGTCAGCCGGATGACCTCGTCGCCGCGGCGCAGCTCGCCGCGCGCAAGATGGAACACGAATTGGCCAAAGCGCACCGATTCAGGCGCCGGCGCGCGCGGCGGCCGTGCCCGCTTGAGAATGTTCGCGACCCGTAGCGATAGTTCGCGCGGCTCAAAGGGCTTGGCGAGATAATCATCGGCGCCGATTTCCAGTCCCATGATCCGGCTTTCCTTCTCGTCGCGCGCGGTCAACATCAGGATCGGCACGGAGGACGAGGCACGGAGCGTTCGGGCAAAATCGAAGCCGCTTTCGCCGGGCAACATCACGTCGAGAATGAGCAGATCGAAGCTCAGGCCTTCGAGCTTGGCGCGGGCGTCGAGCGCGGTATCCGCGGTGGAGACGCGGTAACCCTCAGCACGAAGAAAACGCGACAGCAGCGCGCGGATACGCCGATCGTCATCAACCACCAGAAGATGGGGCGCATCATCTGCCGGATCGGGCGCAGAATTTGGCGCCATATGCTGCGATGAATCGGCTGATAGTGTCATTGGCCGCCGTTCCGCGCCCGCGAGCCGTTGGCAAGCGAATCGGAACGTGCGATCAGGCGCAGGACGTGCTCGCGGTCTTCAGCATCGATCATGCCGGCGAGAAAACGGCACGCCGCATCGCGCGCGCCGGGGCCGAGCTCCGTGATCACGCGCGCAATGCGCGCGGTTTGCAGGCCGGCAAGTTTCAAGGCCAGCGCCTCGCCGGCGGCACTGACATAGAGCAGCCGCTGGCGACGGTCGTTCGCGCCTTCCTTTTGCACGATATAGCCTTCGTCGATCAGCTGCTTGAGTACGCGACCGAGCGATTGCTTCGTGATCTTTAAAACTTCCAACAGCTCGGCAACCTTGATGCCGGGATTGCGGTTGACGAAATGCAAGACGCGGTGATGCGCGCGGCCGAAGCCAAGCTTCGCCAGCACTTCATCCGGATCGCTGACAAAATCGCGGTAGGCAAAAAACAACAGTTCGATGAGATCGAAGTAAAGTTCGTCCGCCGTCAATGCGGCGTTCACCGGCGCGGGGGCCGAACGCGAGCTTCGTATGATGCTGATATTGGCCATTAGGTCAGCTATGTTGACATATTTTGGCGCGGTTGTTAAGTTGCTTGTGCAAGATCGTTTCGAAGCCGGGTCGCTCGGGACAGTGCCGCTTTGGCAGTGCCGCTTTGGCAGTGCCGCAGGTTTTGTGCCGCACTTGCCGGCCAACGGCCGCACAAGCCCGCCATGACCGTCTCAAGAAGCGGCGCAGACCATAACCGGTCTGCGGTTTCGGTGCAAAAGCCCCATGGTGGGCCCGTTTGCGGCGCGCATTGGGAATAACGATGCGAGGGAGGCAATGCCATGGCAGTGCCCTTCGACCAACGTCCTGACCTGATCTGGTTCGACGGCAAGCTCATTCCGACTGCCGAATCCAAGATCAGCGTGCTCACACATGGTTTGCATTATGCGAGCTGCGTATTTGAGGGCGAGCGCGCCTATGGCGGCAAGATTTTCAGAAGCACTGAGCACAGCGAGCGGCTGAAGAATTCGGCGCGCATTCTGGATTTCGACATTCCCTATTCGGTCGCCGAGATCGACGCCGCCAAACAACTGGTGCTCGAAAAGAACAATCAGAAGGACGCCTATGTGCGTCCGATCGCTTGGCGCGGTTCGGAAGCTCTGGGCGTGTCGGCCCAGAGCAACAAGATTCATCTCGCCATCGCCACCTGGGTATGGCCGAGCTATTTCGATCCGGAGCAGCGGCTCAAAGGATTAAGGCTCGATCTTGCGGAGTACCGCCGACCCGATCCGAAGACCATTCCTGCCCTCGCCAAGGCCGCCGGACTCTACATGATCTGCACGATCTCCAAGCACCGCGCCGAACAGCGCGGCTACGCCGACGCGATGATGCTCGATTGGCAGGGCCGTGTCGCCGAATGCACCGGCGCCAACATCTTCTTCATCAAAGATGGCAAGATCCACACTCCGATCGCCGATTGTTTTCTGGCCGGCATCACCCGCGCCACCGCGATGCAGCTGGCGCGCCGGCGCAACATCGAGGTGATCGAGCGGCGCATCATGCCCGAGGAGCTTTCCGGCTTCTCCGAGTGCTTCATCACCGGCACCGCCGCCGAGGTGACCGCCGTCGCCGAGATCGCGCAGTGGAAGTTCACGCCGGGCCGCATCACGCAGCAATTGATGAATGACTACACCGCCGAAGTGCAGCCGAAGGGCAAAGCCGCGGCCGCCTAGCGACGTATCTGCTCAAATTTGAGGAGCCACAAATGTCATGGCCGGACTTGGTCCGGCCATAGACGTCTTTGTTGACATAGTTTCCGGGCGATTATGCGCAGTTACCACGCGTTATCGCTGCGCGCTTGTTTTGGCAGCCGCGGCGATACGGGACCATTCATCCATTTGAATGCGCGCCAACAGCTGCCGGTCGTTCGGAAGCACCGGAGTGATGAGAGATCCTGAAGAGTATGTTCCGCGCTCACAACAGGGTGATCAGATCGGTCAAAGCGGCGACCGTGTAATCTTGTGCGTAGCCGAGGGTTTCAGCACTGCCGCGCAACAGCCGATACATTTGCGCGGGGCCGATCGGCCCCGTGGGCGTGGCAACCCCGCCGCGCCTGATCCAGGCAACCTTGAAGCCGAAATGTTTCGCGCCGGCGACATCGAAACTGTTGGATGAGACGAACAACACCTCATCGATCTTAAGCCCAAGCGTCTCCTCGACCAGCGCATAGCATTCCGGATGTGGCTTGAATTTGCGCGCGCCGTCGACGCTGATGGTCGCATCGAGAAAAGCGTCAAGGCCGGAATTCTTGACCAAAGCGGCCAGCATGGCCGTGCTTCCGTTTGACAAAATCGCGAGCTGATAGCCGTCACGGCGTTTTAGCGCGCCGAGCGCTTCCTTAGCTTCGGGGAAAGGGTCGAGATCGAGATATTTGTCGAGAAGCGGCTTAACAATGCTTTCGCTTGGCTCGATCCCGGCCGCGCGCAAGGCGAAGACCAGTGATGCTTCCGTTATAAAGTCAAAATCGCGATAGCCCTGCAGAGCCGTCTGCAGCCATGTATATTCAAGCTGTTTGAGGCGCCAGATTTGGGTGATGAGATCGCCGTTGCCGGGACAAAGCCGCTCGGTCTTGGCTTGGACTGAATGCACGTCGTAGAGCGTGCCGTAGGCGTCGAAGATCAGGCCTTTGATCGGCATTGGCATCTGTCCTTTCAACAATGCAGCGGTACGCTGTGTGACGTACCGACTCTTTCACCACCGGCCGTTTTCCCATGCAATTCACGAATTGCCACCGGCGTAGACCCAAGCTCAGCGCCGCGTCGACGCCCCGCGTCGCTGCAGAATAATCGCGGATCACTTCGCCGCTTCGCGTTTTGTCGGCGCCGGTTTCCAACGTTCGGCGGCAGTATCGTCGCTCGCCTTGGCTTCGACCCAGATCTTGTCACTTGTTTTGCCGCCGGGCTTCTCGATTTGCTTCCAGAACGGCGCACGGGTCTTGAGATAGTCCATCAAAAATTCGGCGGCCGCAAAGGCCGCTTCGCGATGACTCGATGCCGTCACCACCAGCACAATGCCCTCGCCTGCCGCGATGCGGCCGTAGCGATGGATGAGGGTAACGCCGAGGAGCGGCCAGCGCTGGCACGCCGCCTCGATGTGGCGGCCGATCTCCGCTTCGGCCATGTCCGGATAATGTTCGAGATTAAGCGCTACGATCGGTTCGCCATTTTCGTCGGCGCGGCAGATCCCGGTAAACGTAACCACTGCGCCAATATCGGCGCGGCCGCCGGTTAGTGCCGCAATCTCGTTGGCGGCGTCGAATGGTTCGCGCTGCAGACGAATAATGACGCTCATTCCGCTCACGGGCTTGGCAACCAGCGTTTCAACCGCCAGTCATCGGCGGAAAAAATGCGATTTCGCTCGCCCCTGTAATCCGCGCATCAGGACGCACATGGCGCTTGTCGATCGCGCTACGGATCACGTTCGGATTTTCGAATGCATAGGCATAGCCCTCACCCTGGCGGGCAAGCCAAGCAACCAAATCGCCGACGGTCGCGATGCCATCGGGCGGATCGATATCTTCTTCGGCCTTGCCGACGCGCTCGCGAACCCAGGCAAAATAACGAACCTTCACACATCCTCCCGCGTCAGGTGATGCAATCCGGCCTGCAAATAATCCCAGCCCGTGTAGAGCGTCAGCAGAGCAGAGAGCCATAATAGAATGATGCCAATCTCGGTGACCACCGGCACAATCGCGTCGCCGGCTTCGCCGCAGATCAAAAAACCGACCGCGACGAGTTGCAGCGTTGTCTTCCATTTGGCGAGCCGGGTGACCGGCACGCTGACTCGCAGCTCCGCAAGATATTCGCGCATGCCCGAGACCAGAATTTCACGGCAGAGAATGACGATCGCGGCCAACAGCGACCAGCCATGGATGGTCTTCTCGGCGCCGAGTATCAAAAGGCAGGACGCAACCAGGAGCTTGTCGGCGATCGGGTCGAGCATGCGGCCGAGCGAGGACTGTTGGCCCCAAATGCGGGCAAAATAGCCGTCAAGAAAATCCGACACGCCGGCCGCGATAAAGATGACGAGCGCAAACCAGCGCAGCCAAAGCCCGCCATGAAGGATATTCTGCCAGAACAGGCAGCCGACCACGAGCGGCACGGCGACAATGCGGCCATAAGTCAAGATATTCGGCAGCGCCATGGGGTTGGCACGTGATCGCATCGGTCCAGGCGTTGGAACATGCGCTGGAACATGAGCCGGACCGTGTGCCGGCGCATGC
>DASXJB010000165.1:0-30648 GCA_036497645.1 Xanthobacteraceae bacterium
TTCCTCGAGATGAGCAACCACAAGAAGCCGAGCCGTCAAGAGGCGATCAACAGCCTGGTTGACGAGACGCTGGAATTGAGGGAGGCCGCGCGCTACTCGCTGGAGCCGACCGACGCCGACGTTCAGCAGGCCTATGACAACGTTGCCGAGAATATGGGGGTCGATGCGCAGAAACTGACGGCGATCCTTACCAATGGCGGCGCCAGTGCCGACACCCTCAAGCACCAGCTTAAGGCGCAAATCGTGTGGACGACCATGGTGCGTGGCAGGTTCAAGGTGAGCCTGGAAATCGCCGATAAGGACGTCGAGGCGGAACTCCAGCTGCATCAACCGCAAGACAATCATCAGGTCGGATACGAATACGTCGTGCGCCCGATCGTTTTCATCGTGCCGCGCGGCGCGCCCGATGCTGCTTATGAAGCGCGCAAGCGAGATGCCGATGCGCTACGCGGCCGCTTTGCCAACTGTACCGACGGGATTGCGTTCGCGCGCGGGCTTTCGGAAGTCGCCGTGCGCGATCCCATCAACAAGTCATCTGCCGACCTGCCGCCGGCTTTGCGCAGCATCCTCGACAATGTCGAAGTTGGACATTTGACGCCGCCGGAGCAGACTGCGGAAGGCATACAGATGTTCGCGGTCTGCTCGAAAAAGGAGTCGAAGACCGACGCCCCGGGCCTCAAGGAAGTTCGAGACAAGATGTTCGAAAAGAAGTTCGGCGCCAAAGCTAATCGCTATCTTGCCGATCTGCGGCGGCAAGCGATGATCGAATACAAATGAATGTCGTCTCCATCGGCGGCGAGCCGGTTTCCACCTCTGCCGCCATGCTGTAGAAGCGATTTGTGCAACCTCTGGCATTGACGCTCGGCGAACCCGCCGGGATCGGCCCGGACCTTGCCCTGACGATTTGGCAACGGCGCGCCGAGTTCGACATACCGCCCTTCTACATTATCGCCGAACCGGACTTCCTCGGCCGGCGCGCCAATCAGCTTGGTTTGCGGATTCCGATCGAGCGCGCGAGCGCGGCCAGCGCGGCTGCGATATTCCGTTCTGCCCTTCCCGTAGCCGCTCTCGGCCTGTCGATTAGCGCCGAACCCGGCAAGCCCGATTCATCGAGCGCGCCCGCAGCAATCGCGGCGATCCGCCGCGGCGTCGCCGATGTGATGGCCGGTTCGGCAGCCGCGATCGTCACCAATCCCGTCGCCAAGAATGTGCTCTACAATTCCGGCTTCGCGGAGCCTGGTCACACCGAATTTCTCGCCCGGCTGGTGCAGGAAACCTCAGGCAAGGTGTTGCGTCCGGTGATGATGCTGTGGTCGCCGGAATTAGCGGTGGTCCCGGTAACGATCCATCTGCCGCTTCGAGAAATATTCAAAAAGCTTTCGATCGAACTCGTCGTCGAGACCGGACGAATCGTTGCCCGCGATCTGAACAGACGCTTCGGTCTCGCCCGGCCCCGGCTGGCGATTGCCGGCCTCAATCCGCATGCCGGCGAAGCCGGCACGCTCGGCGATGAAGACCGCACCATCGTCGTCCCCGCTGTCGCCGCGCTCGTCGCCGAAGGCATCGAAGCGAGGGGCCCCCTCCCCGCCGATTCGATGTTTCACGAAGCTGCGCGGGCGAGCTACGACGCCGCTCTGTGCATGTATCACGACCAAGCGCTCATCCCGATCAAGACGCTCGCATTCGACCACGCGGTGAATGTGACGCTCGGCCTTCCTATCGTGCGCACCTCACCGGATCATGGCACCGCCTTCGATATCGCGGGAACCGGCACCGCCGATCCGACCAGTCTGATCGCCGCGCTGCGGCTGGCGGCTCGGCTCGCGGCATCGCCCGGTGCAACCGCCGAGGCAGCGGTGTCGAACACCGCGCCGTGAAGCAGCCATTCGATGGACTGCCGCCGCTGCGCGACGTTATTCGCCGCCACGGTCTGACCGTGCGAAAATCGCTCGGCCAGAACTTCCTGTTCGATCTCAATCTCGCGGCGCGGATCGCCCGCGCGGGGGGACCGCTTGAGGCAATCACGGTCGTCGAAATCGGTCCGGGGCCGGGCGGGCTCACGCGCGCGCTTTTGGCACTTGGTGCGTCGCGAGTCATTGCCGTAGAGCGCGATGATCGGGCGATCGGCGCGCTGCAGGAAATCGCGGCCCATTATCCCGGCCGTCTTGAAATCGTTGCGGCTGACGCGCTGAGCTTCGATGCGCGGACGCACCTGTCTTCCGGCAGAGCACGTATCGTCGCCAATCTGCCTTACAACATTGCGACCGCTTTGCTGGTGATGTGGGTCACTGTCGAGCCGTGGCCGCCATGGTACGATTCGGCGGTTCTGATGTTTCAGCGTGAAGTGGCCGAACGCCTCGTCGCCGAAGTCGGATCAAACAGTTACGGCCGTTTGTCCGTGCTGGTGCAGTGGCGCTGCGAGCCTCGTATTGCCTTTGATGTGAACGCATCCGCGTTCGTGCCGCCGCCCAAGGTGACGTCCTCCGTCGTGCGGCTCGTTCCGCGGCCGGCGCCGCTGCCTTGCGATCGCGCCATGCTCGAAGCAGTGACGCAGGCGGCATTTGGCCAGCGACGCAAGATGCTCCGCCAGAGCTTGCGCTCGTTAGGAAACGACACCGCGGAGCTCATCGCGTCGGCTGGACTCGATCCGACCGCGCGCGCGGAAGAGGTTTCGGTCGAGCAATTCGTCCTGCTCGCGCGCATGCTCGAAGTTCAGCGCGGCCGCCGCTAAAGCGAAATGATTATTGGTCGATTCGGTATTTCGCTTTAGCTTGTTGTCTGAGCATGATCTTTTCCGACCTGCCTTCGCCCGCCGAAGCATCAAATGGAACGGCAATCGGCAGCCACGGCTTCGCGCAGGCGGGAAACCGGTATCCACTTTTCGGGATCATGCTTTGGAGCAATTGAAAAGGCAGGCTCCTCAGGCGATAAAACCGCATGAGCAGATTTCGCCGCCAGTCGCTTATTGCCTACGGACAGCCGCTGCGCGAAACGGTTGCGGATCGCCCGGTCCCGCGCGGCACCGAAGTTCTGATTCGTGTGACCTGCTGCGGGGTGTGCCATTCGGATCTGCACGTGCAGGACGGCTATTTCGCTCTGGGCGGCGATAAGCGGCTCGACATCACGAAAGACCGCGCTTTACCGTTTACGCTTGGACATGAGATCGCTGGAATCGTCGAAGCCGCAGGTGAGAGTGCCGACGGCGCCGTGGTCGGCTCCGAAGTCGCGATCTATCCGTGGATTGGCTGCGGCGCTTGCCCGGCCTGTCGCGCCGGCGAGGAGAACATGTGCTCCGCGCATCATCATCTTGGCGTCGCCGTCGATGGCGGTTTCGCAACTTTTGTGCTGGTGCCGCACCCGCGTTATCTGCTCGACCATGCGCCGCTGCCGGCGACTTTCGCCGGTCCATTGATGTGCTCCGGGCTTACCGCCTATAGCGCGCTCAAGCGACTGGGAAGCCATGCGGAGCGCGAACCGGTCCTGCTCGTTGGCCTCGGCGGCGTTGGCATGATGGGGCTGGCGCTGGCTCGCACGCTGTTTCGTCAACCACCGCTCGTTGCCGACATCGATCCGCAAAAGCGACAAGCCGCGCTCGCCGCCGGCGCGGCTGCAGCCTTCGATCCGGCGGATCCCGGGGCGCGCAAAGCGGTAATGGCGGCGACCGGCGGCGGTTTATACGCAGTCTGCGACTTTGTCGGCTCGGATAAATCGCTGCAATTCTCGACCGGAATTCTGGCGCGCGGCGGCAAGGTCGTTGTCACCGGCCTTCTTGGCGGCAGCTTCTCGATCCCCGCGGCCATGATCGCGATCAAAGCGATTACCATCGAGGGTACGTTGACCGGCACCTTGGCGCAGGCGCGCGAACTCATCGCGCTGGCGTGTTCGGGCAAGATCGCCCCGATACCGACGCAGGCGCGGCCGCTCGATGAGGCTCAGGCGGCGCTTGAGGATCTCCGCGCCGGCCGCGTGGTCGGCCGCACGGTGCTGGCGATCTAGGGTATGTCGAGTTCCGGTTGATCTAATAGTTCGCCCTTTAGCTCAGATACTGCCGAATCTTCGCCAGCAATTGGCGCGGGCTGTACGGTTTCGGCACGTAATCGTCGCAGCCGGCCTCCCGCGCTTTCTTCTCTTCGCCGCTGAGCGCGTAAGACGTGACCGCGATAACCGGTATCGATTTCAAGGCCGGATCGGTTTTGATCCGGCGCGTCGCGGCATAGCCGTCCATGACCGGCAATTGAATGTCCATCAAGATCAGATCGGGGCGCTGTTTGGCAATCGCCGCGAGCGCCTCCTCGCCGTTCTCGGCCTCGGCGATTTCATAACCGGTGTCGGCGAGCATGTCGCGAATAATCTGGCGATTGTCCGGCTGGTCCTCGACCACCAGGATGCGCTTGCTCATTGTGCCTCCATTGCGGCCTCCACCTGTCGTTCAACCCGAACCGGCACGGTGAATGAAAACGTCGAACCTTCGCCGATGGTCGAATCGATCCAAATCCGGCCGCCGTGCATTTCAACGATGCGCTTTGAGATCGCAAGCCCCAAGCCGGTACCGCCCTTCTTCTTGGTGATCGCATTATCGGCCTGTTGGAATTCCTGAAAAAGCTTGGCCTGATCCGCGGCGGAGATGCCAGGTCCGGTATCGCGTACCGAGACGTAGAATGAGCCATTACTCGCTTCGGCTTTGATCGCAACTTCGCCAGTATCGGTGAACTTGATCGCGTTGCCCGCAAGATTAATCAGAACCTGCGTCAAACGGCGGCCGTCACCCCGACCCGAAGGCAGCCGAGGGGCGACCTCGACTTTGAATTCGAGTTTCTTATCGGCCGCTAACGACTCAAGCGTGCTGCGGACGGTCTGAGCAATATCCTGGATGGAATACTCGGACAGTTCGAGCACCAGCTGGCCGGCTTCGATCTTCGACAAATCAAGCACGTCGTTGATCAAGCCCAACAGGTGCCGGCCGTTGCTTTCGAGGCGTTTAAGCACGGCGCTCATCTTTTCCGACGGCTCGCCATAGGCGCCGTCCGCCATCAACTCGGTATAGCCCAGTATGGCGTTGAGCGGCGTGCGCAGCTCGTGGCTCATATTGGCAAGGAACTGCGACTTATGCTGGCTCGCGATCTCAAGCTGCCGGCTCTTGTCCTGGATTTCGTCGAACAGGCGCACGTTTTCGATTGCAATCACGGGTTGGTCGGCAAAGGTCGTGACCAGCTCGATTTGCTTTTCGGTAAACGGTCGAGGCTCCGGACGCGTTAATCCGAGCACGCCAATTGGGCTTCCTTCCCGCATGAGGGGTACAGCAAGCACCGCTCTAAAATGGCCCACCTTTTGTGATTCCCACCACGTGTACTCAGAATCTTTGAACACATCGGGAATGTGGACGATTTTGCCCTCCAATGCTGCACGGCCGGTTGCTGTTCCCCGCTCTGGCGCTAGCTGGCGATTCCTCATGTAATCCAGGTACTCGCTCGAAAAGCCGTGGCTTGCGGCCCAGACGTATTTGCCGCCTTCGCTGCGGAACAGGTATGAGTTATCCGCTTCGCACAGGTGCGCCGCCGACTCAGTCAGCGTGTTGAGCACCGCCTGCAGATCGAAAGTCGAGCGACTGATGACCTTGAGAACATCCGCAGTCGCGGTCTGTTGCTGTAGTGATTGCCGCAACTCGTTAAGGAGCCGCGCATTCTCCATGGCAACGACCGCCTGCGCGGCGAAGTTCTGCAGGAGCTCGATTTGCTCATCGGTATACGGCCGAACCTCCTGACGATAAATTGTGATGATGCCAAGCACGGCATCATCCTTCCGCAACGCGGCTTGCAGCGCGGTGCGCGCGCCCCCGAGATCGACTAAGGCGCGGCGCTGTGGATCGCCCCTTCGATAGGGCTCCTCCGATGCGAGATCGACGTTGTGGACAAACGGCTCGCCGTGCATAAGCCGATACGGGGCCGTACCAGGGCCGGGGATAAGCGTGGTTCCAGCAAGGAATGCCGCATACGCCTCGGGAACGCCCTGCAAGGCGACGGCGGTATAACGGTCCCCCTCCAAGGTCCAGATACCGCCAAATGCCGCTTCGCAGAGCTGCATGGCTTTGTCGAGCATCGCCTCAAATACCGGTGTGAGCAAGCCCGCTGACGAATTGATGACCTGCAATACTTCGGCGGTGGCCGTTTGCCGCTCGAGCGATTGCCGCAGTTTGCTCAGCAACCGCGCATTCTCGATGGCGATGACCGCCTGAGCGGCGAAGTTCTGCACCAACGCAATCTGTTTGTCGGCGAATGGGCGAACTTCCTGGCGATAGTGCAGAATAGCGCCGACCAGCTCGCCTTCCTTGAGCATCGGCACACCCAGCATCCGTCCGAACGCCACCGAGTTCGACAGCCGCGACGACAACTGGATCACGCTCGGCATAACCTCGTGATGCGGCGAGGTCGGCGATATGAACCAACTGGTTGGTCGTAGCGATGCGCGAAACAACGGTCTCAGGACTTGGCCGCTTATACCCGTGCTGCTGCAGGAATTCGGTATATGCCGGCACCGCACCATGGACCGCGATAATTCTCCAGGTATTGCTCTCGTATCGATTCATAAATCCGAATTTGGCCTCGCAAATGCGTACTGCGTTATCCAACATCGATTGGAAAACGGGCTCGAGGCGACCAGGCGAACTGGAGATGACGCCTAAAACCTCTGATGTCGCCGTCTGCTGTTCCAATGACTCGCTCAATTCGCGCGTGCGCTCTTGCTCAGCTTCAAACAGCCGCACATTCTCGATGGCGATCACCGCCTGATCGGCGAATGTTTCCGCCAGCGCGATTTCGTTGTCAGTAAACGGTTGAACGACTGTGCGTTGGAGCAGCAAAACACCGATCGGCGAGCCTTCGCGCTGCAGCGGTACGCCGAGGAGGGTACGTATGTTCCCTGATCGGGATCTATTCGCCAGCTCGGGATGCGGATCGGCCTGTGAGTCGATAAGGTGAACCGATTTGCCTCTGAGCACGACACGACCGACGATCGAGTCTTCGCCCGGCTTAAGTGGTTCGCGCTCCATGCGCACTTTGTGTTCCGGCGCGAACCCATGGCTGGCGACGTTGTGGTACAGCCCATCCTTCTTGGCCAACCGGATCGCGGAGCGCTCGGACCGGCACAGTCGCGCCGCCGATTCGACCAGCGTGTTGAGCACGGCTTGCAGATCGAAAGTCGAGCGGCTGATCACCTTGAGCACATCGGCCGTGGCCGTCTGCTGCTCCAATGATTGCCGCAATTCGCTAAGCAGCCGCGCGTTCTCGACGGCGATGACCGCTTGCGCGGCGAAGTTCTGCAGCACCTCAACTTGTTTATCGGTGAAGGGCTGAACTCGCACACGACGAATCGCGATGACGCCAATGATCGTATCTTCGCGCAACATTGGCACGGCGAGGATAGTCCGATGCATCCCCTCCTCGCCGCGGTGATCTTGGGCCCACCGATATTCGGGATCTGCGAGGATATCGTGGATTTGGACAACGCGGCGCTCCAAGACAGCTCGCCCCGTTGCCGAGCTTCGATCCTGACGAATTGGATTTCGCTCTACTACCTTTTTGATGAATTCAGCGGTGTGGCCGTAGCTGGCCGCAGCACGATAGACATCGCCGTCTTGCCTATAGATCAACCCTCTGTCGGCGTTGCACAAACGGATTGCCTTCTCCAAAAGGCTCTCCAGCACTGGCTTGAGATCGAATGTCGAGCGACTGATGACCTTGAGGACCTCGGAAGTAGAAGTCTGCTGCTCGAGCGCCTCTTGCAGTTCGCGGCGAAGCCGTGCGATCTCGTTTTTCTGATCGACGGCGGATGAGCGATTACGTGCCGTGCCGCGCTGGGCCGCCGCTTTGCGGCCGCGCGCTTTTCCGGATTTACCGCTCGTTTTGGAGCGCCGTGTCATGAGATTCCAGAAGGCTTCGGCCGCGCCGTTCGAACAATCAATCTACACCTAAAAGACCCCCAATTGTCATTGCAAAGAAGCCGCGGAATAGCGCCTAAAAAATCGACACCACGGATAATCTTTAAAGCTGCGTCTGCAGCCGGCGCACGAAATCGGACAGGCCGATCTGACGTTCGCGTTTGAGCCGTTCCGCTGCAAGAATCGCGCGCAATTCGGCAAAGGCCGCGCGTTTGTCGCGATTGACGATAACGTAATCGTATTCCGGCCAATGACTCATTTCGCCGGCGGCTTTCGCCATCCGCGACCCAATGACCGACCTGCTGTCCTGCGCCCGCCGTTTGAGACGGCGCTCGAGCTCCTTTGCCGTTGGCGGCAGAATGAAAACGCTGACCAGGTCGGTGCGCGCTTTCTCACGCAGCTGCTGCGTGCCCTGCCAATCGATGTCGAACAGAACGTCGCGGCCCGCCTGCAATGCCTTGGTCACCGGCTGGCGCGGCGTGCCATAGCGATGCCCAAACACTTCTGCCCATTCCAGGAGTTCACCCTTCGCGACCATGGCGTCGAAGCGGGCGTGATCAATGAAATGATAATCGCGGCCATTGATCTCACCGCGGCGCTTTGGGCGCGTCGTCACCGATATCGAAAGCTCGACGTTGCGGTCCGATCGCAACAACAAGCGTGACAGGGTGGTTTTACCCGCGCCCGACGGTGAAGACAGGACCAACATCAGGCCACGACGGGCGATGTTGTGGTGGGTTCGCCGCGCCTGCGCCATTTTATTCTACGTTCTGAACCTGTTCGCGGAATTGCTCGACTGCGGCCTTGAGCTCCAGGCCGATATTCGTGAGCTCGACATCGTTGGCCTTGGCGCACAGTGTATTGGCTTCGCGGTTGAACTCCTGGGCGAGAAAATCGAGTCGCCGGCCGATCGGGCCGCCTTCCTCGATCAGCCGCCGCGCCTGCGCCACATGGGCAGTCAGGCGATCAAGTTCCTCGCGCACGTCGGCCCTGGTCGCGATCATGATCGCTTCCTGGTGCAGCCGGTCGGGATCGAAACGTTCCGATTGCTCGAGCAGCGCCGCAACTTGCTCGGCAAGCCGGGCGCGAATGGCCTCCGGGCGACGGCCCGGAGCCTGCTCGGCGCGTTCGACGAGCGCGGCGATTTCGTCGAGACGGGCCGCCAAAACTCGGCCGAGGACTGCGCCCTCGCCGCGGCGCATTTCGGCAAGCGATACGAGCGCCGCGGCAAAACCGGCAGCCACTGCCGCTTCCGCGGCGCGCCGCTCGGCTTCATCCTCTTCGGCATCGGTGATCTCGAGCACGCCTTTGAGCCCCAACAGCCCGTCGAGCGACGGCGGCGATGCCTTGATCTTGGTCCCGAAGTCGCGCACCGCCGACAAGATGGCGTCGAGGACCGGCGCATTGACGCGCACGGTCGGCGCCGCGCCGCTGCGTTCGACGGTGAGAGTGGCCTGCACCGAGCCGCGGCTGAGCGTTTCAGCGGTGCGAGCGCGAACCGGCAGCTCAACCCCGTCCCAGCCGGCAGGCGTGCGCACCCGCACATCCAGCCCCTTGCCGTTGACCGATTTAATTTCCCAGGTCCAGGCGTAAGGTCCGCAGACGCCATGGCCGCGAGCAAATCCGGTCATGCTCGAAAGTGCCATGGGACCCCGCCAGCGAGAAATGCGCCCGAACTTACCGGCGGCGATTGCCGGTCACAAGCTTGGAGCTCGATCGAAAACGCGTGTGGTCAATGGGGTGTGGTCGCGCGAGGCCTCGAGGCGCCGGGGCGCGGTGGTGGAGCTGCCGGAATAGTAGCCGCGGGCGCCGGCTGCGCCGCGGGCGGGGCCATCTGGTCGCCGATCGGGACCTGATCCTTCTGATCGGATTCGATCGATCGCAGCCGGGTCACGTTTTTCTGATGCTGCTCATATGTCTCCGCGAAGGCATGGCCGCCGGTGCCGTCCGCCACGAAATACAATTCGCGGGTGCGCGCCGGATTTGCGGCCGCCTCGAGCGAGGCGCGGCCCGGATTGGCGATCGGCCCGGGTGGTAATCCGTCGATGATGTAGGTGTTATAAGGCGTCGGCTGTTCAATTTCGTTTTTCATAATCGGGCGCCCGAGCGTGCCCTTGCCGCCGACAAGCCCGTAAATGATCGTCGGATCCGACTGCAATTTCATCTTTTGCTTGAGCCGGTTGACGAACACAGCGGCAACGCGCGTACGCTCCTCCGGTTTGCCGGTCTCTTTCTCGACCAGCGACGCCAGAACGACGAGCTGCTCCGGAGTTTTGAGGGGCAGATCGGGAGCGCGATGCTCCCAGATCTCGCGCAACAAGCGCTGCTCCGCTTGCTGCATGCGCTGAACCATTTGCTCGCGGGTTATGCCACGCGCGAAGTTATAGGTGTCCGGCAGCAAGCTGCCCTCGCGCGGAATTTGCTTGATGTCGCCGGCCAATACATCGTCCTGCGACAAGCGCGCGACGATCTGCTCCGACGTGAGCCCCTCCGGAATGCTGACCTGGTGGGCCACTACCTTGCCTTCGACGATGGTGGCGACCACGTCGCGCATACTGGAACGCGCCTTAAATTCGTACTCGCCGGCCTTGAGATCCTCGCGCGCCTTGAGCACGAGCACGCCACCGATGAACAGCCACGGCTGATCGATGACGCCTTCGCGCGACAGGATATCGGCGATGTCGCGCATCCCAGAACCACGCGGAATGTTGACGATGTGGTCCGCCGCAAGGGGGCCCGGCGCCTCGAAACGCTGCTTGCCGAAAAACAGCGCGATGCCGGCTGCCAAAGCCGCCAGAACAAAGGCGCTGATGACAGCATTGCCGATAACGACCAGTGGATGCCGCGCGCTCGCCGAACGGCGCGCCGGTAGATCCACCCTGTCGGGCTCGATCGCCGCTCGTGGACTGCGGGGCATGCGTTGGGGCTCGCTTCTCTTGGGGCCGGCACCTGGCGGGTTGTCGGCGCTCGCGGTTCGCCATCCATTTCCCGAGCTGCCGGGGATTGAAGACGGCGACGACGATCTCCCCGCACTCACGCGAGCTGCCGGATTGCTCTTGCTAATATCCGCCGAACTGGGCCGCAAAGCCGGACCGCCGCACTCTCCGCCATCTTGCGGGGGGTTAGCTCCTGTCACTGCCGCACATCCAGTCCCACGATTCGCATGACCGACTTTGTGATGACAGCACGAAGACCGCTTGCAGCTTTTTCGGCAATCCCGCCTGACGCCACGACAACCAAGATCGCCCGTGAATCGCAGGGGAGTGCGGAACAAATGTGGCGGTCCGCAAAAGCATGGCATCATTGCGCCAGTTTGCGGAAGATCAGCGAGGCGTTTGTGCCGCCGAATCCGAACGAATTGGAAAGCGCGACTTCGACCGTACGCTGACGCGCCGTATGCGGCACAAGATCAATCGATGTCGAGACCGACGGGTTATCGAGATTGAGCGTCGGCGGCACTACGCCATCGCGGATCGCCAGCAGACAGAAAATGGCCTCCACCGCTCCAGCGGCGCCGAGAAGGTGGCCGATCGAAGATTTGGTGGAGGACATCGCAATATTGCCAGCGGCATTGCCGACAAGGCGTTCGACGGCTTTGAGCTCGATCTCGTCGCCGAGCGGAGTCGAGGTGCCATGCGCATTGATGTAGTCGATGTCGGCGGGCGAGATGGCGGCGCGGCGAATCGCGGCGCTCATGCAGCGAAACGCGCCATCGCCGTCCTCGGCCGGCGCGGTAATGTGGTAGGCATCGCCCGAGAGACCGTATCCGATAAGTTCGCCGTAGATTCGCGCGCCGCGTCGTTGCGCATGCTCGTATTCCTCGAGCACCACCGCGCCGGCGCCCTCCCCCATGACAAAGCCGTCGCGATCGCGATCGTACGGCCGCGATGCACGCTCAGGCGTATCGTTAAACCCAGTCGAAAGCGCGCGGCAGGCCGCGAAACCGGCGAGCGAAATCCTGTTGACGGGCGACTCTGTGCCGCCGGCCAGCATCACGTCGGCGTCGCCAAGCGCAATCAGCCGGCCGGCATCGCCAATCGCGTGTGCGCCGGTCGAACAGGCGGTGACCACCGCATGATTGGGGCCCTTGAGGGAATGCGCGATCGATACATAACCGGAGGCGAGATTGATCAGCCGGCCCGGTATGAAGAATGGTGAGACTCGCCGCGGGCCGCGGTCGCGCAACACCAGCGCCGTTTCCGCTATTCCCTCCACACCACCGATCCCCGAGCCGATCAGAACGCCGCTCGCGATCTGGTCCTCGTATTCGTGGGGATGCCAGCCGGCGTCGTTAAGAGCCTGCGCTGCCGCAGCCATGGCAAAGATGATGAAATCGTCGACCTTGCGCTGCTCCTTCGGCTCCATCCAGTCGTCAGGATTGAAGCTTCCGTCTGAGCCGTCGCCGCGCGGCACTTGGCCTGCAATCTTGCAGGGAATATCCGAAACGTCGAACCGCTCGATGCGTTTGATGCCGCTCTCGCCGGATCGCAGCCGCTGCCAAGTTTGTTCAGTCCCGCAGGCGAGCGGCGTCACCATCCCAAGCCCTGTGACCACCACGCGTCTCATCGCGGATACTCCCGGCAAACGCAGCCCGAATATCGCCCGGCCGCATATGGACATATGCGGCGGTCACGACAGTCCACGTCCCTCATGCAAAAATGCCGGCCGGCGACCGGTTAGCTCTTTGCGTTCTTTTCGAGAAATTTAATGGCGTCGCCGACCGTCAAAATGGTCTCGGCGGCATCGTCGGGAATTTCGCACCCGAATTCTTCCTCAAAAGCCATGACCAGCTCGACAGTATCGAGACTGTCGGCGCCGAGGTCGTCGATGAAGCTGGCGTTCTCGGTCACCTTATCGGGCTCGACGCCGAGATGTTCCACAACGATTTTCTTCACGCGCTCGCCAATATCACTCATCGTTCCAACCTCATCTTGCAACGCGACCCGTCAAGCTCGCTTTGAATCCGTCAAACTACTTCATTGAACTTGCCGACAGCCGTGGGTCGACACCTGAGTCAGAGGCGGACGTTGCGCCCGGCGCTCCGGGATTCCGGCTCCCCCAGCCCGAGTTCGGTTCGGTTACCACACTTCAAAACGGTTGACCAGCGCGCCGGCACGTCGTCCTCACTATCTGTTATCGCGTTCAAATCATGGCCATTCCGCCATTCACATGCAATGTCTGACCCGTCACGTAACCAGCCTCGTTTGAAGCGAGAAAAACGACCGCAGCAGCCACCTCGGCAGGGGTCCCGGCGCGGCTCGCTGGAATTTTTGCAACGATGGTTTCCCGCTGCTTGTCGTTCAGTTTGTCGGTCATCGGGGTGACAATGAATCCGGGCGCGACGCAATTGGCGGTGACGCCCCGCTTGGCATATTCCTGTGCCATGGCTTTGATCATGCCGGTGATGCCGGCTTTGGCTGCGACATAGTTGGCCTGGCCGGGATTGCCGGTTGTGCCGACCACCGACGTGATCGCGATAACGCGCCCGAAGCGCCGACGCATCATTCCACGAACCGCGGCGCGCGACAGCCGGAACGTAGCGGACAGATTGATGGCGATGACCTGCTCCCAATCTTCGTCGCGCAATTGCACGAGCAGATTGTCTCGCGTGACCCCGGCATTGGCGACGAGAATATCGAGCTGCCCCATTGCCTCCTCCGCGCGCGGCACCAACGCTTCGGTCTCGGTAGTATCAGCGAGATTGGCAGGCAGGATATGCACGCGGCTGCCAAGTTCGGCGGCGAGCCGATCGAGCACCGCGCGCCGCGTTCCTGAGATTGCAACGGTGGCGCCCTGACCATGAAGGCTACGCGCGATCGTGGCGCCGATCGTCCCGGTCGCCCCGGTCACCAGCGCGGTCTTTCCGGTGAGTTCGAACATTTTGACTCCCTGGCCTTCGGCCGGCTCAGCAATAGCTCAGGCACGCGAGGCTTTGAACTTAGCAATATCTTCAGGCAATCCGACCGGAGCGGCCGATGTACCCTCGGCAATACGCTTGATCAGACCGGTCAGCACCCTTCCGGCGCCGATCTCGAAAAACGAGGACACGCCGGACTGCGCCATGAACAGCACCGATTCTCGCCACCGCACCGTAGCGGTAATCTGTTCGACCAGATTTTGCACGATCTCTGCGGGCTCTTTGATCGGCCGTGCCGGCACATTGGCGACGACCGGGACGAGCGGTGCGTGCACCGAGACTTTGGCCAAGGCGTCCGCCATGACGTCGGCGGCCGGCTGCATCAAGGTGCAATGAAAGGGTGCGGATACGGGCAGCATCATCGCTCGCTTCACGCCGCGCGCCTTTGCAAGCTCGACGGCGCGTTCAACAGCGGCCTTCGCCCCCGACAAAACAACTTGGCCGCCGCCATTGTCGTTGGCGGCCGCGCACACACCCGCGCTGGAGGCTTCTGCGGCGATTGCCTTCGCCTCCTCCAGCTCGAGCCCGATGAGCGCCGCCATGGCGCCAACCCCGACCGGAACAGCTTTTTGCATGGCGCGGCCGCGAATGCGCAACAGGCGCGCCGCGTCGGCAACCGAAATTGCGCGCGCAGCGGCGAGCGCTGAATATTCGCCAAGCGAATGGCCGGCAACGAAGGCGACATCGCGCCCGATATCGAGACCGGCTTCGTGTTCTAGAACCCGCAAAGCCGCGATCGAAACCGTCATCAGCGCCGGTTGGGCGTTTTCAGTCAGCGTGAGAGTATCAGCCGGACCGCTCCAGATCGTGTCGCTGAGCCTCTCGCCCAAAGCGGCATCGACGTCATCGAATACTTGGCGTGCTGGAGCAAACGCATCGGCCAGAGCCTTGCCCATTCCGACGGCCTGGCTGCCCTGGCCCGGGAAAACCAACGCAATTGTCATCGGCTGTTATTTGCCCCTTAAAGATCACGACGCGCGCAAGGCAGGCGCGAAAAATACCGCCAAATCACTGATGTCAAGGCGATCGCGGTCCGCCGGCAAGCAACAAAGCGGCCCGGGCTTGCTCTTCGGGACGCCGTTTGGTGCGGCCTTGCCTTTCCAGATAGGCCGCGTATAAGGCCCGTTTCCGCTCGACCCCGGCCGGGAGCTGAACGGACGGCCGCGCAGACCTCGTTTCTGCACGGTAGGGCTTTCGGGTCCGGCGTCCGGTGTTCCCGCCTTCAGAGCATTCGAGCCTTTCCCGAAGGGTTCGAGGGGCTTCGCGCCCGGGCGAGCATGGCAGACAGGAAAGGGCAGCTATGCCGCTCTATGAACACGTCTATCTTGCGCGCCAGGACGCCAGCGCGCAGCAGGTCGATGAATTGACTGCGCAATTGAAGGGCGTCATCGAGGGGCTCGGCGGGTCGGTCAAGAAGACCGAATATTGGGGCGTCAAGTCGCTCTCCTACCGCCTGCGCAAGAACCGCAAGGCGCATTTCACGCTGATGGATATCGATGCGCCGCCACCGGCAATCAACGAAATTGAACGCCTCGAACGGCTCAATGAAGATGTTGTTCGCTATCTCACGATCAGGGTCGATGCCCATGAAGAGGGCCCGTCGGCGATGATGCGGCGCACCGAACGCGATCGCGATCGCGACGATCGCCGGGGCGATCGCGGTGAACGCGGCGATCGCGGCGAGCGTGGTGACCGCGGTGATCGCCCCCGGGATCGCGACCGGCGCGGCCGCGACGATTCCGATGTAATCGACAACGAAGGGGAGGAGTGACCGATGGCTATGTCACCGCAGGCCGCCGGCGGCCGTCGCCCGTTCTTCCGCCGCCGCAAGAGCTGCCCGTTCTCCGGCGCCAATGCGCCCAAGATCGATTATAAAGACGTCAAGCTGCTGCAGCGGTTTGTTTCGGAGCGCGGAAAAATCGTTCCCAGCCGCATAACGGCAGTTTCATCGAAGAAGCAGCGTGAACTCGCCAAAGCGATCAAGCGCGCCCGGTTTCTTGGCTTGTTGCCCTACGTGATCCGCTAAGCGAGGTCGCCATGGAAGTCATTCTGCTCGAACGTATCGCCCGGCTCGGCCAGATGGGCGATGTCGTGCGCGTGAAGGACGGATTCGCCCGCAATTTTTTGCTTCCGCGCGGCAAAGCGCTGCGCGCCACGGACGAAAATCGCACACGCTTTGAAAAGATGAAAGGCGAGCTCGAAGCACGCTCGCTCACGCTCAAGACTGAAGCGGACCAAGTAGCCGGGAAACTCGACGGCAAGAGCATCACCGTTTTGCGCCAAGCCTCCGAATCCGGCCAATTGTTCGGCTCGGTGTCGCCGCGTGACCTCGTGGCGCTACTCGGCGAGGGCGGCTTTCGCGTCAATCGCAACCAAGTCGCACTCAACGCACCGATCAAGACCATCGGCCAGCACAAAGTGCCGATCGCGCTCCATCCCGAGGTGGAAGTTTCGGTCAGTGTGATCGTTGCGCGCAACGAAGATGAGGCGGGGCGCATCGCGCGGGGCGAGGACGTCACCCAACTGCGCGAACTGACCGAACAGGAGGCGGCCGTGATCGCGGCGGAAGCATTCTTCGAACCGGGAGCCGGCGAGGCGGCGCAATCGGCGGAAAGCGCCGAACAACCCGAAACGCCGCCGCAGGACGAAACCGCGTAAGCAGATCGCGCCGAGGGCCAGAACTGGGCCCCCGTTCGGTGATCAGCCGGGAATTCGGTGATCAGTCAGGAATATTGTCGCGCGGCGCGGGCGCGTCGTCATTCGACTGGGATTCGGCCGACACGCCAGCGCTTGTCGTTGGTCTGAGCTCCGGAGCTTCGCCAGAACTCGGCGACGGGTTGGCGGCAGGTGCGGCAACGACAGGAGCAGGCTCTTGTTCGGCAGGCGCTGGCTCTTCACGTCCCGGCTGGCCCCCACGGGCCGGTTTTTCCGGTTCGGATTTAGCCGACGCCGCACGAGGTTTGGTCTCATGACCTTTGGTTTCCTGCCCCTTAGCTTCCTGACCTTTGGCCTCCTGCCCTTTTGGTTCCTCTGACTTGGCCCGTTCCGGTTTTGCCGCCGGCGCATTGCCGCCGGCACTGATCACGTAAGCGGCGAGCGCAGCCGCCTGCTCGCGGCTGGCCGCGTAGTGCTCGCGCAAAAACAGGGAAAGTGTGAGGCTGCTGCGGCCGTTCGCGAGCCCGCGTGTGCTCTTGTGGCACACCACGCAATAATTCGCGAACAATTCGGAGGCTGGCTTGCCCTGATCGATATTGGTCTGGCCCAGGGCCGGTCCCGCGGAAATCACGGCAACAGCCGCGATCGAGGCGAGCCCGATCAAAGGCATAAGACGCCAAAGCACGCTGACCCCCTGAATTCTCTCCCGCTCAGCAAGCATACTTACCCCAATACCGAACCGGTACGACAGTCACGTAGCCGGCATCCTGGCCCGGTTTTCTGCGCCATTGCTGGTCAAGGAGGATTTTGTTTTAATAACGGCAATAACAGGACTCCAGCCGCGTAAAGGCGTGATCGAACGGCCCGGGCGGCAAAGACTTGATCGAGCGCCCAATCGGAGGAGGCTGCACAACAGGCGGTGTGAGCGGAAACGGCCGTGGATCGTTTACTGTTCATATTCTTACGCCGGTTTATCCGTCGCGGGTCGTTTACCGTCACGACCGCGCGGGGGCGCATATGCACGTTCGGCGACGGAACGGGACACCCTATCGCTGTCCGGTTTAGCAACGCCGCGGCCCAGCGCGCGGTGTTGTTCGATCCCGAGCTGAAGCTGGGTGAAGCCTATATGGACGGCACGCTGATCGTCGAGCAAGGCTCCATAGCCGATGTGCTGGCGCTGCTATTGGGCCAAGAGCGTCTCGACGCCGGCAATTGGGCGCTGCCTCGTGCGCTGCGCTATCTGTTCCGCCGCCTTCAGCAACTCAATTTGCGCTCGCGCTCGCGGACCAATGTCGCGCATCATTATGACCTCGACGGTCGGCTCTATTCGTTATTCCTCGACGGTGACCAGCAATATAGCTGCGGCTATTTCGAGCAGCCCAATCAGTCGCTCGATGACGCGCAGCTGGCAAAGAAGCGTCACCTCGCCGCCAAGCTACGGATCGCGCCCGGCGCCAAAGTGCTCGACATCGGCTGCGGCTGGGGCGGACTGGCGCTCTATTTAGCCGAGATCGCCGGCGCGCAGGTCACCGGCATTACGCTGTCGCAGGAACAACACCAGCGCGCCCAGAACCGGGCGCAGGAGTGCGGCCGCCGAGACGTCGAATTCAAGCTTTTGGACTATCGTGATTTGGACGGCCGATTCGATCGAATCGTATCGGTCGGCATGTTCGAACATGTCGGGGTCGGCTTTTACGACGTCTTCTTCAACCAATGCGCGAAGCTTCTCACCGAAGACGGCATCGCGCTCCTGCACACAATCGGTCGCTATAGCCCACCCGGCATCACCAATCCCTGGATCGCCAAGTACATCTTCCCCGGCGGCTACATTCCGGCCCTGTCGGAAGTCCTCCGCGCGATCGAGCGGGCAGGCCTGATCGTCACCGACGTCGAGATCTTGCAGCTGCACTACGCCGAGACGCTCAAGGCCTGGCGCGAACGCTTTCTGGCCCACCGCGACCAAGCAGTGCGCCTCTACGATCAGCGCTTCGTGCGGATGTGGGAGTTTTATCTCGCTTGCTCGGAAATGGCGTTTCGGCTGGGCGAGATGGTCGTGTTCCAGATCCAGATGGCGAAACGAAAGGGCCTCACGCCCCCCACCCGCGATTATATTATGCGGGAAGAGGCGCGATTGCGCGCGATCGAGACGGCCTACAGGCCGCCGCTGCGACTCGCGGGCGAATAGGCGTCCGCCATCCATCGCGCCGCCGCGTCAAGAGCCGCGTGGCATTTTTCAAACTTCGTAACCGTGCGGTGGGTAACGGGGGAAAGCTCCAATCGACGCTTCCATTGTCCGCCCGCTGGACTATCGAAAGGAGCGGCGGCTATACGCGTAACCGCTGTCGTCGAGTTAGCGCCATGTTGAGTAGCGCGTTATTGCGTAACGAAATTGAAGCGAACTATCGCCGGATTGCGGCGCCCTGCCGCAAATCGGCCACAGCGCGCGATTGCTTTGACCGGGACCATGGCAGTTTTCGATTCGACCGCCCGCAAGCAAGTTGCCCCGGAGCCGACGTTCCGCGCGGCACCGCACAATATTGAGGCCGAACAGGCTTTGCTCGGCGCCATCCTCGTCAACAACGAGGCATTTTACCGGGTGTCCGACTTTCTCGAAGCCAAGCACTTCTTCGAGCCCATTCACCAGCGTATTTTCGAACTGGCCGGCGGACTCATCCGCGCCAGCAAGACCGCTACGCCGGTCACGCTCAAAACCTTCTTGCCCGGCGACGCGGATATTGCCGGCCTTTCCGTCAATCAATATCTCGCCCGGCTCGCCGCCGAGGCGACCACGATCATCAACGCCGAGGACTACGGCCGCACGATCTACGACCTTTCCGTTCGGCGCGATCTGATCACGATCGGCGAGGATATGGTGAACCTCGCTTATGATGCGCCCGTCGATTCGACCCCGCTGCAGCACATCGAAGAAGCCGAGCGGAGACTTTACGAAATCGCCGAGACCGGCCGTTATGACGCGGGTTTCCAGCGTTTCGCGCAGGCGCTGACGACAGCGGTCGATATGGCCGCGCGCGCTTACCAGCGTGACGGCCGCCTGTCCGGTCTGGCAACCGGTCTGACCGATCTCGACAGCAAGATGGGCGGCTTGCAGCCCTCGGACCTGGTCATTCTTGCCGGCCGGCCGGGCATGGGCAAAAGCGCGCTCGCCACCAACGTCGCCTACAACGTTGCCAGGGCATGGTCTGGTGAGGTTCGGGCCGATGGCCATATGGCGACGGTAAACGGCGGCATTGTCGGCTTCTTTTCGCTGGAAATGTCGGCCGAACAGCTGGCCACGCGCATCATCTCGGAACAGACTGCAATCCCGTCGAACAAAATCCGCCGCGGCGATATCGATGAAGGCGATTTTGAGAAGATCAGAGACGTTTCGATCGAATTGCAGAACCTGCCTTTTTACGTCGACGAGACTGGCGGCCTCAGCGTGGGCCAGTTGGCGGCGCGCGCCCGTCGGCTGAAACGCCAGCGGGGACTCGATCTGTTGGTTGTCGATTACCTTCAACTCCTGCAGGGATCGACCCGCCGGGCGGCCGAAGGCCGCGTGCAGGAAATCACTGAAATTACCACCCGGCTCAAGGCGCTGGCGAAAGAGCTCAACATTCCGATTCTTGCGCTCTCGCAATTGTCGCGCCAGGTCGAAGGCCGCGAGGACAAGCGGCCGCAATTGTCGGATCTGCGAGAGTCGGGATCGATCGAGCAGGACGCCGACGTCGTGCTCTTCATATTCCGCGAAGAATACTATCATCAGATGCGCAAGCCCACCGAGGCCAACCGTGAGAAATTCGCGGAATGGCTCGCCGAAGGCGAACGCGTGGACGGCAAGGCCGAGGTGATTATCGGCAAGCAGCGTCACGGCCCCACAGGAACGGTCGAATTGCAGTTCGACGGCGCGGTGACCCGCTTTGCCAATCTCGATACCGCTCACCGGCGCGATTTCTAGGCCGCCGCAAGGTCTGCGCTTTACCGCCGGGATGTCGGCGGTCATAAAGTCTCCATGGCACGCGCAAAACGTACTTCGCCAGCGGAATCAGGCCCGGCCGCCGCTGAAACCGGCGGCACGCTCACCATCGATCTTGCCGCGATCGTGGCGAACTGGCAGGCGCTGACGCGCCAACTCCTGACCGTCGAATGCGCGGCGGTCGTCAAAGCCAACGCCTATGGGCTTGGCCTCAAGCCGGTGGTTGCGGCGCTGGCTGACGCCGGGTGCAAGACATTCTTTGTCGCCGATATCGCCGAGGCGCGAATTGTCCGCGCACGCGCGAAGGACGCCACGATCTATGTACTGCACGGCTTCACGCTGCAATGCGCGGAGGCATTCATCGAACTTGCCGCGCGGCCGGTTATCAACTCGATGACCGAACTCGCCGAATGGGATACGTTCGTCGCTGGTCGCGCCTGGCAAGGCGGCGCCGCGCTTCATGTCGATACCGGCATGAATCGGCTCGGCGTTTCGCCGGAGGAGGCGGCAGCGCTTGCGCCGCGCGTGCAGACCCAAAACCATGGCATCGCGCTGCTGTTAAGCCATCTTGCCTGCGCCGATATCCCTGATCATCCGCTCAATGCGAGACAGCTACAGCTATTTCGCGAACTGCGCGCGCTCTATTCCGGCATTCCGGCATCGCTCGCGAATTCTTCTGGAATCTTTCTCGGCGACGCGACTTATTTCGACCTGGCGCGGCCGGGCGCCGCGCTATACGGCATCAATCCGACGCCCGGCCGGCCCAATCCCATGAAGAGCGTCATCGAACTGACCGGCCGCATCGTGCAGATCCGCGCTGTCGTGCGCGAGCAAACGATCGGTTACGGCGCCACCTGGACGGCGCGGCGTAACTCGCGCATTGCAGTCGTGGCGCTGGGCTATGCGAACGGGCTCCTGCGCGCTGGCAGTGCCGACGACGAGCATCCGGGTGGCGCGGCAATCGTGGCCGGCAAAAGATGTCCTATAGTGGGCCGGATCTCGATGGATCTGCTCATGCTCGATATTACCGACCTTGCCGACGGCGCCGTACGCCGCGGCGATTTCGCCACCCTGATCTGCGGCGAACTGAGCATTGACGAGGTGGCAGCGGCCGCGGGCACAATCGGTTACGAGGTCCTCACCCGGCTCGGCATGCGCTGCCATCTGAATTACCGGGGCGAATAGATGGCGGCGCGCGCGCAAAATTTCATTTGCCAGAACTGCGGCGCCGCCTTCGCGCGCTGGGCGGGCAAATGCGACGCTTGCGGCGAATGGAATACATTGGTCGAGGAAAGCGCCGAGGGTCTGCGGCGGCCCATGCGCAAGGGTCGTCCCTTCGCCATCGAGCCATTGAAGGCCACGACGCATGAGGCGCCGCGCCTTGCCTCCGGCATCGCAGAATTCGATCGGGTCACGGGCGGTGGGTTGGTCCGCGGATCGGTGTTGCTCCTTGGCGGCGATCCCGGAATCGGCAAATCGACGCTGCTTCTCGAGGTCGCGGCAGCATTCGCGCGTGGCCGGCACCGCGCCATCTACATTTCAGGCGAGGAAGCGGTGGCGCAGGTGCGGTTGCGTGCCGAACGGCTCGGCCTTGCCGAGGCAATGGTCGAAGTTGCGGCGGAGACCTCGGTTGAAGACATCGTGGCCACGGTTTCGCATGGCACTGTCCCGCGCCTTCTGGTCATCGATTCCATCCAGACCATGTGGACGCAAACCATCGAATCAGCACCAGGGACAGTGACGCAAGTCCGAGGCTCGGCCGCGGAGCTGATCCGTTTTGCCAAACGCAGCGGCGCCGCCGTGATTCTAGTAGGCCACGTCACCAAGGACGGCCAGATCGCCGGGCCGCGTGTGGTCGAACATATGGTCGACGCGGTCTTATCATTCGAAGGCGAAGGTTCTCAGCAGTTTCGCATCCTGCGCGCGATCAAGAACCGGTTTGGTCCGACCGACGAGATCGGCGTGTTCGAAATGACTGGCGCCGGCCTGCGCGAGGTCGCCAACCCCTCCGCGCTGTTCTTGTCGGAACGCGATCTTGGTAGCCCGGGAACCGCCGTGTTTGCGGGAATGGAGGGGACGCGGCCACTATTGGTGGAAATCCAGGCCCTGGTGGCGCCCACGACGCTAGGAACCCCGCGCCGCGCGGTCGTCGGCTGGGACCCGAATCGGCTGTCGATGGTCTTGGCCGTGCTCGAGGCGCATTGCGGCGTGCGCCTATCGGGACATGACGTTTACCTCAACGTCGCCGGAGGCTTGCGCATCCAGGAGCCGGCCGCCGACGTCGCGGCGGCGGCGGCGCTGGTGTCGTCACTGACCCACGCTTCCCTGCCCGCTCATGCCGTCTATTTTGGCGAGATCTCGTTGTCTGGCGCGGTGCGGCCGGTGCCGCAGAGCGCCGCGCGATTGCGCGAGGCGCAAAAGCTCGGCTTCACCAAGGCGATCGCCCCGGAAGCCGCCCGCAACGAGGCCCCGGACGGATTCGCAGTCTCCGCGCTTGCCAGCCTCGATAATCTGGTCGCCGATATCGCGCGCGAGGGCACCCCTGCGCTGCGCCGAGTCGGACGGCAGGAGGCCTGATCGGACCTGCCGATGAGGTTAATTATCGGTTTTCGGGCAATGGGACGGTTTTGTGCCGATATTGAACGCATTTCAGCGCGAGAAGACGGGTGACGGCATGGCGTAGCCCCGCTATACACGCGGCGGAACGTCGAAAGCGCTAATCCGAATCGCAGCCCTGCTCGGAAACTGAAATGCCGATCACGTTGCTCGATATTGTCCTGATCCTGGTCATGCTGGTTTCGGGCCTGCTCGCCATGGTGCGCGGCTTCATGCGTGAGGTCCTCTCCATCACGGCGTGGATTTTGGCGGCTGTGGCTACCCTTTATTCCTATGGCAAGCTCCTGCCTTACGCTAAACAGTACTTCAACAGCGACATTGTCGCCGCGGTAGCCGTAGTGGGCAGCGTGTTTCTACTGACGCTGCTCATCGTCTCGGTCTTCACCATCAGAGTTTCCGACATGGTGCTCGATAGCCGCGTCGGCGCGCTCGACCGCACGCTCGGATTTTTATTCGGCCTTGCCCGCGGCCTGATCATCGTGGTCATAGCGTTTCAGTTCTTCATTTGGCTCGTTCCCGACCGCAGCCAGCCGCAATGGGTCAAGGGCGCCAAATCCAAGGTGGTCCTTGCCGGCACCGGACAATGGCTGATGTCGATGTTGCCGGATGACCCCGAAAGCACCATTTTAAACAGGCTCAAGCGCGCCAAACCCGAGGACACCGACAATCCTCCCGCCGCGCCGGACCAGCGGCGGAGCGGGCTCGACCGGGTGGAGGTACCGAGATCATGACCGTGCCTGCCGCCTTCGACCCCGAGGCAGATCGGCTTCGCGAGGAATGTGGCGTATTCGGCATATTCGGCCATCCCGACGCGGCGGCCATTACCGCGCTCGGCCTCCATGCTTTGCAGCACCGCGGTCAGGAGGCAGCTGGGATTGTCACATTCGACGGCAAACGGTTCCATTCGGAACGCCGGCTTGGACTGGTCGGCGATGCCTTCTCCCGTCGTGACGTGATCGATCGGCTCCCCGGCAATGCAGCGATCGGTCATGTGAGATATTCGACGACCGGCGAGACAATTTTGCGCAACGTTCAGCCGCTGTTCGCGGAACTGAACGCGGGCGGCTTCGCCGTCGGCCACAATGGCAATCTCACCAACGGTCTGACGCTGCGGCGCCAGCTGGTACGCGATGGCGCGATGATGCAATCCACCACCGATACGGAAGTGATTCTGCATCTGGTGGCCCGCTCGCATCGCAATCGCTTTGTCGATCGCCTGGTCGAAGGCTTGCGCATGCTGGAGGGCTCGTATTCCTTCGTCGGCCTGACCAACAAGAAACTGATCGGCGCTCGCGATCCGCTCGGCATTCGTCCGCTCGTGCTCGGCAAACTGGATGGCTGCCCGATTCTGGCATCGGAAACCTGCGCGCTGGACATCATCGGCGCGCAATATGTGCGCGACGTTGAAAACGGCGAGGTCCTCGTCTTCGACGAGGACGGCGCGCATACGCACAAGCCGTTTCCGCCAATGCCGCCGCGGCCGTGCATTTTCGAATACATTTATTTCGCCCGGCCCGACTCGATATTGGGCGGCCGCAGCATTTACAGCGTGCGCAAGGCATGTGGCGCGGAACTGGCGCGTGAGGCGCCGGCGGCCGCGGACGTGGTCGTACCGGTGCCGGACTCCGGCGTCCCGGCCGCCGTTGGCTATGCGCAGGAATCCCGGCTTCCCTACGAGCTCGGCATCATCCGCAATCATTATGTCGGCCGCACCTTCATCGAGCCGACCCAGCACATCCGCCAGCTCGGCGTTCGCCTCAAACACAATGCCAATCGCGCGGTGGTGGCCGGCAAGCGCATCGTCTTGATCGACGATTCCATCGTGCGCGGCACGACTTCGGTGAAGATCGTGCAGATGATGCGCGATGCGGGCGCCACCGAGGTGCACATGCGGGTTGCCTCTCCGCCGATCACGCATCCCGACTATTACGGCATCGACACGCCCGAGCGCGACAAACTGCTCGCGGCGACGCACGATCTCGAGGGCATGCGGAAATTCATCGGCGCCGATTCGCTCGCGTTCCTTTCGGTCGACGGCATCTATCGCGCCATGGGCGAAACGGGCCGCGATCCGGCTCGTCCGCAATTCACCGATCATTGTTTCACCGGCGAATATCCGACGCCGCTTACGGACCGGACCGCCCAGGACGCGACGCCGCGTCAGCTCTCCCTGCTCGCGGAAGCGAGCTGATCAATGCCGCAACCGCTGGCCGGGAGCATTGCGCTCGTCACCGGCGCATCGCGCGGCATCGGCCGGGCGACAGCGCTGGCGCTAGCGCGCGCCGGCGCTCACATCGTCGCGGTTGCGCGCACCGTAGGCGCGCTCGAGGAAATCGACGATGCGGCACGCGCGGCCGGCAGTTCGGCGACCCTGGTCCCACTCGACATGCGCGACTATGCCGGTATCTATCGGCTGGCTGCGGCGCTCAACGAACGTTATCAGCGGCTTGATGTGATGATCGGCAATGCCGGGGTCGTGGGGCAACGCTCCCCGCTCGATCACATTGAGCCGCAGAACTGGGATGAGGTCATGGCGGTGAACGTCACCGCCAATTGGCATCTGCTCCGCGCCATGGATGCCTTGCTCAAGCGTTCAGCCGCCGGACGCGCGATTTTCATCACCTCAGGAGCCGCCACCCATGCGCGCGCCTATAGTGGCGCCTATTCGGTCTCGAAGGCCGCGCTCAACGCGCTCGCACGTGTCTATGCAGCGGAAACCGAGTCGACCGCGGTCAAAGTAAACTTGTTTAATCCAGGACCGACGCGGACCCGGATGCGAGCGCAGGTGATGCCCGGAGAAGACCCGATGACGCTGCCGACGCCCGAGGCAGTGGCCGAAAAGATCCTGCCGCTTTGCCTGCCGAGCTGCGCCGAAACCGGCAGGCTTTATGACTTCCCCGCCGGCAAGTTTTTGCAGTTCGCTCAGCCCGGCTAACAGTTCAAACGGGTACAGCTCACCGGCGCTTGCGCCGCGCATAAGGATTGGACTTTGTGCGCAGCGTCAGCCTGATTGGCGTACCTGGCAGGTCGAACCGCTCGCGCAGTCCGTTGACAAGGTAGCGGCGATATGCGTCCGGCAGCGCGCTGGTGCGCGAGCCGAATAAAACAAAAGTTGGCGGCCGCGACTTCGGTTGCGTCATATAGTCGAGCCGCAATCGCCGGCCGCGCAACGCCGGTGGCGGATGCGCGCTCGTTGACTCGGCCAGGAACCGGTTCAACGCCGCCGTCGGCACGCGGCGATTCCAGATGGCGTGCGCCTCGATGACCGCCTGCATAAGACGGTCCAAGCCCTGGCCGGTCTTCGCCGACAAGGCGGCAATGCCAACGCCCTTGATCTGCGGCAACAGGCGATCGACCGTATTGCGCAAGTGGCCCATTGCGCCGGGCTCCGCGGTGACCAAGTCCCATTTGTTCACCGCAATCACGATCGCGCGGCCTTCCTGCTCAATCAGATCGGCAATGCGAATGTCCTGCTCCTCGAACGGCGCTTGAGCGTCGACCAGCACGATCACGACCTCGGCGAAACGGATCGCGTTGAGCGCATCGGCGACCGAAAGCTTTTCCAGCTTCTCGTTTATGCGCGAGCGGCGACGCAAGCCGGCGGTGTCGTGAACGCGAAAATGACGCCCGCGCCAGTTGAGCTCGACCGCAATGGCGTCGCGCGTGATCCCGGCTTCCGGGCCGGTCAACAGCCGCTCCTCGCCGAGGAGGCAGTTGATCAGCGTGGATTTGCCGCTATTCGGCCGGCCGACAATGGCGATGCGAATGGGAGCCTTATCCGGCGCGGCGTCCCGATCCGGCTCGTCTTTCTGTTCGACAATCGGCTGAGGCAAAGCCGCGCGTAGCGCCTCGTAGAGCTCGGCCAGGCCTTCGCCGTGTTCGGCACTGATCGCAACCGGATCGCCAAGACCGAGCACATAGGCATCAAGTGCACCAGCCTCTCCGGCGCGGCCCTCGCTTTTATTGGCGACGAGAATGGCGCGCTTGCCCGACTTGCGAACCAGGTCCGCGAACGACTGGTCCGGCCCCGTGGCGCCGGCTCGCGCATCGATCAAAAACAAAACGGCATCGGCCTTCGCGATCGCCGCCGCCGTGTGCGCCTGCATTCGTGCCGAGAGGCTATCGCGCTCGGCTTTTTCCAAGCCGGCCGTGTCAATCACCTTGAACGCGAGATCGCCGAGCTGCGCGTCGCCTTCACGACGATCCCGTGTCACGCCCGGCCGATCGTCGACCAGCGCAAGCCGGCGGCCTACGAGCCGGTTGAACAGCGTCGATTTGCCAACGTTCGGCCGACCAACGATCGCAACGGTAAAGGACATGGCGAAGGACATGATAAAGGACGTGGGCAACGATGAAAAAGAGACGTGACAAGCGGCTCGGGTAAGCCAACGGCTCCGCAATTAGCCTCTATACCACTTTAAAAGCTGATGGCGGCGACCCTACGCGCAATCAGGAGTCACGAGGATAGACCGCCTATCGCGAAGATCCGGCAGACGGCGGATCGGGCCAGACCGATTGCGAGGGCTGCGCCGGCGGTGACGATGTGGCCTGCGGTGGCGCAGGCCAAACCGACTGAGATGTTTGGGATTGCGGCGAGTTAGTCGACGGCGCGGCCGGCCAAACCGAAGCGTCCGGTTGCTGCGGTGCCGGCTTCTGTGCCGGACCGACTGTGATCCGAGTCGGCCCCGCTGCGGGCGCTGCTGCGGTTGGGGAAACAGGCGGTTTCTGCGCAGCGAGCTTCGGCTTGGGTTTCGGTTTCGGCTTGGGTTTGGCTGCTTCCGCCGCCGCGGGCGGCGTCGGTCCGGGGACCGCGGCGTCGGGATCGGGTTGTTCCGGGGGTGGTTCGTAACCCTTCACCAGGTCCGCAGGCACACCGGTGCTCGCGCCCGGCACGCCTTCGGGAAATACCGGCGCGCGCTCGCCCTTGAGTTTCTTTTTGCTGTCGAACACGTCGGAACTGAAAATCTCGGTAGGATCGAATTGGCCGCCCTTGGTGCAGCCGGCAATCAGGAGCGCAAGTGCGAGCGCCGAAGCGGCACGAAAGAAATAGCTGCGCGCGCTCTGAGCCATGATGTCAGCCTTTCGCGCTCGCCGCGATCAGCTCGCTCAACATTTCCGCGCGGCTGCGCGGACCTGGAGGCGTCTGCGGATCGCCCATGATCATCTCGGTCCATCGCCGCGCCGCCGACATGTCCCCGGCCTTCCATGCCGAAAGCGCCAAAATCTCCCGGGCGCTATGCCGGAATGCGCGATCTGCGTCGGTTGCGGGTTCGAGCCGCTGCAAGATTTCCGAATATGGCGCAGTATCGACCAGTAGGAAACCGGCGCGCACCGCCGCAAGGTCTCGGACGACCTGGCCGGCGCGATTGTCCGCGGCGATTGCATCGTAAGCCGCAACCGCGGTTTTGCGATCGGTCGTCGCAAGCTCGGCAGCTTCGCGCAAACGGGCCAGCATTCGGTATCCCGGCGTACCATCGGCCGAAAGCTTGGTAAAAGCCGCCGCCGCCTCCTGATGCTTGCCCGATACCGCGAGCTTGACCGCTTGCTCAAACGCCGCGCCGGATTGCGCCGCCTGTTTCGCTTGCCACCACTCGTAACCGCGCCAGGCGCCGACGCCGATCACGATGACGATGCAGGCGGCAATGAAATAAGTGCCGTAACGCTCCCACAGCTTTTTCAGCTGTTCGCGGCGTACTTCTTCATCGACTTCTTGAAATATGTCGGTCACGGTATCGCCTTAACCCCCGCCGAACGGATCGATCGCCGAGGCGCTGTTCCGCCCGGCGTCACGGGGCCCAGTTGGCCCCCGACCGCGGCAAGCCCCAATAAAATCAAGTCCTTCATGGAAGCCCTTGGCGGAACTAGTGTAATCTTGTGGCGTGAGCAAGGCAAAATGGCCTGTTCGGCCGCCGCTGAGCCCGGCCACCCGGTCCGTACGCTAGGCCCGTGACGGCCCCTTACCGCGATCCGCCAATTTGGTGACCGCAGCCTCGCGCATGGGATAGACATGCTCGTTGCCTGGAAAGCTGCGCGCCCTCACCTCCGCCGCATAGCTTTTGACCGCATTTTCGATCGAGGGTCCGAGTTCGCCGAAGCGCTTGACGAATTTCGGCACGCGCGGCGACAGGCCGAGCATATCTTCGAGCACTAGAATCTGGCCGTCGCAGGCAGCGCTGGCGCCGATCCCGATAGTCGGGATGGGAACTTGGGCGGTGATGCGGCGGGCCAGCGGTTCGGCGATGGCTTCCAGGACGACTGCAAAGGCACCGGCATCGGCCACCGCGCGCGCGTCCGCCTCGATCGGCGCCCAATCCGCCTCTTCGCGGCCCTGCGCCCGGAACGAGCCCAGCGCATTGATCGCCTGCGGGGTGAGGCCAACATGGCCCATGACCGGCACGCCACGCTCGACCAGAAAAGCGATGGTCTCCGCCATGCGGCGTCCGCCTTCGAGCTTGATCGCACCGCAACCGGTTTCCTTGAGCACCCGCGCAGCCGACGCAAACGCTTGCTCCTTCGACGCTTCATAACTGCCGAACGGCAAATCGACTATGACCAGCGCTCGCTTGGAGCCGCGCATCACCGCGTGCCCTTGCAAGATCATCATTTCGAGCGTCACCGGAATGGTGGTCTCGAGGCCGTGCATCACCATGCCGAGTGAATCGCCGACCAGGATAACGTCGCAATCGGCGTCGACGATCCGCGCGGTGTGGGCGTGATAGGACGTCAACGACACGATGGGCTCGCCGCCCTTGCGGGCGCGGATATCGGGCGCGGTCAGGCGTCGAATCGTATTTTGCACAGACACGATCAGTGCCCCAGCGCGGGCGTTCCGAATGCCGGGACGCCAATTACAATTGGATGGAAGACAAAGCCGAGCGCCAAATAGATGACCGTGCCGACGACGATGGCAATGATGTCGTTTTTGGCGCCGCCGACCGGAATTGGCGGCGCGCCGGCATCTTTACGGTGTTTGAGCGTGATCCGATCGTACACCGCCCAGGCCAGCACCGATCCGAACAGGATTATGCCGCCGAGATCGCCGTTGGCGCACAAATGCGCAAACGCCCAGGTCTTCACCCCGACCAGCATGGGGTGCTTGAGCGCGCGTTCGATATTGCCGGGAATGTAGGCCGCCGCGACCATGATGCTGGCGGGCCACATCAGCGCGACGACGATGTGGCGGGTCCAGGCCGGCGGGTACCACACCATGATCGGACCGGCCGCGCGATAAGCGGCAAATCCATATCCGATGAGAACGATGCCGACGATCGAGACCAGCGAAAACAGGCCTCGGTACTGCCACTCGCCGATCCGCGCCACGACCGCGGCGCGGCGGTCGCGCATGGTCACGAATACATGCGTGCCGAGAAACACGACCAGGCCAAGTATTTCGAGCGCAAGACCCATACCGCAGCACTCTATCACTCTACGTTGAGTTCCCGTCGCCTATCCCTGTTGCCAGGCTTTAACGTCCCGGGCGGCGGATCATGGCCGCCGCCTGCCGATTGTCAATGACAGGACCGGCCGCTCACGAGGCGTATTCTTTGCCGCGCG
>DASXJB010000166.1:0-23309 GCA_036497645.1 Xanthobacteraceae bacterium
GACGATCAATCTTGCATTCGCGGACGCAACGATCACGCGGCGAATTGTCGATCTCGGAGACAGTCCGCTGTCGCTTTCGAGTTCGGAATTCGCCAAGCTCGTTGCCGAGGAAACTGAAAAATGGCGCAAGGTGATCGCCGCAGGCAATATCCGAGCCGAATAGATTTACAAAGGGACGACCGAAACAGCGATGCGGAAGAACCTAGCCAACCGTCGATGGCTTCTCGCAAGCTATCCCGAAGGCATGCCGGTCCCTGATAATTGGGTGATGGATAAGCAGCCGGTGCCGGATCCCGGGCTAGGTCAGATCCTGGTCAAATCGAAATGGCTTTCCGTCGATCCTTATATGCGCGGGCGCATGAGCCCGACGAGTAACTACACCAAGGGTGTGGCGCTCGGCGAAGTCATGCAAGGCGGCGGCGTCGGGGAAGTGGTGGCTTCTAATCATCCGGCCTGGAAGATCGGCGATATCGCCGAATCGATGAGCGTTGGATGGCAAGAATGGTCGGTGTTGACACCGGACGTCGTGGGTTCGGCCGGCGTCCACAGGATCGATCCAAAGCTCGCGCCGATCGAAAGTTCGCTGTCCTGGCTCGGCATGCCGGGTATGACGGCTTACTTCGGTCTCCTCGACGTCGGACGTCCGCGGCCCGGCGACACGGTCGTAGTGTCCGCCGCATCAGGAGCAGTTGGTCAGTTGGTCGGCCAAATTGCCAAATTAGCGGGCTGCCGCGCCATCGCCGTTGCCGGTGACGATAACAAACTTCGATGGTGCCGCGAGATCGGCTTCGATGCGGCGATCAACTACAAAAAATCTTCCGACCTCACAGGAGCGGTGAAGGAATCCTGCCCCACTGGCGTGGATGTTTTTTTCGACAACACCGCCGGCCCGATTCATGACGCGGTCATGAAAAACCTGAGTATCGGCGCGCGCGTTGTGATTTGTGGTCGGGTCGCGCTGGCGGGCCAATTCGGCAAACCCGACATCGGCGAGCGGTTCATGGGCCAACTGATCGTCAGCCGCGCCAGCATCCATGGTTTTCTCGTGTTTGACTGGTGGCATCGCCGCG
Source organism: Xanthobacteraceae bacterium (assembly GCA_036497645.1). Classification (GTDB taxonomy): domain Bacteria; phylum Pseudomonadota; class Alphaproteobacteria; order Rhizobiales; family Xanthobacteraceae; genus BOG-931. The sequence goes on from DASXJB010000166.1 coordinate 1,071, forward strand.
ACGAAGCCCTGCGGCGGCTCGCCGCCTGGCGTCGCGAGGGCAAGATTCAGTTCAAAGAAGACGTGCTCGAGGGCATTGAACGCATGCCAGAAGCATTTTTACGACTGCTCCACGGCAAAAATTTTGGCAAGCAGATCGTGAAAATCAGCTGATGAACCTAACATCCAATCGGATTTATCAACGTTAGATCACGCGGTACCCGCCGTCCGCCATGACAATCGTGCCGGTGACAAAGCCGGACAGGTCCGAAGCCAGAAAGATTGCCGGCCCGACAATATCCTCGGGCTTTCCCGCTCGACCGAGCGGTGTATGTTCCAGAAAGATCCGCACGAGATCGGGATTGGTGGCGCGCACCTTTTCATTGAGCGAGGTCTCGATGAAGCCCGGGCCGATGGCGTTGACGCGCACACCATCCTTGCCCAACTCCGCCGCAAGCGCGCGCGTGAATCCCAAAACGCCGTGTTTCGACGTTGTATAGGCGGGAGAGTTCGGCGTCCGAACGTGCATGAATGACTGGATCGAGCCGATATTGATGATGCGGCCTTTGGTGGCGCGCAGTTGAGCCAAAAGGGCATGCGTCACATTGAAGACCCCGTAAAGGTTGGTCGCCAGGACGTCTTCCCAGTCCTTGATCACTGCTTCAGCGTCAGCGGTAAACGCATTCCTGCGGTTGATCCCAGCATCATTGACGAGAATCGAGACTTGGCCGATTTTCTCCTTTAGCAGCGCGGCAACATCCCGGCAGCGATCGCGCTCTCTCACGTCAAGAGTAAAACTCTGCGCTTTGCCGCCGCTGCGCGTAATGGCGTCAACCGTCTCAGCTGCCGATTTGCCATCGATATCAAGCGCAACGACTTGCGCTCCTTCCCGCGCATAGCCCAGGGCGATGGCCCGACCAATCCCGGATCCGCTTCCGGTGATCGCCGCAATATGTCGATCGAGCAGCCCAGCCATGATCGCACTCCTCCCGAACCACCGGATTACGACCTATTCGATCACACCTGATTATTGGACGCGAGCGGGCTGGCCCGGTGGCAAACCATGTAAGTCCATACACAAGCCCAAAAACAATAGTGATCGTCCAGACAACGGCAGCGGTGAGCGCATTCGGAATCACAATGAGGGCTACAAACCTCCTAAAGAAGAGGCCGCCTCAGATGTGAGGCGGCCTCTATCGTTGGGATTTTCCTCGTAGCGCGCGCCTGCCCTATCACCCGCCATGTTGCGTATAACGCTCGTTTAGGACATCAAGCGACGTCCGGCATGGGTCAAAACCAGACATCGAGGCCGGTCCGCCTATCTTAGCCAGAAAGCGGACGTTGGCGCCGCGTCGTCTATGAGTAGACGCCCTAAGCGCGCTTGAATGCCGGCATCACGTCTTTGGCAAACCAGCGAAGCTGCTCTTTGAATTCCGCCGGCGCCAGTCCCTCGGCCCAATGAATCATAAAGCTATCAAGCCCGGGATATTTCGCTTCGATCGACTTGATACCCGCAATCACCTCGCTCGGCGTTCCGCAGAACCAAGCCTTCTGATCAACGCCATCGCGCAGCGACGGGGTGCGGGCAGGCGCGCCGGGTGAGCCCCAGGTGCGGCCCTGCTCGTCGGCGTAACGCACGAAGCCGAACGGCGCGAACCATTTGAATCGTTCGTCGTGCGCGGGTTCAAGCCGGCGAATGGCTTCCTCGCGGCTGTCGGCCAGGTAGATACCAGCACCCCAGATCATGTCTTGGCCAAGTTGTTTGTTTTGACCACGCTTGAGACAGGCAGCATGATAAGCGCGGACAACGTCGTCTAGAATTTTTTCGCCATTGAGCGTGACCATGGCTTTGAGACCGTATTGCGCCATGAGCTCGATGGTTTTGCCGCTGGCGATCGGCATCCAAATCTCGACCTGCAGATGCTTTGGCCGCGGCACCAGCGTAATGTCCTTGAGCTGATAACCGCGATAATCGACCGGCGGCGGACACTCGTAGTACTTGCCCTTGAAGTGAAACGACCGTTCGTTGAAACAGCTCAGCAGCAGCCGAAGCTGTTCTTCAAACAGTTCGCGGTTTTTCTCGGCGTCGAGAAGCGGCGCGCCGAATGTCTCGACCTCGCGCGCATGGTAGCCTCGGCCGACGCCCATGATGATGCGGCCGTCGGTGACGATATCCGCCATTGCATAATCTTCGGCCAGTCGGATCGGATGCCACATCGGCAGGACGTTAAAGGCGCAACCGAATTTCAGGCGTTTGGTCTGGGTGGCGAGCCACAGGCCGAGCTGGATCAGGTTGGGGAAGACCTCATAGCCTTCACGCTGAAAATGATGCTCGGCAGTCCACAGCACGTCGAATCCAAGCTCGTCCATGAGCTGCGCGACGTCACGCGCTGTATTGAAAGCTTCGCGCAGGCGCTCGTCTGAATAACGACGGTCATTCGCCGGCGTGCCGTTCAAGCCAATGTTTTCGAGTTCGATTTGACCAACATATAAAACGTGAAACTTTCGGATCATGCAGGTCCCCGCCGCAGCGTTGATCGAGTGACTGTTACCTTAAAGGCCGCACCGGGCAGTGTCTCTTGGCGGCCGCTGCGACACAATCGTTAAAGTGGCGCCCAGGCTCATGCGATAAACGACATGCAGTGCCGGCGATCTGTCGCCGATAAAACCTTGGAACTAAGGAATGATAAGGAATTTTCAGTCCTGCTGAAGCACGCCGTCGATGATGCGGCGGCAGGCAATCAGTTCATCGAGCGCCATTTCCAGCTTTCGCCGGTTCGCGCCGCTACCGATGTTGTCCTCAGCGGCCGGAACCGTCTCGCCAGGCTCTGAAAACAAACTCGGTTCGGCGCGATCCTCCGCTGCTCCCGATGCGGCGTCTTGAGCATCCTCCTCGAGCGGCGGCGGCGCCGGTTCGGCGCCCACGCGCCAGACGTTTTGTACGAAGGCGCCGCCATGCTCGCGCAAAATGCGTTGAACGCCGCGGATTGTGTAGCCTTCGCCGTAAAGCAGATGACGGATGCCCCGCAGCAGATCGACATCGTCAGGCCGGTAGTAGCGGCGGCCACCGCCGCGTTTCATCGGCCGGATGTGGGAGAAGCGGCTTTCCCAAAACCGCAGAACGTGCTGCGGCACGTCGATTTCGTCGGCGACTTCGCTGATTGTGCGGAACGCATCCGGCGCTTTTTCCACGTCCAACGTCCTCGCGCTTATGGCGCCTCGGCGCCATCGGTCCCGGAATTGATACGCTGTTTGAGGATGGCCGACGGCTTGAACACCATGACACGGCGCGGCGAAATCGGTACTTCCTTGCCGGTCTTGGGATTGCGGCCGATACGTTGACCTTTTTTGCGCACCACGAACGAGCCGAAGGACGACAATTTCACGGTCTCGCCGCGCTCGAGACAGTCGGTAATTTCTTTGAGCACGAGCTCGACGAGCGTCGCGGACTCGGTGCGCGACAAGCCGACCTTTTGATAGACCGCCTCACACAAGTCTGCACGCGTGATCGTCTTTCCCGTCATGGCCAGCCCCGAGCACTGTAGATCGAGCGATGGATCGAGCGAATGTCGATCAGCATATCGTGCTGAATTATCAAGGATATTAGCTTGTTGCCGCAGGGTCAACGGGGCTTCCGCGCAGCGGTCGGCGCAAATCGAGATATCGAGCGGTCTACCAGCGCACCAGCGCCGCCCCCCACGTGAAGCCACCGCCCATGGCTTCGAATAACAACAGATCACCGCGTTTGATGCGGCGGTCGGCCACCGCGTCGGCGAGAGCGAGCGGGATCGACGCCGCTGACGTATTACCGTGGCGATCGACCGTGGTGACGATCTTTCCGGGCGCGATCCCGAGCTTGTGGGCCGACCCGTCAATGATTCGCTTATTCGCCTGATGCGGAATAAACCAATCGATGTCATTGGCCGTGTAGCCAGTCACTTTGAAGGCCTCCTCGACCACATCGGCGATCATTGCCACCGCATGCCGGAACACTTCGCGGCCCTCCATGCGCAGGTGGCCGACGGTGCCAGTGGCAGAAGGGCCGCCGTCCACATAGAGTTTCGATTTGTAGCGGCCGTCGGATCGTAGCCGCACTGTGAGCACGCCTCGATCATCGCGCGATCCCGGCTGCTGCTGGGCATCGAGGACCACCGCGCCGGCGCCATCGCCGAACAGCACGGAGGTAGAGCGGTCGGTCCAATCCAGAATCCGCGAGAAAGTCTCCGATCCGATCACCAAGGCCCGCGAGAATGAGCCGGTTCGGAGCAGCGAATCCGCCGTGGCCAGGCCATAAACAAAACCCGAGCATACCGCTTGCAAGTCGAACGCGGCGCCGTGAGTGATGCCTAGGCCAGCCTGAACCGAAACGGCACTTGCAGGGAACGTATTATCGGGCGTGGAGGTGGCGAGTACGATCAGATCGACCGACTGCGCATCGACATGAGCATGCGCAAGCGCCGCCTGCGCCGCGCGTATCGCCATGTGCGACGTATGTTCGCCCGGTGCAGCGATACGGCGCTCATGGATGCCGGTGCGCTGAACAATCCAGTCATCGGAGGTGTCGACCTTGCGGGCGAGCTCCTCGTTGGTGAGGATCTGACTTGGCAAATAGCTGCCGCAGCCGAGCATCACCGAGCGAAGCACAGTCACGAAGCGGCTCCGCCGAGCATTTGGCCCACCGGTTCCGGCCGTGACCTCACATGCCGAGCAAGCGCAGCACGTATTCGCGCCAAGAGTTCGTCCCGCACTACGCCATGGCCAAGCTCGATCGCGGCAGCAAAGCCTTCAGCATCGGTCCCGCCGTGACTCTTGATCACAATGCCATTCAATCCAAGGAAGACCCCGCCGTTGGCGCGGCGCGGATCCATCCGCTCTCGCAACTGCCGAAAGGCGGATTGCGCGAAAAAATAGCCGATGCGTGCGCTTAGCGACCGGCTCATCGCGCCTTTGAGATATTCTCCAATTTGACGAGCGGTACCTTCGGCGGTTTTCAACGCAATATTCCCGGCAAAGCCTTCTGTGACGACCACGTCAACCTTGCCGCGGCCGATATCGTCACCCTCCACGAAACCCTTGTATTCGACATCGGCGAAGTTTTCCTCGCGCAGGATGCGCCCCGCCTCGCGCACTTGTTCAAGTCCTTTCGCCTCCTCCACGCCGATATTGAGAAGACCGACCGTGGGCCGCGGTAAACCAAACAGAATTCGTGCGGTGGCTGCACCCATCAAAGCCAGATCGACGAGGTGATCGGCGTCCGCGCCGATCGATGCGCCCACGTCGAGCACGATCGACTCGCCTCGGAGCGTCGGCCACAGCGCCGCTATGGCCGGCCGCTCGATCCCCGGCAGGGTTTTGAGGTTGAATTTCGACATGGCCATGAGCGCGCCGGTATTGCCCGCGGAGACGGCCATGTCGGCGTCGCCCTTTTTCACCGCGTCGATCGCGAGCCACATCGACGATTTCCAGCGGCCGTAACGCAATGCCTGGCTCGGCTTGTCCTCCATTCGCACCGCCACTTCGGTGTGGGTGAGCCGGGCGCGCGCCTTAAGCTCCGGTCGAGCGTCGAGGAGCGGAGCAATCAGGGACGAGTTCCCGAACAAAAGGAATTCACTGTCGGGATGACGCGAGAGCGCAAGCTCGGCGCCGGCAACGACCACGCCGGGACCGTGATCCCCTCCCATCGCATCAAGCGCAATACGGACCTTATCTGCCATTGGACGACCGTGCGGTCACGACTGTGCCGGAGCCGAAATTCGCAAGCGGGCGTGACCTGCTTTCATGCGAATTTTCGACTCAAAGTGACAGCTGCAAACCCATGGTTGTGAAGCGATTTTTGTCCCTGACGTTCACAGCTCTCGCGCGCCGACGCGCTGGCACTGGGAACATCTTTGCAACAACTCGACGTCCGCACCGCAAAGCGCCCAGCTGCGAGAATAGCGGTTCGAGGCTCGGACACAACACCCATGGCAAGAGCGGCTGTCAGCCATTGTCCTGGCGCTTTGCCAAACCGCCAAGCGCGGCAAAGGGTCCCTGGTCGCGCTTGGCATCCCGCGGCGGCTCGAAAAGCGCACCAGGCTTGCGCGGATAGGGATCAAGACCAAGAATCAGGAACTCCGTCGCCAGCGCTCCCAAATCCACGGCGCCACCCACGAGCGGTTCCGGATCATCCCATTTCACACCACGGTGCTGGCCTTCGTTCTGGGGCGATTCCGCAAGCCTCTGTGGCGGCTCGAATACGAGATCAATCGTCTCTTCGACCTCATTGGCCAGCGGCTCGAGCGTGACGACACAATTCTGTCCGACGGTCGCGGAGATCGATCCGACGACATGCAGGCCGCCGCCGCGGCGGGTGACATCAAAATTGGCTTCAAATCGCGGCAAGTCCCGAAGCCCCGCGATTTTCGCAACCGCGGCGCGTACGGGCGCATCGGCGACAAGGTCGAAATGCTGGCCGGTCTCGGGAACCTCCTCCACCGCCACCAGGATGTGCCATGGTGCGGCGGAATCTGGCGCTTTGGGGTCGGGCATCTGAACAGACTCCGGGTCGGGAAAAGCAACAGCGCCGCGCAATAGGGCCGCTTGCTCGTGGACCTCAAGCTGGTGCGCCAAAGCGCGCACGTAACGCACCAGACGGCGCGCTCCAGCCCCCTTCACGCCCCCGAAGATATTACGCGCCAGCGCTTTCTCAAGCTCCTGCGCGACCGGCGCATCAAAGGCGGCAAGATAGGCGGCCTGTCTTCCGTAGAACGCTTCGCCAAACTGCCGCATTCGCTTTGGAACGGCCAGATCGCCGACGCCCATTTCCCGCAGATTGGCATCGAGATCTCGGCAAAAAAGATCGAACAGGTTCTGGCCAACACCGCGTGCCGATGGCCCCGCCCCATCCAAGCGCGCCAGCAGCAGAACGATATGAAGGACAATGAGGTCAAAGCGCCCATCCATGGTGTCGGGTACGCCGTAGCCGGTGTAAAAGGCCGCACAGCGCGACTGCGCCACGATCGCGCCATAGAGGTGGTCGATCTTGGGGCTGCGGGGATTTAAGAGAAAGCGCTTCAGGATCAGTAGCTTACCGGGCATCGCGGCGCCCAATTTGGGCGTCGACCAAGGCCGATAGTTTGCTAAGCCCCGGTTTTGAGGTAACGCCAGCTTTCGGTCGGGTGCAAGTTAGGGATGTGGATGCGGGGTAGTCGAGGTCGTAATCGATACCGGGGCGCGGCTCTGGCCTGTGCCATTGCCGCTGCGATGAGCGTGTCGGGCTGCGGTAGTGAGACCTTCCAGCGCGGTTACGTGCTGCCGGAGGGTGCGCTTGAACAAATTCCCCTCGGCGCATCACAGGAGCAGGTTCTGCTGGTTCTCGGTACACCATCAACAGTGGCTACGGTGAGCGGTGAAGCGTTCTATTACATCTCGCAGAAGGCCGAACGAGAGATTTCGTTTATGCGAACAAAGGTCACCGATCAGCGGGTGATAGCGGTCTATTTCGACAGGGATAGAAAAGTTCAGCGCCTCGCCGAATACGGACTGAAAGACGGCAAGATCTTTGATTTCGTGAGCCGCACAACGCCCACAAGCGGCAATGACCTCAATCTGATATCGACGATCATCCATAACCTGCAGGGCAGGGGAAGCTAATCTACCCGGCGCTGGAGCGGATCTGGCGGCGGGCTAATGCTGGCTAGTGGGCGAGCACCGCGAGAAGCAATAGCGCCACGATATTGGTGATCTTGATCATCGGATTGACCGCCGGCCCGGCAGTATCCTTGTAAGGATCGCCGACAGTGTCGCCGGTCACCGCCGCCTTGTGGGCGTCGGAGCCCTTGCCGCCGTAATGGCCGTCTTCGATGTATTTTTTGGCGTTGTCCCAGGCGCCACCGCCCGATGTCATCGATATGGCAACGAACAGTCCGGTTACGATGACGCCGAGCAACATGGCGCCAAGCGCCGAGAACGCTGCCGATTTGCCCTGTGTCCCGCCTCCGGCAACGAAATAGATGATGAAATAGCCGACAATCGGCGACAGAACCGGCAGGAGCGACGGAACGATCATTTCTTTGATCGCGGCTCGGGTCAGCATATCGACCGCGCGCCCATAATCAGGCTTGTCTCTACCCTGCATAATCCCGGGCCGTTCACGGAACTGGCGTCGGACTTCCTCAACGATTGAGGAAGCCGCACGTCCCACCGCCGTCATGCCGAGAGCGCCGAACAGATAGGGCAGCATGCCGCCGAACAAGAGCCCGGCCACGACGTAAGGATTGTTCAGCGAGAAATCCGGCGCGACGCCCTTGAAGTACGAATTTGCCCCTGCATTGGCCACGAAGTATTTCAGGTCCTCGTTATAGGCCGCAAACAAAACCAACGCGCCGAGTCCGGCGGAGCCGATCGCGTAGCCCTTCGTTACCGCCTTTGTGGTATTACCAACCGCGTCCAGTGCATCGGTCGATTTGCGAACCTCTTTGGGCAATCCCGCCATTTCGGCAATGCCACCGGCATTGTCAGTGACCGGACCGAAGGCGTCGAGCGCCACCACGATGCCGGCAAGCGCCAGCATCGTGGTCACCGCGATTGCGATGCCGAACAAGCCGGCGAGGTTATAGCTGATCAGGATTCCGGCGATGATGACCAGCGCCGGCAATGCGGTCGCTTCGAGCGATACCGCGAGCCCCTGAATGACGTTGGTGCCGTGTCCGGTCACCGAAGCCAGCGCAATCGAGCGCACCGGTCGGAAATTGGTGCCGGTGTAGAACTCGGTGATCCAAATGATGAATCCCGTCACCGCAAGCCCAACGATGCCGCAAGCGAACAGTGTCAGGCCGGAATAATTGGCGCCCGGCAGCGGGCCGAAGCCGATCAGCAGATAAGTGACCAGCGCGATGCCGATCAACGACAAAACCGCCGTCGCGATCATGCCCTTATACAGCGCGCCCATGATCGACTGGGAGGGACCGAGCTTGACGAAGAAGGTCCCGATGATCGATGCGATGATGCAGACACCGCCAATCGTAAGCGGGAATGTCATCATGCGCATCAACACGTCACCGCCGGCGGGGCTGAAGAAGATTGCCGCGAGAACCATCGTCGCCACGGTAGTCACCGCATAGGTCTCGAAAAGATCGGCCGCCATGCCCGCGCAGTCGCCAACGTTGTCGCCGACATTGTCGGCAATGGTTGCGGGATTGCGCGGATCGTCCTCGGGGATGCCGGCTTCAACTTTGCCGACGAGATCGCCGCCGACATCCGCACCCTTGGTGAAAATGCCACCGCCGAGACGAGCGAAGATGGAAATTAATGAGGCGCCGAAACCGAGCGCTACGAGTGAGTCGATGACCTCACGGTCATTCGGGGCCATATGCAGCGTGCCGGTGAGAAAGCCGAAATAAAGCGTGACGCCAAGAAGCGCGAGCCCCGCGACCAGTAGTCCGGTGATCGCGCCGGAGCGAAATGCAATTTCGAGTCCGGCAGCAAGCGAGCTGATCGCCGCTTGGGCCGTGCGCACATTGGCGCGCACGGAAACGTTCATGCCGATAAAGCCGGCCGAGCCGGACAGAACGGCGCCAACGGCAAAGCCGACGGCGACCAGCCAGCCAAGAAAATAACCGACGATCAGGAAGATTACGATTCCGACCAGCGCGATCGTCGAATACTGGCGCTTAAGATAGGCCTGAGCACCCTCGCGCACCGCGGCCGATATTTCCTGCATCCGAGCGCTGCCGGCATCGGACCGCAGCACTGAACGGGTGGCCCAGATAGCGTAAATGATGGCCAATACGCCGCACAGAACAATGAGCCACAAAGTCGTCATCAGAAATCCCCGGTGTTCTGGAGGGCCAGCGCCCGGACTGGCCGGCAAAGAAGGCGCCTCGCATACAATGGCTATGCGGGCAGCGCAAATCGGCGCGGACATTGCCAAACTTGCTCCCGCCGCGCAACCGCGGGTGATAGCCGTTCCGAAGGTTTTATGCAGCTCCGAGGTAGCGGATCGGACGCCCCGGCGCGATCACCTGCGCGGCGGCAATGATGGCATTGGCGTCAATGCCATAATGCCGGTACAGCTCGTCGATTGAACCGGTCTGACCAAAGTGCTCCACACCCAATGGGCGAACGCGGTGGCCACTAACGGCGCCGAGCCAAGCCAGCGTCGCCGGGTGTCCATCCAAGACCGTAACGATGCCGCAATGCCGCGGCAGGCCAGCAAACAGTCTTTCGATATGCGAACGCGCGTGGATGAGCCCGCGCTCGCGCGCCCGACACGCCGCGGTCCAGCCGGCATTAAGGCGGTCCGCCGAGGTTATCGCGAGTAAGCCGATATCGCGACGATCCTCCGCCATCAACCCGACAGCCTGAATCGCTTCGGGCGCGACTGCGCCGGTATACGCCACTACAAGTTGGCAGTTGGGGCCGGGGGTTCGCAGCCAATAGGCGCCGTCCACAATGGATTGCCGCAGTGCCGGCGTCATGTCGCGCTTGATCTGTTCGATCGGCCTGGTGGAGAGCCGCAGGTAGACGGATCCGCCGGTCTCATCGCGCAGCCAATTTCGCTCGGAAGGCTCGGCGCCACCCTCGCGCTGAATGTAATCCAGCGCGAAGGCCACAATCACCGCGAGTTCATCGACGAAAGCAGGTTCAAAGGCGGCAAGCCCGTCCTGCGCCATGCCGATAAGCGGCTCCGCGATCGATTGGTGCGCGCCGCCTTCAGGCGCCAAAGTGATTCCGGACGGCGTGGCGACCAGGATGAAACGCGCGTCCTGATAACAGGCATAGTTCAGGGCATCGAGTCCGCGGGCGATAAACGGATCGTACAATGTCCCAATCGGCAAGAGCCGCTCGCCATTGATGACATGCGACAGACCGAGCGCAGCCAGCGCAGAGAACAAGTTCATCTCGGCGATGCCGAGTTCGATGTGCTGGCCCTTCGGGGAGAAATCCCAATTGAAAGTCGATGGGATGCGCTCGCTTTTGAAAGTATCCGCCAAAGCCTCGCGGGCAAATAGGCCGCGGCGGTTCACCCACGGCCCGAGGCTCGTCGAGACGGTCACATCGGGCGAAGCGGTGACCATGCGCGCCGCCACAAGTGTGTCGCCACGACCGAGCTCGTTGAGCAGTGCGCCAAAGCCGAGTTGCGTCGAGGTTCGCGGTTGGATCGTCATCGCGAGGCTCTCCGGTACGGCGATTCGCTCCGCTTGCAGGTTGCGGTTGCCGGCGCTCGCAAATGGGACGCGATCGAGAAAGGTCTGAATTTCTGCCGCGGAATGTTCGAGCCCCTCGAAGCGCGACCATTCCTCGCCAGGACGGATATTCATTGACTTTCGAAAAGTCTCCATTTGCGCCGGTGTCATCAACCCGGCGTGATTGTCTTTGTGTCCGGCGAACGGCAGGCCATAGCCTTTGATCGTATAAGCAATAAAACAAACCGGCCGGTCGTGATCGACTGCATCGAAAGCGGCAGTAATTGAACCGAGATCGTGGCCACCCAGATTGTTCATCAGCTGCGCCAGCTCGTCGTAGCTCCGGCGCTCCAGCAGCGCGGTGACCGGCCCCTGATCGCCAATTTCATCATTGAGCCGCCTGCGCCATGCCGCTCCGCCTTGAAACACCAAGGCGGAATAGAGCTGGTTCGGACAATTATCGATCCAGCGGCGTAAAACCTCGCCGCCTGGTTCGGCGAATGCCGCCTGCTGCAGAGCGCCGTATTTGAGCAGCACCACGTCCCAGCCGAAATTGCGGAACAGGTTTTGATAACGCTCCCACAGTCCCTCGCGGACGACAGCATCCAAGCTTTGCCTGTTGTAATCGACAATCCACCAGCAATTGCGCAGTCCCTGCTTCCAGCCCTCGAGCATGGCCTCGAAGATGTTGCCTTCATCGAGCTCGGCATCGCCGAGAAGCGCAATCATGCGGCCTTCCGGCCGCGCAAGACCCCAGCCGTGGGAGCGCACATAATCTTGGGCCAGAGCCGAAAAGAGAGTCTGGGCGACGCCAAGTCCGACCGATCCGGTGGAAAAGTCGACGTCGTCGGTGTCCTTGGTGCGTGACGGATAGGACTGCGCGCCTTTAAAGCCACGAAAAGCTTCGAGCTTATCCCGGGTTTGCCGGCCCAGCAGATATTGGATCGCGTGGAAGTTAGGCGAAGCGTGCGGCTTCACGGCGACGCGATCCTGCGGCCGCAAGGTATGGAAATAGAGCGCCGTCATAATGGTCGCGAGCGATGCGCACGAGGCCTGATGACCGCCGACTTTCAGCCCATCAGCGTTGTCGCGCACATGGTTGGCGTGGTGGATCGTCCAGGTCGCGAGCCACAACACTTTGCGTTCAAGCTCGGCGAGTATGGAGAGATCCTGCGGCGAGCCTGACGACGTCATGAGAACGACCCAATCCCAACCCGATCCACGCCGATCCGATCATTCCAATTCGACGGTTGCGAAATCCGCGGGCATGATGATCTCGAGGAGTTCGCAATCGTCGGAATAGTCGAGCACGGAGTGCTTGATCTTTGGCGGCTGCAACCAGCACGAACCTTCGCGCATGGTAACCACGCCGGCGCCGTCGTATTCGCCTTTGATCCAGCCTTTGAGAACATAGACCATCTGAAACTCGACATCGTGGAAGTGTCGTTTGGAAACTTCCGCGGGATCGCAGGGCGGAATCATCTTGATCACATGCGCCCGCACCATGCCTCCCGTCGCTCCGGCAATTCCGAGATCACGGTAGTGCGCATAGCGGCGCAGCCCTTGGTCGAAGGCGTCGGGCCGATGATGCGAGGCAACGAAGGTGTGCTGGCGCGCCCGAGATTTACTCTTGGCGCGAGTTCTCGCTGGGCTGCCGCTTCTGCGTGGCGGCTTTTTGCCGGCCGATCTGCGGCCGCGGCTAACCGCGCTCAGTTTTCGCGCGGCGCGCTGACCTTTTCGCGCATGCTTTGCTCTCTGCGTTACGCGAGCCATGGGTTTGTCCTTGTTGATGCCAGAAAACACGTTCCAGTCGGGAATCGACCACCGATTATAGCGGACGGCAGGATCGCCGGTAGCGCTGCTTCGTCGCTCAGAAGTGACTATAGGACGGCCGGGCGAAGGAGAGGACTTTTCCTTCGCGCAGGAAACGAACCCCCTGGCCGCTCATAACCTGACCGATCTTGGCCAGTGGCACACCGGCGTTGCTGGCGGCGGCGCGAAGAGCTCCGAACTTGGCCGCAGGCAGCGTCAAAACGATCTCGTAATCGTCGCCGCCGGTAAGGATGCGCTCGATCAGCTTGGCATCGGTGGAAAGCACCGCGCGCGCCGCATCGGACAACGGCACGGCGTCAACATCAACTTCCGCCGCGAGCTCGGAGGCCCGGCATAGCTTGGCCAGGTCCCCGGCGAGGCCATCGGACACGTCCATCGCCGCCGATGCATGCGCCCGAAGCGCGTCAGCCAGTACATTACGCGGCTGCGGGAGCAGATACCGTTGCTGCAGATGATCCTTCGCCGCGCTCGATAAGCGCCACCGTTTGGTTAAATCTGTGTCGCGATGCAAGAGAACGCCAAGGGCGGCGTCACCTATAGTGCCAGTGACAGCGATGATGTCACCAAGCTTGGCGGTAGCGCGGCGCACCATCCCACCATGCGGTACCGTGCCGAGCGCGGTGATCGAAATCGAAAGCGGTACTGGCGTGTGATCGGTATCGCCGCCGAGTAACGGGCAGTCATAGTGGCTGATGTCTTGGCCGAGACCCTCGGCGAAGGCCGCGATCCACGCCTCCTGTGTGTTTGTCGGCAACGCAATCGACAACAGAAATCCAGCCGGCGTCGCGCCCTTCGCGGCAAGATCGGAGAGGTTCATTCGCAGCGCCTTGCGCGCGATGCTTTGTGGCGGATCTTCGGGAAGGAAATGCACTCCGGCAATGACTCCATCGGTGGTCAGAACCAAGTCGCAACCGGCCGGCGGCGTGAGCGCGGCCGCATCGTCGCCGAGACCGAACGCGTTCGGAGCCGTGGCCAAGGGGCGAAAGTAGCGCTCAATGAGGCGCTCCTCGTCGGAGAGGCCATCGCGAATTTCATCTTGATTCGAAGGCATGTCCTGCCTCCGCCTATTCGCCGCCGAATTCGGCCGCACGGAGCTGGTGCGCCAACTGATCCAGTACCGCATTGACCATGCCGGTCTCTTCCTGGTCGACAAAGGCGCTGGCCACGTCGACGTATTCGGAAGTAACCACCCGTGCGGGTACATCCTTACGGCAGGCAAGCTCGTAGGCGCCTGCCCGCAGCACTGCGCGAAGTACCATTTCGATGCGCTTAAGCGGCCAGCCGCGGGTCAGCGCCGCATCGATCTTGGGATCCAGATGACTTTGCTCGCGCACCACGCCGCCGACAATGTCGCGGAAATAGGCAGCCTCCGCCGGACGATATTGCACGCCTTCCATATCGCCCCTGAGCCAATGATTTTCGAATTGAGCCAAAATCTCATTCAAGCCGGTGCCGGCAAGCTCCATCTGATAGAGCGCCTGGACGGCCGCAAGCCGGGCGGCGCCACGCTGATTAGCCTTGCGACCGGCGCCGCTGCGGTCAGAGCTATCGGATATATCGTTGTCGGCCATCGCGCTATTTCCCGGCCCACCGCTTCAATCCAACCATCGCGAGCGCAGCACGCGCCGCATCGCCGCCTTTGTCCTGCTCCTGCGAGCGGGCCCGCACCCATGCCTGCGCCTCGTTGTCCACCGTGATAATGCCGTTACCGATCGGCAGTTGGCGCGCCACCGCAAGATCCATCAAGCCGCGGGCGGATTGATGCGCAACAATATCGAAATGGATGGTGTCGCCGCGAATGACGCAGCCAAGCGCGACCACGCCATCATAGGGACGCCGGCGTGCTCTCGCCGCGTCCACGGCAATCGCGATCGCGGCCGGGATTTCCAGCGAGCCGGGCACGGTGACACAATCGAATTCAGCGTCAGCCTCTTTGAGGACTTTGCTCGCGCCCGCCAGAAGCGCATCGGCAATACCGTCATAGAAACGCGCTTCGACGATGAGTATGCGCGTACCCTTACCGCTATTCCTCTTAAGCTTGCTTCGCCGCGCTCCGGCCATGACTGCGCTCCGGCTTGTCGAGCACGCGTGGTCGTACCAAGCCCGGCAGGCGCTCACAAGCGCGTCTCAGCGCGGCAGCGTTTCCAGTAAGCGCGCCACATAACGCGCCAGCTGGTCGACTTCGAGATTAAGGCGCGCGCCGGGATCGAGCTTGCCGAATGTGGTGACGTCCAAAGTGTGCGGAATGATCAGGACCGAGAACATGTCGCCCTCGACCTTGTTCACGGTCAGCGCGACGCCATCGAGCGCGACCGAGCCTTTGACGGCGATAAAGCGCGACAGTGCGGTTGGCACGCGTAACGTAAAGGAGGCGCCGTCGAGGAAATCGTCCCGGCTGACGAGTTCGGCGATCCCGTCGACATGACCGCTGACCAAGTGCCCGCCCATCTCGTCGCCGAGCAGGAGCGAGCGTTCCAGGTTGATGCGCGTACCGCGCCGCCAATGTCCGGCGGTGGTCAAGCGCAGCGTTTCCGCGGCTGCATCGACGGCGAAGAACGGCCGATTGCCTGTGGCGCCGCGCTCGACGACGGTGAGGCAAATTCCGGAACATGCGATTGACGCGCCGACCGTAATCGAATCGGGATCGTCGTTGCAGGCGATGACGAGTCGGCGTAGGCCGTCGGATTTTTCGTCGACCTCGAGAATCTCGCCCAATCCGGTGACGATGCCGCTAAACATGGTCCGACCCACGTTCGTACGTTTCCTGGCGATCGGGCCCGACCGGCTCGCGGGAAACCCGGTTGAGGTGCTGATCAAGCAATTCAGTTGCACGCGGCTCCAGCGCCGGAACGCCCTCCTCCCCTATCACTATCGGAGAATGGAAGAATACCGCTTCATCGATAAGATCGGCCTCGAGTAAAGCCGAGGCGACCGCCGGGCCGCCCTCGACCATCAAGCGGGTGATGCCGCGCGTTGCGAGGAACTGCAGCACCTCGCGCAGATCGAGCCGTCCCTCTTTTTCCGCAACTCGCACAATTTCGCCGCCGCGTTGGCGCACCGCTGTTTCGGATGTGGCTGGCGCATCCTTGCCGGTCATGATCCACACTGGCGTCTCGCCAGCCGTCGCCAATAGCCGCGATTGCATCGGCAGGCGAAGGCCGGTGTCGAGCACCAGACGGGTCGGCGACATCTTCGCCATTCCTGGCAAGCGGCACGTCAAAACCGGATCGTCAGCCAAGGCGGTGCCGACGCCGATCATGATGGCGTCGCTGTGCGCGCGCATCAGGTGCACCCGGTCTCGTACGGCATTGCCGGTGATCGCGACCCGCTGCCGTCCAGCCCCCGCCACTTTGCCGTCCGCTGAAATTGCAAGCTTGAGCGTGACATGCGGCCGGCCGTCTCGCATACGGCGAATATGCCCGGCGTGATCGCGCCGGGCCGTCGTGGCTTCTATGCCGACATCAACGGCGATGCCCGCGCTGCGCAGGCGAGCATGGCCGCGGCCAGCGACTTCCGGGTTGGGATCGTCCATGGTCGAGACCACGCGCGCAATTCCAGACGCGATTACGGCGTCGGCGCAGGGCGGCGACTTGCCGTGATGGGAGCACGGTTCGAGTGTCACATAGAGCGTGGCGCCGCGCGCCATCTCGCCGGCACGCCGCAGCGCCTCGATCTCGGCGTGCGGCCTGCCTCCCGGCTGGGTCCAGCCGCGCCCGACGATTTCGCCGTTCTTGACGATCACTGCGCCGACGGCCGGATTCGGCCATGTTCTGCCAAGCCCGCGCCGGCCTAGCGATAGTGCAAGCCCCATAAATCGGAGGTCGTCGGCGACGTTGAAGGCCGCAACGCTGCCGGACGCGCTCACTCGGCGGCCTCGTCCCCCGACAACTCGGCGAGCGCAGCTTCGAAATCCTTCGCCTCGCGAAAATTGCGATATACCGAGGCGAATCGCACGTAAGCGACATCGTCGAGATCGCGCAAATGCGCCATCACCGTCTCGCCAATTGTTTCGGAGGAGACCTCGCTCTCGCCGATGCTTTCAAGCTCGCGCACGATCTTGGACACCATCTGATCGATGCGCTCCGGATCGACCGGCCGTTTGCGGACCGCGATCTGCACTGAGCGCAAGAGCTTATCGCGGTCGAACGGCACGCGGCGGCCATTTCGTTTGATCACGATCAATTCGCGCAGTTGCACCCGCTCGAAAGTCGTGAAACGGAAATTGCAGCTCAAGCAAACCCGGCGGCGGCGGATGACGGACGAATCCTCGGTCGGCCGCGAATCCTTCACCTGGGTATCGAGGCTTGCACAACTCGGACAGCGCATCCCTTATCCCTCGTAGATCGGGAATCGGCTGACCAGACGTTCAACCTGTTCGGCTACCCGCTGCTCGGCTTGGACGTCTTGTTCAAGGCCGCTGCGCGCTAGCGCGTCGAGCACTTCGGCGATCATGTCGCCGATTTGCCGGAATTCGGCGATGCCGAAGCCCCGCGTCGTCCCGGCCGGCGTGCCGAGCCGCACGCCCGAGGTGACCGTAGGCTTTTCCGGATCGAATGGGATGCCGTTCTTGTTGCAGGTGATGCGCGCGCGCCCCAGCACCGCTTCCGCTACCTTGCCGGTCAAGCGCTTCTTGCGCAGATCGACCAGCATGAGATGTGTATCGGTGCCGCCGGAAACGATGTCAAAGCCGCAAGCTTTCAACGTTTCGGCAAGCGCTTTGGCGTTCTCGACCACGTTCTTGGCGTAAAGCCGAAACGAGGGACGCAGCGCTTCGCCGAAGGCGACCGCCTTGGCTGCGATCACATGCATGAGCGGTCCGCCCTGCATTCCGGGGAACACCGCCGCATTGAGCTTCTTCGCAAGCACCTCGTCATTGCTGAGGATTGCACCGCCGCGCGGTCCACGCAGTGTCTTGTGCGTTGTCGTGGTCACCACATGCGCATGAGGCAGCGGGCTCGGATGCACGCCGCCGGCGACCAAGCCGGCAAAATGCGCCATATCCACCACCAGATAAGCGCCGACCTCGTCGGCAATCTCGCGGAAGCGGCGAAAGTCGATGATGCGCGGATAGGCCGATCCGCCGGCGATGATCACTTTGGGACGATGCTCTTTGGCGAGATTCTGAACCTCGTCCATGTCGATGAGGTGATCGTCACGGCGCACGCCATAAGGCACCACTTTGAACCAGCGGCCGGAAAGGTTGACCGGCGAGCCGTGCGTGAGATGACCGCCGGCGGCGAGGTTCAGTCCCATGAACGCGTCGCCGGGCTGCATCAGCGCCATGAAGACTTCGGCATTGGCGGAAGCGCCGGAATGCGGCTGCACATTAGCGAAACTGCACCCGAATAGCCGGGTCGCGCGCTCGATCGCCAACCGCTCGGCAATATCGACGAACTGGCAGCCGCCGTAGTAGCGCTTCCCCGGCAGGCCTTCCGCGTATTTGTTGGTCAGCACGGAGCCTTGCGCCTCAAGGACGGCGCGGCTGACGATATTCTCCGATGCGATAAGTTCGATATCGTCGCGCTGGCGGCCGAGTTCGAGCTTTATCGCCTCGGCAATTTCTGGATCGCTTTCGGCAAGCGTAGCGGAGAAGAAATCCTCGCCGGTCGCGCTGATCTTGTGACTAGCTGGCATGTTCCGTTCTTGGCTTTACTTGTTTCCGTCTTTCCGTCGCTGCCTCGGCGCGAAAACCGCGCCGATTTAGCCATTTGCAGTCGCGAAACCCGCCAAGCCTCCGGCCCGGTGATACACCTGGCGGCGTGGCGATTCCAGCCGAACCCGCAAGAGCTTGCGATATTTCAGCGGATAACGCCGCTATATTTAGGGATCAAACGTCGCCGGCCGCAACCCGGCAAGCGGATCAAATGCTTGGGTCAAAGCCAGGATCAAAAGCTTGGGTCAAAGCTTGGTCGCGGCTGGAATGGCGGGAGCGCCCAATCCGTCCCGGCCATAAATGTCTTCGCGGAACTGCACCACCCCGTCCGCTCCGGACCATGCCGTGACATAGACCCAGTGCAACGGCACCGGCTTGGCAAGGTGCGCGGTTTTCTGCTCGCCGGACTTGATCACCCGATCGATGTCGCTAGGCGACCAGCCTTTGGTTTCGGCAAGCAGCCACGCAACCAGTTGGCGAACGTTCTGCACCCGCACGCAGCCCGACGAATGGAAACGAAAATCGTCGCCAAACAGGTTCTTCAGCGGTGTGTCGTGCATGTAGACGCCGTATGCGCTTGGGAAATTGATGCGAATCGAACCCAGCGAATTCTGGCTGCCGGGATCCTGTTTGAAGGTGTAGTTGGTTGCATCCTCGGAATACCAGTTGATCTGCGAAGGCTGCAGCTCGCGATGCGCCGCATCGAGGATGCGAATGTGGTTCTTGGTCAGATAATCGGGCTGATCCTGCATGCGCGGAATGAGGTCCTTGCGCACGATCGAAGCCGGCACTGTCCAGTAGGGATTGAAGTTGATTTCGATGACCTTGCTGTCGATCTCAGGCGACGGCCGGTCGGGCTTGCCGACCACGCCGGTGTGACGCGACACCGCGACATCGTGTTCGATCGCCTCGATGCGCGCGGCCGGAATGTTGCAGACCACATAGCGCGGACCGAGATTGCCGGTCAGCGTCTTTAGCCGCTCGATATTCACCTTGAGCTGGTCGCGCCGTGTCGCCGCCGGAACGTTCATGGCGTCGAAAGTTGCCTCGTGCACGATGCCGTCGACTGTCAAGCCATGACGCGCCTGGAAGCGGCGCACCGCCTCCTCCAGATAAGAATCGTAGATATCATTCTCGACCGCGCTCGCATGGGGATCGAGATCGCCTGAGATCGTCAGCCGCGCCCGCAATTCGCCCACGCTCGAATGATTCGTGCCGAGCCGCAATTCCAGCACTTTGGAAACGTCCGGCCAGCCGCCGCGGGCGACGATGCCGTCATAGACCTCGACCGCGCGCCGCGTGGCTTCCGCCGTCCCCGGCGACAGCATCGGGATCGTCGCTTTCGGCATGTGCACGGTGCGCGACGCCTGATCGAATCCTTGTCCGAAGCCGCCGTGATCGACTTCGCCTATGAGTGCATCGAGCGGCCGATCGTCGGCTAATGCCGAGCTAGCGCCTGCGGCCAATGTCGCGATTCCGGCGAGGCGACGCAGCACCATGCGGCGGGAAAGTCCCGCGTCGTGGCGCGGACGCATGGAGCGAGAGCGTCTAAACATGGACGGGTATTTGCGCGAGCAATACGGCTGAATTCGGCCAGCACTCCAAAGCCACCGCTAGTGTTCCGATTCCGAAGTTCGTCAGCATTTGCGGCGCGCTCGTACGAACTTCGGAATCGATAAGGACACTAGCAAGTCTATCCTCGTAGTGCCGCTTTTGAACCCGAAGTTCGCATCGGCGTGCTCGATAAACTCGTGCGAACTTCGGGTTCGCCGCACTATCATAATGGCCGCACGCGACGGCGCAACGCGTACGCGAAAATACGGTCGCCAGCGATTAGAGGCGATAAAGAATCTGGTCGGTCCAGAACCGCTCAAGGCGGTGCAGCGCCTTGTTCAGCGTGCCGAAATCATCGGCATTGATGCCGCCGACCTGCTCCACGGTGCGCATGTGTTTTTCGTAGAGCGAGTCCACCGTGTCGCGCACTTCGCGACCCTTGTCGGTCAATTTGATGCGGACCGAACGCCGATCGATGCGCGAGCGCTGATGGTCGAGAAAGCCCATCTCGACGAGCTTCTTCAGATTGTATGAAACGTTGGAGCCGAGATAATAACCGCGCGTGCGCAGCTCGCCGGCAGTCAGCTCTTTGTCGCCGATATTGTACAACAAGAGCGCCTGAACCGAATTGATGTCGGCACGGCCACGGCGGTCGAATTCGTCCTTGATGACGTCAAGCAGACGCCGATGCAGACGCTCGACGAGCGTGAGTGCTTCGAGATAGTTCGGGCGAATATGGTCGAAGCGCGCCTCGTGCACGGCGGGCTCGACCGCCTTGACGACGGTTTTCATAGTGACGCCTTTCCCAACACAATTTCTTTTTTCGCGACGGGCCCTGTTCCCGTCGTCAGCGTCACCCTAGCGGCAAGGGTCTAAGACGAGTTTAAATAACACGCTAAAAAGAACGTGAATTCGCGGCTTTTCTATCCTAATTACTGTTAAATATACTGCGAATTGCGAAACGTTTTGTTCACCGCGACGGGCGCGATCTACTCGGCCTTGATATTGGCCTCCGCAATAATGCGGCTGTAGGCGTCATTTTGCTTGATGAGATAAGCGGCGAAGTCGTTATCGCACGCCACAGTCGGAAACAGACCCTGAATCGATAGTTTTTCTTTAACCGCCGAGTCCTGCAGCGCCGCCGCGAATAGGCGCTCGACGCCGTCGATCGCGGGTCTGGGCGTGGTCGCCGGCGCGAAGGCGCCGAACCAGGCGTCGATGTCGAAATCGCCGTAGCCCGACTCAACGACGGTGGGAACGTCCGGCAGCGGCTGCGCGCGGGTGCGGTTGCCGACCGCGAGCGCGCGTAGTTTTCCCGCTTTCAAATATTCCGACACGTTCGGAAGCGTCGCGAACATCGAAGTCACCTGCTGGCCCAACACGGCATTGAGCGCCGGCCCGTTGCCGGGATATGGCACGAAAATCATATCCGCCTTCGCCGCGCGCTTGAGCATTTCGAAGCCGAGCTGAAAGCTAGAGGCCGGACCGATACTCGCCATCGTGATCTGCCCCGGCTTGCGGCGGGCATCGTCGAGCAATTCGGCGAGCGTGCGATACGGCGAAGCGCTGTTGACGACAATGAGGGTCGGCGCACTGACCAAATTACAGATCGGCGCGAAGCTGTGCAGCGGGTCGTAGTTCAGCTTTCGCAACAGCGGATCGATCAGAAACGGCGTCGAGACGACAAGGAGCGTCGTGCCATCCGGCGTGGCGCGCGCGACCGTCTCGGTGCCGACCGCTCCGCCGGCGCCCGGCCGGTTTTCGACGACCATGGTCGGCCCGCCCGTACGCCCGGCCTGGTCGGCCAAGAGCCGCGCGACAATATCGGCGGTGCCCCCCGGCGCGTAAGGGACGACGATCCGAATGGTTCTCGCGATCTGCGCACGCGCCGAATGATCGGCGGCAAGGACAATGCATGCGCCCACCCCTGCCGCGAGCACCGCCAACAGCAAGAAAAACCGCTGCCAAAGTCTCATCGCCTACCTTTCGCGCCAAAACGGCTCAAATCACGTATCCAAATCACAGATCAAGGACAAAAACTTTCGGTGCAGTGTAA
>DASXJB010000167.1:0-20112 GCA_036497645.1 Xanthobacteraceae bacterium
TTGGGCCGCCCAAAGGCGGCCCCTTTTTTCTGAGGTCGCTCTCAGGCGGCACGCCCGATTTGCGGCGACCCTTCGCCTCGCTCTACGGGCCGCTACGCTCCGCCATCGCGGCCTCGAAGCTGTCGACGAAGACCAAGCCGATGCCGCGGGTGAGCGCGCCGGCGGTCAGCGCAGCGGCGCCGAGGCCCCAAACCAGCCCGCCCGGAACGATCCACATCAGGGTCGAGGACGCCGCGAGCGCGGCGCCGGTCGGCACCGCGCCGGCGATCAGCGCGATGATCAGCGAGCGGGTGCGGTCGCGCTGGAACGGTACGCCGTAAAGTTCGCTGAGCCGTTTCACCATGCGCAGATTGATGGCGGTGACGCTGGCGATATTGGCCGCCGGCAGCGGCACGAGTCCGCCCATGGCCGCGTAATTCTTGTGCCGATCGACGATGCGCCGCGCCAGCGCGCGCCGGCGCGCGGCCAAGGGATCGGCGGCGCGAGCTTTTGGTTCAGGCTCCAGGGCGTCCGCGCCTTGCGGTGCGCGTGTAGTGTCCGGCATGGACTGGGACTCATTCTTCGGCTCGGGCTCGACGGCGTCAAATGCCACCGATTGCGCTTGTCGCGTAACATGAGGCGGCACCCGGCCTTGTTCATCCGCCGCAAAGCCGGCGGCGATCTGTTCCAAATTGGCGATCGATCGCGTGATCGCCTTGGGGAGTGGTTTGCGCCTCATGCCGCGGCCTGCTGGGCGCCGAGCACCATGTCGAGTTCGTCGGCGATCGCGGCAATCTCGCGCGCGGCCGGTCCCTTCCAACTGATCAGGCTTGGCGTTGCGCCCCACAAGGACGCTTCCGGATAAGCGACGCGATTGGCCATCTCACCGTGCAGCACCGGCAAGCCGGCGGCGACGAGTTCGGCGCGAATATGTTTGGCAATCACGGACTCACGCGTGGTCTGGGTGAGAATGCAGCGGAACAGCGGTCGCTGGCCGTCAGCGCGTTCGGTCAGGATGCTCAAAGTGTCGAGCATGCGATCGACATCGAATGGCGACGGCTTGACCGGCACGAGCAAAAAGTCGGCCGTGGCGAGACAATCGAGCGTGGTCTTGGAGCGGAAGCCAGGCGTGTCGATGATGACCAGCCCGTCGCCAGCAGCGAGCCGCCGAGCGGTGTGTGAAGCTTCCTCGCTCGCGTCCTCGACAACGGCGACGCCGCCGAGCGCGCGCTCGCGCGCGGCAAGCCGGGTGATCGAGCGTTGCGGATCGGCGTCGATCAGCGTGGGGCGCCGGCCCCGCAAATGCCAGTGCACGGCCAGGCAGGCGGCCAGCGTGCTCTTGCCGCTGCCGCCCTTCATGGTGGCTACTGTGATGATCATATGCCGCACCCCCACGGTCTTGCGATAAAACCGCGCCAAGCGAATCAGCACACGGAACGGTATCGGATTCGCGGCAAACTGCCTATTGCCGTGGGATCGTTTGGAGCAGATCGCGCGTAGACCTTGAAGCGAATCAGGGGAAAGAGCGGATCGTGACGGGGACCGGACGGCGCCCGGCAGGCTTGAACAGCGGGCGCCGCACGCGGTAGCGCGGCAGCAGATGTCTGACCAGGCCGAAGCCGCCGAGTAAGAGGCTCGCCCATACCGCGATGCTGAAATAAAGCGACATCCAGGGGATCTCGTCCCG
Organism: Xanthobacteraceae bacterium; assembly: GCA_036497645.1. Taxonomy (GTDB): domain Bacteria; phylum Pseudomonadota; class Alphaproteobacteria; order Rhizobiales; family Xanthobacteraceae; genus BOG-931. The sequence goes on from DASXJB010000167.1 coordinate 1,667, forward strand.
CCACCGTGCGATATCGTGGGTGACAATCCAGCGGCTCGCCAGATCATGCAGTCCGGCAAACAGCCCGAGCACCGGGTGGCCGCTGGCCATCGCCGCCTGCCAGCGCTGCAGGTACATCGGCACGTCGATCGTCACCATGAACAGCACATAGCCTGCGGCGCCGGCGGCAGTGACGACGATGATCCAGCGCACGATGCCATGGAAGCTTGCGGCGAGGCGGATCAGCGCCGCGGCGACCAGCGCGAAGGCGATCGTCCACAATGAATTTTCCAGTACATTGCCGAGGAAATTCGTCGAGATCACCGCGTACCACGAACAAATTTCGGCAAGCGCAATCAGCGGCACGATCAGCTTCGCAATGTTTTTAGCCGTGTCGGAATGCGCGACGCGGCCGAGTTCGCGCAGAATGATGGCCCATTGAATGGCGAAACAAAGCTCCGCCAGCGTCGCGACCGACCGGCCGATCAGCACGTTCGAAAGCCAGGTATTGAACAGGCAAATTCGCTCGACATCGGCGCGCGGCAGCAAGGACCGAAAGGCGCAGCCGAAGACATAAACGGCGCTAAGCAGCGCCAGTGGCTCCGCGGCGAAGATTGCATTTGCGGCGCCAAACGGGTTGCCGCGGTAGACAGCACGCAGGCCGACGAGAAGCGCAACGTTCAGCGCGCTGACGGTGACCAGAAAACTCCACCACAACGCCACCGGATTAGACCAATCGAACCAATCGAAATGCATTTCTCACTGCTCAATGCGCGTCACCTCCCCCTCATCGGACTGTAACAGTAACGACACATATGGCTAGACTGAGACTGGTGAAGAAGGGCGTCATGTCATTCATTTCCAGGCCAACACTGCGCCGTTCGGAGAGCGGCTGACGATGGTGGAACGTGAAAAACCAAGGCGTTTCGGTGACGTGCCACATTTGCGGCGCATCGGGCTGTCAGAGCGAGCACAGCCTTTGGCGAGGACAGCCTTTGCACAAATGGCATCGCGTGGGGCGAGTGGGGCGACGGGCCTCTCGATGACAAACCCGAACAAGCTCGCCGATCGGCGGCCACCAAAGGCGGCGTTCGTTCATCGGGTCTGCCGCGGATGGCGCGCCGCACTGTCGAGCTTTGCCGTGTTCGCGCTGACCGGCTGCGGGTTGAGCGATGGCGCCGGCGCCCTGTTTGTCGATCCCGGCCGCTACACGCTTTACCACTGCGATGATCTCGCGGCGCGCCGCAAAGCGCTCATTGCACGCGAGAACGAACTGCGCGGACTTATTGAACGGGCAGGCGAAAGCCCCGGCGGCGCCGTGATCGGTTCGTTCGCCTATCGCAGCGACTACGATTCCGTGATCGCCGAGGAAAAGCTGCTGCAGCGCAATGCGGCCGAGAAGAATTGCAGCTTCGCCTCTCCGCTGCAAAGCGATCAGACTATCCGCTGACAGGCCGCTTGGGCGCGCATCACTGCAGCATGAGTGCGTAGGCGGCCGCGAATCCGCCAATGGCGAGCGCCACCAGCGCAGCGGCACTCGTGGCGGTCGCCTTGCCGCCAGCGAAACCCGCGGCATAGACAGCCTTCAAGATATTGTTGGAGGACGCCGCGATCAGGATTGCTGCGGCAAGCGCGGCGTTCTCGATGCCTGCGACCCCGCCCTGGGCCAAGTTGAGCACAAAGGGATCGATGTCCGAGATGCCGACAATCGCGGCCAGCGCGTAGATGCCCGAAATTCCGAGCTGCGATTTCACCAGAACGGTAATCACCGACACCACGACGAAGAGAAGGGCAAAGATCGCGGCAGCGCCAAGCTCGAGCGGATTAGCGCTCGCAGCAAGATGCATGGCTTGCGCAGATTGCTTGTTCGCACCGGCGCGCCGTCGATATTGCACGACGCAGAATATGAAGCCCGCAAGCGACAGCGCGCCGAGCGGCAAGATCAATACGCGCGCCAGTCCCAGATTGAAGATGGCGACGATCGCCAGGATGCGCAGATACATGATCGCGGTTGCGAGCGTAATGCCCGCTTGCGCCTGCCGCCGCAGCGCCGCCTCGGCTTTGGCTTGGCGGGCCAGCACGACGGTCGTCGCTGTCGAGGAATAGAGGCCACCGAGCGCGGCCATCCAAAGGCCGCCGGCGGCCGCCGCCCAATATCGCTGCGCGAGATAGCTGACATAGGAAAACGTGCAGACGACGACGAGCGCGAGCCAGACCTGGCGCGGGGTGATCGGGGTGAGCGTCGTGACCGGCTGGTTCGCAACAGCGGCAGCACGATGCCGGTCAGGACCAGAAATTGGCCGACGGTGACGATTTCCTTGATTTCGACCCGCCGCGCCAGTGCATGCAATTGCTCGCGGCCGGTGAGCAAAAGCACCGCGACCACCGTTATCGTCACCGCGATCCAGGGCGGCAGCGCCAAAGCCACCGCGCCAAGGACATAAGCGTGAACGTTGAGAACCGGCACGACGATGCCGACATTCGGCTCGCCTTGCTCGTCGGCAGCCCCGACATAGGCCCGGTAATAGACGATGAGCCACACGCCGAGAACGAGAAGGCCGCCGGTGAACGGAATGAATCGGCTCGGATCGAGCAGATAAAGAACGCCGCCCGCAAGCGCGAGCATCGGAAAGGTGCGGATGCCGCCGGGTCGCCGCTGCGTCGACTGCGCGAAGAAATCTTCAAACGCGAGCCCGAGGAAGAAACTCAGGCCCAGAAGCAGCGCAACGCTGGCCGGTGATGGTGCTGTGAGCATAAGGCTTCGTGAAGCTGATCTGGCGGATCAAGAACGCGACTAAACTATAAGTGAAACAAAAGAAATTGCGAGTAACTGGACGATGGCCGGGCCCCCGCCTGCCGCTCGCCTACGGCTGATAGCGTCAGTCGAGCAACGCCATCAGCTTTCAGCCACAGTCACGCCACGGCGAAGTAGGCGTTACAGCGCAAGCCGGCGAAGGCGCAGCGCATTGGCGACAACGCTGACTGATGACAGCGACATCGCGCCGGCGCTGATCGCGGGCGAGAGCATGACTCCCAGCAGCGGGTAAAGGACTCCCGCCGCGATCGGCACGCCCATGGCGTTGTAGATAAACGCGAACAGTAAGTTTTGCCGGATATTGCGCATGGTGGCGCGGGACAGCGCGCGGGCGCGGGCGATGCCGGCAAGATCGCCTTTGACCAGCGTGACGCCCGCGCTCTGCATGGCGACGTCCGTACCCGTGCCCATCGCCACACCGACATCGGCTTCGGCAAGCGCTGGGGCGTCGTTGACCCCGTCTCCGGCCATCGCGACCACGCGCCGTTCGCTGCGCAGGCGACGCACGATCGCATGCTTCTGTTCAGGAAGGACTTCGGCCTCTACGTCGCGAATGCCGAGCTTAGCCGCGACCGCCTGCGCGGTGGTGCGATTGTCCCCGGTCAACATGACGATGCGGACGCCGTCCGCCTTAAGGCTGTCCAGCGCTGCGGGCGTGGTCGCCTTGATCGGATCGGCGACCGCAATAATTCCAGCAGACCTGCCATCAACCGCGACAAACATCGCGGTTGCCCCGTCGCGCCGAAGCTCATCGGCGCGCGTCTCAAGGCTTGCGCTATGGACTCCGAGATCCTCCAACAGTCCGGCATTGCCGACCACAATTTGGCGCTGACCGATTTTTCCGGTGACGCCTTTGCCGGTTACCGAGCGGAATTCGCTCACGGCGTCGATCTTTATGCCGCGCGCCGTTGCGGCAGCGACGATTGCAGCGGCGAGCGGATGTTCGCTGGATCGTTCAAGGCTGGCTCCGAACGATAAGATCATGGTTTCGTCGAAGCCTTCAGCGGGTACAACAGCGACCACGCGCGGCTTGCCCTCTGTCAAGGTCCCGGTCTTGTCAACGACCAGCGTGTCAATCTTCTCGAAGCGCTCCAGCGCCTCGGCATTCTTGATCAGGACGCCCGCGGTTGCTCCCTTGCCGACGCCCACCATGATCGACATCGGCGTCGCCAAGCCGAGCGCACAGGGGCACGCGATGATCACGACTGAAACGGCAGCCACCAGTGCATAGGCGAAAGCCGGCGGTGATCCGAACATCATCCAAGCGATGAAGGCCGCGACTGCGACGATGATGACCGCCGGCACGAACCAGGCGGACACAATATCGGCGAGCCGCTGGATCGGCGCGCGGCTGCGTTGCGCTTCCGCGACCATCTGGACAATGCGCGCGAGCATCGTGTCGGAGCCGATCTTCTCGGCGCGCATAATGAGGCTGCCTGTGCCGTTAAGGGTGCCCGCAATGACTTTCGCGCCAGGTTGTTTCTCAACCGGCATCGATTCGCCGCTCACCATGGATTCGTCGACCGCGCTGTGACCCTCAATCACCGCGCCATCGACCGGCACGCTATCGCCCGGGCGAACTCTGAGGCGCTCGCCAATCTGGACCTGTTCGAGCGGCACCTCTTCGTCGCTGCCGTCATCACGCAGCCGTCGCGCAGTTTTTGGTGCGAGGTTCAAGAGCGAGCGGATCGCGCCGCCGGTTTTCTCCCGCGCCCTCAATTCGAGCACCTGTCCAAGCAGTACAAGCACGGTGATGACGGCGGCTGCTTCGTAATAGACCGGGACAATGCCGTCGTCGCGCAAATTGGCCGGAAACATCCCCGGAGCGAAAGTCGCAGCGAGGCTATACAGAAAGGCGGCGCCGATGCCGAGCGCGATCAAGCTAAACATGTTGAGCGATCGATTGCGCACCGACGCCCAGCCGCGCTCGAAGAACGGCCACCCGGCCCACAGGACGACCGGCGTGGCGAGCAGGAACTGCAGCCAGACTGATAACTGCGGCGAGATGAAATGATGAAGGTTCGGGCCGGGAAAATGCCCGCCCATTTCCAGGACGATTACGGGAACGCTTAGCGCGGCGCCGATCCAAAAGCGCCGCGTCATGTCGGTCAGTTCGGGACTGGGACCAGTGTCTTCGCCGGTGATCACAGGCTCCAGCGCCATGCCGCAAATCGGGCAACTGCCAGGCTCCGTCTGCCGGATCTGCGGATGCATCGGGCAGGTGTAGATGGTGCCCCCAGGTGACGTTTGTGGGGTGCGGCCGCGCCAGGATAGGAATTTCTCTGGTTGGTCCGCGAACTTCTTCAGGCAGCCGGCCGAGCAAAAATGATATAGGTGCGCGCCATGTGTATAACGATGCGCCGATGTCGCGGGATCGACCTTCATCCCGCATACGGGATCGATCTCACCTGAAGACTGCACCGGCTGTTGCACGATCCTGCGCCTTGAAATCGGATACCCGGAGGGGGTATATAAGCGGAATGCAAACACTTGCCAAGACTTCTGCCAAGACTTCTGTCAAGACTTCGGTGCTCAAGCGCTTGCGGCGGATCGAGGGCCAGGTACGCGGCCTTGCGCGGATGGTCGAAGACGATCGCTACTGCATCGATATCGTCACCCAGCTTTCGGCGGTACGTGCCGCGTTACGGCGCGCCGAGGAGGAAATTCTGGCCGATCATGCAGCGCATTGCGTTGAGAATGCCATCGCGTCCGGCAACAAGACCGAACAGCGCCGCAAGGTCGCCGAGCTGATCGACGTCATCTCGCGCAGCAATCGATGAAGAGGCCGAGCCTCAGCGCGCGCCTGTCGCGCCCCAAGCGGCGCGCCTCATCGATCGCGATCAAGCGCGCCTACGATAAGCGGAGCCCACAAGACGGTGTGCGCATTCTCATCGATCGGCTCTGGTCGCGCGGCCTCTCCAAGGCGAAACTGAAAATCGCTGCTTGGCCGCGCGAGCTCGCGCCCTCGACCGCCTTGCGCAGATGGTATGGCCATGAGCCTGCGCGCTTTGCCGAATTTCGCCGCCGTTATCGCGCCGAGCTCGCCGAACATGCGAAGGAACTGGACGCGCTGCGCGCGATGGTGAGAGGCCGCAATGCGACGCTCATAACGGCAACGCGCGAGGTTGATCTCAGCCATGCCGCGGTCATGCGCGAGATGTTGCAGCGAAAGACGAAATAGCGGCGAATCTCAGCCGAATTTTCTGCGCGCCAGCGCCGCGCCGCGGGCGAGTGCTGCGAGCTTCGCCGCAGCGATGTCGCGGCGCATCGGCGCCATGCCGCAATTGGTGCACGGAACGATCCGATGCGGCGGAACATATTCAGCCGCCGCGGTAATGACCTCTGCAACCTCTTCCGGCGTCTCGATCGCGTCGTTGGCGACGTCGATTGCTCCGATCAAGACATCCTTGCCCTCAAGAAGCTTCAGCACGCTCATCGGCACGTGCGAGTGGAGGCACTCGAGCGACACTTGATCGATGCGGCTCTTGGCCAGTGCCGGAAAAAACTCTTCGTACTGCCGCCATTCGTCGCCGAGCGTCGCCTTCCATTGAATATTGGCGGGGATGCCATAGCCGTAGCAGATATGGACCGCGGTCTTGCAGGTTACCCCGTCGATAGCGCGGTGCATCGCCTCGATGCCCCAGCCGGCGGCGGCTTCCATATAGACGTTGAAGGCCGGCTCGTCGAATTGGATAACGTCAACGCCGTCGGCGGCGAGGCCCCGCGCCTCCTCGTTGAGCAGCGTGGCGAAAGCCATCGCCATCTTTACCCGGTCGCCGTAATGGGCATCGGCGATGGTATCGACGATCGTCATCGGGCCGGGCAGGGTGATTTTGAGCTTTTTTCTGATATGGGCGCGGGCGAGCTGTGCTTCGCGGGCGTGCACGCGCGCACGCAGACGCAGCGGGCCGACCACGGTCGGACACAGCGCTTTGTAGCGGTCGTTGCGGATGCCCATCTCGACGCGCTTGTCGAAGTCGATGCCGTCCACCGCTTCAAGAAAGCCATGCACGAAGTGCTGGCGCGCCTGCTCGCCGTCGGTGACGATATCGATCCCGGCATCCTCCTGAATTTTGAGCGCCAGCAGGGTAGCGTCGTCCTTGGCGGCGGCGAGTTCCTCGCCTTCGAGCCGCCACGGCGCCCACAACTTCTGCGGCGCCGCAAGCCAGGCCGGCTTGGGTAAACTGCCGGCAATCGTCGTCGGAAACAGTGTTTCGCCGATGGTCATGGTGCTGCTTGTCGCGCCGGTCAGGTGATCGACAATCCGGCGGGTGGGCGCCAATCATACAGCCAATCGTAATTCTGCAAGAGCCGTTCGCCGCCAAGGAGCCGCATCGCCGTGTTCCGCAACATAGCCGCGGCGCCGGCGCGGTGATAGCGCTTGCCATTGCGCGCGGCGAGCCGCTGTACCTTGCGGGTGCGGCCGCGTCTGATCGCGGAATAGCTTTTCCAGGCGGCAGCCGGATCGTCAGGCACCCGGGCGAGACACTGCGCCGCAACGGCGCCGTCTTCAATGGCCATAGCCGCACCTTGCGCCAGGAACGGCAGCATCGCATGCGCCGCATCGCCTAGGAGCGCCGCCGCGCCTTGCGCGAAACTCGTGAGCGGCTCGGACTCGTAGAGCGCCCATTTCAGCCAGGCATCCGGTGCTCTGAAGACGGAATGCGCTTGCGGGGCCCAGCGCCGCGACGATAGCCGCGCCAATAGATCGATCCGGCCTGCCGGTTCGCTCCAACCCGGTCCGCTCCAATCATCGGCGGTGACCACCACGACATTGATGAGCTTGCCGCCCTTCACAGGATAATGAACCAGATGCGCATCGCGCCCGAGCCAAAGATAAACGATTGGGTCGCGGAATTCGGGCGCAAGCTGCGCCGCCGGCACGAGCGCGCGCCACGCGGTTCGGCCGGCAAAACGCGGCGGCGCTTTCGAGGCGATGCGCGTCCGCGCGGCGGACCACAGCCCGTCGGCCGCGATCAGTGCATGCCCATGCTCCGTCCATAGACCTGTGGTGCCGCGTGCGGAAACAGTGACGCCATGCGGATGCGTGGCAAAATCCTCCATGCTCATCCCGAGCCGGAGGACGATATTGAGGTCCTGCACCGCCGCGTCGCTCAGCGCCGCCTGCAGGTCGCCGCGATGAATAACCCAGTACGGCGCGCCGTAGCGCTGCGTCGCTTCTCCGCCAAGCGGAATGCGCACGATCTCGCGGCCGCTGCGTCCGCCAAGCACGCGTATTGCCGCCGGCGGCACCACGTGCGGCTGTAATCGATCGGCAAGACCGAGATCGATCAGGATACGCGTGGCATTTGGGGACAATTGGATCCCCGCGCCGGTCTCTTCCAACCGCTCGGCTTGTTCGAGAACAAGTGCGCGAAAACCACTGCGGGCCAGCGCCAGCGCCGCGGTGAGCCCGCCAATGCCCGCACCCGCGATGATGACAGTACGCGAGGACGGCAGTGCCATCGCTAATCGGTCAGACCGGTTCGCTTTTCAACGCGCATTCCGGCGGTCGCGTTTCATTGGGCTTGAGCGCCGGATTGTGGCGGTAAAGCGTCGAACAATAGGGACAGACGTATTCGGCATCATCACCCATGTCGCAGAATACATGCGGATGATCGAACGGCGGCATGGCGCCGATGCACATGAATTCCGTGGCGCCGATCTCTATCTCGGCGACGCCAATATCATTATGGAAATGCGGAACGACGGGTTCGGTCATGCTGTGGAGGGCTCGTTGGGCTGTCTCGCATAGAACGAGCCACCTTAGCGGGAGGAACCGGCCATTTCCACACGGTGTTTTGAAAAAGCCGCAAACGCCGCTTATCTAATACGAGATCTAGACCGCAATGAAAAACCTGACATCGGCCAGTTTCAATAATCTCAGCCGCCATCCGGCGGCCGCCATCGCGCTCGGCGCGCTGTTTGCGATTGCCGCGGCCTTTTTCCTGAGCGGCTGCATTGCCGCGCACCAGGGCATGACGGCAAACGACGATCCAGTTGCCGTCACTGACCAGGCGCTCGCCGCAACGTTCGATCGCGATGTCGCCGAGCGTGAGATCCGCAGTGCGCTTGCCGCCGGCGACGTCGATCTGGCGCAAAGCTTTGTCGATCTCGCGGCCGAACGCAACGTGGCGATCGATCCGGCGCTTCCGGGCAAAGTGAACGAAACCGATGCGGACCAGCATACGTTTGCCAACGTGGCCGGCCGCTTCGTGCATGGCCTATGGACCGGCGAACCCGCGGATTTTGCCAGCCTCGCTGGCACCGCTTTTGGCGATCTGTTTGTGTTCGGCGATATCCGCGATGCCGCGCGCGAAGGCACGCGCTACTTGACGGGCCAGCAATACGATCCGTGGATTCTCGGACTTGCCGGCGTCGGCATAGCGATCACCGCCGTCACTTATGCGAGCTTTGGCGCAACGACGCCTGAACGTGTCGGCGTCTCGCTGATCAAAGCGGCGCGCCGGACCGGCCGGCTTAATCCGGCGCTTGCGGTGCGCGTCGCGCGCGAGGCGGTGAAGATCGAAGGCGCCGGCGGCCTCGTCGGACTTGCGCAAAATTCCGGGCGTATCGAGGCCAAAGCCGGTAGCCAGGCGGCTCTGGACAGCTTGGCGATCGCACACGAGCCGGGGGACATGTCGCGCATGGCGCGGCTTTCCGCCGCTAAGGGCGGCAAGACACGGGCAATCGTCAAAGTTCTCGGTCGCGCCGCGATCGTCCTCACCGCAAGCGCGCTCGAGTTCGCGTCATGGCTGCTCTGGGCCGGCTTCGCGCTTCTCGGATTTTGCGTGTCCTGCAAAGCCGCGGCCGAGCGCGCGACACAACGCTATCTCGACCGCCGCAAATTGCGCTACGCGACCGCTCAAGCGGCGCTCATCCTTTGACTAGCGGACACGCCGGATTGGGCGGACCGAAGGCCTGTTCTCCGGGGATGCGAGTGAGGATCTGATAATAGTCCCACGGGTACTTCGAATCCTCCGGCTTTTTGACCTGCACCAGGATCAAGTCGTGCACCATCAGCCCGTCCTCGCGTAACCGCCCATTGTGCGCGAAGAAATCCTCGACCGGCATGTCGCGCATCTTAGCCGCGACCTTGAGCGGCTCGTCGGTACCGGCCGCTTGGATCGCCTTGAGATAATGCATCACTGACGAATAGACGCCAGCTTGCCACATCGTCGGCATCCGGTTGATCTTGGCGAAGAACCGCTTCGACCATTCGCGAGTTTTGTCGTCGGTGTCCCAGTAAAACGACGTCGTCAGCAACAGGCCCTGCGCCGCCTTAAGCCCGAGCGCGTTGACGTCGGTAATTAGCACCAAGAGGCCCGCCATCTGTTGGCCGCCCTGGAAAATGCCGAATTCGCCGCCGAGCTTGATCGCGTTGACGTTGTCGGGCGGGCCGCTGGCGAGCCCGATGATCTTGGCCTTGGACGATTGCGCCCGAAGAATGAAAGACGACAGATCGGGGGTCGAAAACGGGTGTGCCACCGAGCCGAGCACCTTGCCGCCGTTCTGCACGATGACCTGCGTCGCATCGCGTTCCAAGGAGTGGCCGAAAGCGTAGTCGGCGGTGAGGAAAAACCACGTATCGCCGCCGCGGTTGACGACCTCTTGCGCGGTGCCCACCGCAAGGGCGTGCGTGTCAAACACCCACTGCATCGTATAGGGCGAACAGAATTTGCCGTGGAAATCGGCCGTGCCGGTCGAATGGGTGATGAAGAGCTTCTTGCGGTCGTTGGCCACCTGCTGAACCGCCAAGCCCACCGCCGAGACCGGCACGTCGACGATCACATCGACCTTATCGACGTCGTACCATTGCCGCGCGATGCCGGCGGCAACATCGGGCTTGATCTGGTGGTCGGCGGAAATGACGGTAATCGGCTTGCCCAAGACCTTGCCGCCGAAATCTTCGGCTGCCATTTGCGCGGCCGCGACCGAACCGGGACCGGTTGCGGTCGCCGCCGGCCCGGACAAGTCGGTCAAGACGCCGATCTTCACGACATCATCCGAAACTTGGGCGCGAGCGGCGCCGGCGGAAAACAAGAGCAGAGCCGCAAGGCAGGCAAGCCGATGCATGAAGATCCTCCCGTTCTGTATTGCCGCTAGCCTAGCCCGATCCGAAGCCGACATCACCAGTGTTCGCCGACATCTCCTTGCGTCTTCGCTTCTGGGCGGCGGGATCGTATGGTCCCGGCATGCCGCAGTTCACGTATGAGGGCGTGGAGATCGCCTTTTTTGACGAAGGAGAGGGTGAGCCAATTGTGCTCGTCCACGGCTTTGCGTCAAACAAAGAGATCAATTGGGTCGCGCCGGGCTGGGTGACGACATTGGCTCGGGCCGGCCGCCGCGCGATCGCGCTCGACAATCGCGGGCACGGCGCTTCCACGAAACTTTACGATCCGGCCGCCTATCACAGCGAGATCATGGCGGAGGATGTGCGAGCGCTACTCGATCATCTCGGCCTGTCTCGCGCCGACGTCATGGGTTACTCGATGGGGGCGCGGATCACGGCGTTCCTGGCTTTGGCGCATCCCGATCGGGTGCGCGCTGCGGTCTTGGGCGGCCTCGGCTTTCGCCTGGTCGAAGGTGTCGGATTGCCAGATACGATTGCCGAGGCGCTCGAAGCGCCATCGCTTGCCGAGGTCGCCGATCCAACGGCTTACATGTTCCGCGCTTTTGCCGAGCAGACCAAATCGGATTTACACGCGCTCGCCGCCTGCATGCGCGGTTCGCGGCAGACGCTCAGCCCCAGCGACGTTGCCCGGATCGCGGTGCCGCTTCTGGTCGCGGTCGGCGAGGACGACCGGATCGCCGGCTCGCTCGAGGCGCTTGCTGCGCTAATCCCGGCGGCGAAAGCTCTTGTTATCCCCGGGCGCGACCACATGTTGGCGGTCGGCGATCGGGTATTTAAGTCCGCCGTGGTCGAATTTTTGGCACAGCGGCCATGATAGGTCATTGAACCAGTTCATCATTCAATGGCCTATAGGCACGGGCCTTTGATGGGTCTTTGGGCGGGTCATGGTATTGGGCATGGTCCTGCCCAATATGATAGAAGGTCCCGCCAGTTTCCGGAGGCTTTGCAATGGCACAGCATCAAACGCGGCCGGCCATCGACAAGCTCGATCCCGTATGGGCGCGCATCCGTCGCGAGGCCGAAGATATCGTGCGGCGCGAACCGGAGCTCGCCGCGTTCATTTATCCAACTGTCCTGCACCACGACACGCTTGAAGCCGCGATTGCGTACCGATTGGCCGGACAGATCGATCACCCGACACTTTCCGGCGAGTTAATCCGCCAAGCGTATGGCGACGCGCTCGAGGACGTTCCGGCGATCGGCGAGGCCTTTCGCGCCGACATTATGGCGACAGCCGATCGCGATCCCGCCACCCATCGTTTGATCGAGCCGGTTCTCTACTACAAGGGCTTCCACGCCATTCAGACCTATCGCTTGGCGCATTGGCTGTGGATCAGGGGCCGCCGCGATTTCGCGCTCTATCTGCAAAGCCGCGCATCGGCGGTGTTTCAGTGCGACATCCATCCGGCGGCCAAAATCGGCCGCGGTATTTTCCTCGATCACGCAACCGGGCTTGTGGTCGGCGAGACCGCGGTGATCGATGACGATGTTTCGATGCTGCACGATGTGACGCTCGGCGGCACCGGCAAGGAAGCGGGCGACCGCCATCCGAAAATCCGCTACGGCGTCATGATCGGCGCCGGGGCCAAAATTCTCGGTAATATCGAAGTGGGCCATTGCGCCCGCATCGCGGCGGGCTCGGTGGTTATCAAGCCGGTGCCGAATAATGTCACGGTGGCGGGCGTGCCGGCCAAAGTGATCGGCGTTGCCGGCTGTCCCGAGCCGGCGCGTTCGATGGACCAAATGTTTCAGGACGAGCTATGAGGGGACGATCGCCGCCGAGGCGTCATAGGCCGGCAGCGACGATCGGATATTATCAGGTTCAATTCCGAAGCTCGCTATGAGCTTGCGGATCATGATCGCGGAGATAGGCGGTGGACGTCCAGGAAGTTCGCAAGCTTGACGCTTATTTGAAAAAGCTGTTCGGCAATGCCCGCATCCGCGTGGTGCCGCGGCCGAAGAAAGAAGACTCCGCCGAAGTATATGTCGGCGAGGAGTTCATCGGCGTCTTATTTGTCGACGACGAGGACGACGAGCGCTCCTACAATTTCCAGATGGCCATTCTCGGCACTGATCTGGAATAGCTCCTTACTTTCTGTCCGGGTGCAGTTGCGTCGCCAGCCGGTCGAAGCCCGCTGCAACATTGCGCCAATCGCTCAGCCAGCCGCGCGGAAAACGAATGCTGATCTGCGCGCCATCGAGCGCGCGTTCGCTGATGCAGGTGCCCGGGACCGCACCGGCGGCCCGTGTGCAGCGGGCTAAAAACTGCTCGGGATTGTTCGCGGCATAGACGAGTTCTTCGCCGTCATAAGGCGTGCCGCTGCGGAACGGCAAAACGGCAAGCCCGTCTGGGCCGGCAGCCGCTTGCGGGACGGTATAGCGCGGATAGATCGTGCGTAGCCGCTCAAGGGGCGCCAGCACGCCAGCTAATCCGACAATGGTCACGAACACCCGGTCGTTTTCCACCTCGGCCAACGCCGCCGTCGCGTTCTCCTCATCAATCGGACGGTTGTCGCGCACGGCGCGACTGTTCGGCGGCGGCGACAATTCCGGCCACAAGAAGACGAGGTCGATCCGTTCGTGCTGTCCAGGGTGGCGCTGCAGCTTTGCCCGGATTGCCGTGGGCGGTATCTCGAACAGCACGCCGCCGACGGTGACCGGCAAGGCCGGCACATCGAGGGCGAGCGGATCGCTCGGCCAGGTCGGCCACAGCAGATAGGAAACGCAGGCCACCGCCGCCGCCACTAGCAGCACGAGAAGAAGAAAAGGCCCGGTGAGCACGGCAGCTTTGCCGCGGCGAGTCTTTGTTCGGGGAAGAGCATGCGCAGTCATGCTACTGCCGGTTCGAAACGAATCACGGCCCGCAGTATTGCACGTGCGACTTAATTGCTAAGGCTTGCCCGGCGTCGGCGCCGCGGCTGACGGTGATTCCGGGGACGGCGCTGAGGTTTGCGCCGCCGGTACCGGCTTTGCCGCAGCAGTGATTTGCGCGGCAAGAGTGGCCGCGATTTTCGTATGCGCGGCGGCGTTAAAGTGGATGCCGTCCCATTGATAAAAGTCGCGTGGCACTGGATCCGGATCATAAACGATGACACGGATGCCGCGCGCGTGCAGGTGCTGCACCATCGCCGCGATATTTGCGGTGCGCGCTTGCTTGGTGCCGAAGAAACGCAAGTCGTTGGCGCCCGGCTGCAGAATGACGATATCGGTGCCCTTTGGCACGGCGGCGTCGAGGCGGTTGCGCATGCCGGTGGTGACGTCGCCCGAGACGCCGGCATTGGCGACATGCGCATCGATTCCCTTCTGGCGCAGGAGCCGCTCCAGCACGGCCGGGTAGGCGTTCTGCTCGCCAACGCCGAAGCCGGAGGTGTTGCTGGCGCCGATGGCCACGATAACGAGCGGCCGCGCTTGCAGCGGCGGGGCGGCGAGAGCGAAGACGGCGGCAATGACGCAACCGCATAACCGCAAAGCCATCGGCAAAACTCCAGCCAGAATTCGTGAATTGTCGTTACGCCCTCGCATCTCCTAGCGGGGCCAGACGATCGCTGCAATGGCATTTCGCTTTAGCGGCGCCGGAAATGGACCGCTTGCCGGAGCGCCGGCAATTTCCGATCTTGGCATGGCGTTTTGGATTGAATGCGCGCATCAAGGCGGTACAGCCATGATCTATGAACTCGACGGAATGCGTCCGGAATTACCGGAGGAGGGCGGCTATTGGGTCGCGCCTACGGCTACACTGATCGGCAAAGTGCGGCTCAGGCGCGATTCCAGCGTCTGGTTCGGCGCGGTCCTGCGCGGTGACAATGAATGGATCGAGCTCGGCGAGCGCGCGCAAATTCAGGACAACGCCACTTTGCACACCGATCCCGGCTTTCCGATGACGATCGGGCCGGACTGCGTGATCGGCCATAACGTCATCCTCCACGGCTGCACGATCGGCGCCAACAGCTTGATCGGCATGGGCGCAATTTTGCTCAACGGCGCGCGTATCGGGGACAATTGCCTGGTAGGCGCCGGAGCGCTGATCACCGAAGGCAAGAGTTTTCCCGAACGATCGCTGATCGTCGGCGCTCCGGCCCGCGCGGTGCGGACACTCGATGATGCCGTGATTAAGGGGATCGCAGCCGCCGCGGATATTTACGTGCGGCGCTTCAAGCAATACGCGAAGCAGCTGAAACCGATCGGCTGATAACTCCGAGCGGCCTTCTCGGCTCGCCGGGCATAGCCTCGAATGTTGCAAATTCAATAGCTTATCCGACGAACTGAAAATCTGCCGACCTCGAAGGAACTGGAACTTGAGCCACAGCGTTCCCTGAACGCACGGTCCAAAATCGAACACATCTAAAAAGGCCCGAGGACAATCGGGATAAGAGCCAGGAGAAGCTGGCGGAAGCAGAGGCGGCAGCGCGCCAACGCGACTGCACAATTCGTATACTTTAGGACCGCGCGCCGACGGCCGGGATATGCGATGTACACAAGATGTCTCGAAGGAGAGCGCAAATGACTGCCCAGGAAGCCAAAGTGCTGCGAACCGCTCCGCTGGCAACGCCGACGGACCTCGAGCCGAATGCGGTGCGTGACCTCGCTGGCGCGCTCAATATCCTGCTTGCTGATATGTTCGGACTATACCTGAAGACCAAGAACTTCCATTGGCATGTGTCCGGTCCGCATTTCCGGGATTACCACCTGATGCTGGACGAACAAGGAGAGCAGATATTTGCGACGACCGACGCCATTGCCGAGCGGGTACGCAAAATCGGCGGCACCACGCTGCGTTCGATCGCCCACATCGCGCGTTTGCAGCGAGTCTTGGACAACGATGCGGATTTTGTGACGCCAATGGACATGCTCGCCGAATTGCGTGACGACAATAAGCAGTTGGTAACGCGCATGCGCGAGACGCACGACGTGTGCGATGAGCACGGCGACGTCGCCACTGCAAGCTTGCTCGAGGTTTGGATCGACGAGGCGGAGCGCCGCACCTGGTTCCTGTTTGAAGCGTCGCGTGCAGGTCAATAATCCCGGTCGTCCTGTCCAGGAGCCGAACGTTTGCTCTACGTCCCGGGCCGACTTCCAGGATCAGAAATCACGCGCGCGGCGACAAGACGGTTCCACACGAACAGCACGATCACCGCGCCAACCGTCGCGCCGATGAAGCCGGCCCCCTGATCGGCCCGATACCAGCCGATCGCTTGGCCGATGAAAGTTGCGAGAAAAGCTCCGACGACGCCAATCACCGTCGTCAGAATAAATCCGGCCGGATTATTTGGGCCCGGCGAGAGGAGGCGCGCAATGATGCCCGCGACGAATCCGATCACGATGATCCAGAGGATGCCCATTGTGCTGGTCCCGATTGTGACGATTGTCCTCGTCAGGAAGAACCAACGTCGCTCCGCTGTTCCCCCTGCGTCGTAAATCTACGCCAACCTTTCAGACCATGCGCGCCGCTTCCGGTTCGGTCGGCAACCGTCCGTCCGGAGTAAGCTGGTCGACGACCTCGGGCAATTGCTGGCTCAGGCCGTTCAGCAGGTCATCCCGGGACATGCCTGACAAAGACGCTAATGTATTGATCCGGTCGGCCCCGAGCGCGCTCGCCAGATCGTCTGGCGAGATAGCCTTATTCGGGCCGGAACCGATCCACGATTGCGCGACCTCGCCTTGGCCGCTCTGCTGAAATTGCTTGAGCAGATCGTTCAAGCCGCCGCTCAGCACGTTTCCCGCGGCCCCGCTTGCCAGCAAGCCGCCTAATCCGCCTTTAAGCAAATCCCCAAATCCACCGGCAGTCGCGCCGGGATCCTGTGCGCCGCTGGCGCTTCCGGACGGTGCACGCGGCTGGGCGGTCGCAACGTTTGGCTGAGTGGCGATGAAACGCTTGATGGCCTTATATGCAAGCAAGCCCAACAACGCCATCGTCATCGGCGACATGGTGCCGCTCGAAGCGCTTGCGGTGCGTTGCCCGCGTGGGCCGTTCTGCATCCCATTGAGCACGTCAAGCAAACCCATGTTAGCCTCCTATAAAGATCGGAATGGAAATGTCGCCGCCATTCAGCCGATGCTTCGGCCAAGCGGCGCGTTGACGTCAAACTCAATCAATATGCAGGGCTTGTGTATTTGATCGAAATCAATCTGCAGCAATTTTCAGTTCACGTATTAGTCACATTGGAACTTTTTGTGAGGGCGCCGGATGTTCCTGCCGGTCAGAATAATCCGATCTGCGCCAAGAAGGTCGTGGAATAGCCCCAAAGCAGCACGGCACAAAGAGCCAGAACAATAATTTTTCCTACCATGCTTCCAATGCGTTCCTCGATTGGTGGGATTTGCTGCTCGGGAATGCTCATCAGCGAATTATGCACCAAGTTGGTCCAGTTTTGTCGTCTTCTTTGTCGCAGTGGACGTTGGCCGGGCGGACTCTGCAGGCGCAAGAAGATTGGCTGCAAAAAAATGCGGCCGGCCTTGGGGGAGGCCGGCCGCCGCGAACCCGGTCTGGGGACGGGGAGGGGTGGGAACGAAGTGTCGTCGGCCATCATCGGCTGTCATCTGAAATCCTCAGAAGAATCAAAAACAAATCACGATCGCTCGCTTTACACGTCGGCTGTCGTCGGGGGGTCGATACGGCGCTTATGTGCAAAATCCTCGAACCGATATGGACGTCGAGACCCGAAACGGCTTCACGTGTTCGCGGCCGGATCGAGCGGATATTGGATTGGGCCAAAGTGCGTGGTTATCGCGATGGCGAGAATCCCGCCGCTGGCGAGGCCATCTCAATCATTTGCTGCCGGCGCGCTCCAAACTGCGCGCAGTCGTTCACCATGCGGCGCTGCCCTACGCTGAAATCCCGGCGCCTTGCGTGGCGAACTAAAAGGGTGAATGGCGTCAGATGAGCTATTTAACGCAAGGTGCGAACCGACGGCCGATGCTTCGCATCGCGGCCGAGGTCGTACTCGTGTTTTGTTGTGCAGCGCCACTGGTTTTGGCGCTTACAAGTCTCGTCGCTTACGGCCTGCAGTCGCTCTCGCGTTGAACAACAACAGACGCGACGCCGAGACGTTCAGCACGCTTTTTCAATTCCACCTGTGTTGTAGCACTTCAAGCTGCCAACACCGCCGGCGGAAAGCGTCCCGCGAGAAACCGTCAGCGCCACCGTTGCGGTAAGCAGCACCGCCACAACTCCAAACAAAGCGAATACATTGCGTTTCATGAGCCCGTCCCCCGACTTGCTCTGATTGAACCAGTTTATCACGCCACTCAGAAGTGGCGAGCCCAAAAATGGAGCGCTCAGCGCATTGGGTGAACGTCAAAAATCCGAAAGCGCCCGCGGTGGCCGGCGCTATTGTTGAACGACTGATTTCCCAACAAAGCAGACCGATATGCTGGGAGGCATGCTCGGGATCGAGCGACTGTTCGGCCAAAACACTAGATCAGTGCTGAGCGGACATTGACTGGCGTCCGCATAGGGGTGTGCCGGAGTGCCGTCTTGCTTGATAAGCTCAGCTATTGAACCGCCCGCAGTACCGCTTG